>JANLPA010000110.1:0-27128 GCA_031366855.1 Hyphomicrobiales bacterium | reverse complement strand
GGAAAATGTGGCTTTGCAAGTGGCTGAGCAAATGTCAGATTATTTGGTGAAGGGGGCAGTTTCTAATGCTTTGAATATGCCGTCCATCACCGCCGAAGAAGCTCCACGCTTGCGGCCCTATGTGGCTTTAGCTGAAAAACTTGGTAGCTTTGCCGGGCAATTAACGGAAGAGCCACTTATCGGGATCGTTATTGAGTATGCGGGTGAAGTGGGCAACCTCAACACGCGCGCTTTAACATCGGCAGCGCTGGCTGGAATTTTGCAAGCGCAGATCGGTATGGTGAATATGGTGTCGGCGCCAGTGGTGGCACGCGAGCGTGGCATTAAAGTTGACGAAGTGAAGCAAAGCAAACGCGGTGCTTATGAAACTTATATTCGCATAACAGTGAAAACTGATCGATTTGAACGCGCGGTGGCTGGCACTGTGTTTGGCGATGGCAAGCCGCGCATTATTCAAATCAAGGGCATTGAGCTTGAATGCAATTTCGGAACTAACATGCTCTATATCACCAATAATGATCGGCCTGGCTTTGTTGGCCGCGTGGGCACCTTGTTGGGCAATGCGGGCATCAACATGGGCACGTTCCATTTGGGCCGTATTGCTGAAGGTGGAGACGCCATCAGCATTATCGAAACCGATGGTGAAGTTCCACAATCCGTGATGGACCAAGTGAGCCAAGTGCCCAATGTGGTGCAGGTGCGGGCATTGCGATTCTAAGTTAGCGCTGCCGATCTAAGTATTTGTGCAAGTTGCGATGGGCGATCAAGCGGGAAGCTGCTTGATCGTCGTTCAATTTGTGCATCCGCACCAATAATCGCTCCAGCACAATGGTGGGGGCTACCATTGAGTTGAAATAAGATGGACCATCGGCTGGCACAAACACGCTTTCATCTGCAAGGCGAAATAGCGGCGAAAGCTTGCTATCAGTAAAGGCCACCACGCGTGCGCCGCGCGATTTTGCAAATTGGCACAGCCGCACTGTGAGCTGTGCATAGGGCTTGAAGGACAGTGCCACCATCACATCATCCGAGCCAATGCCCGCCACTTGATCAATGGCGTAGCTTTCAGCGCCTGAAATGAACAGCATGTTCTTGTGGGCGTGTTGGCCGCAATAATGAAAGTGCTGCGCCATGGCTTGCGAGGCGCGGAAGCCCAAAACATAATTCACCTTGGCTCTGGTTAAGATGCGGGCGAGGCGATCTAGTTCACTAGAATTTGGATTATTGATAGAACTCAATATGAGGCCCAATTGAGTGGCCAACATGCCGCCTGGTTCCACACTTGGCGTTGTTTCGGCCTGCTGTTGAGCTTTTTGCAAGGTAGCCACGGGATCGACTGTGAGGGCGCTTGCTGAAAGCTCTTTGAGGTCATCAAACTTGGCAAAACCGAATTTTTTAAAAAACCGGATCACCGTGTAAGGCGACACATTCGAGAATACTGCAAGTTTGCGCATGCTGAGCAGAGCAACCTTGGCTGGATTTTCTACAATGAATTTTGCAACCAATTGTTCTTGTGCGGTGAGCAGTGGAAATTGTTCAGCTATGATCTCGTGTAAATCGTGTAAGGTGGCAGGTGCAGCAATGGCCATTTGGTTTAACCCTTGTTTGCACCATATGGTGCGGAAATTATACTTTTCGCAATTCGTGATTGGATATACATTAAATCTCAGCCGAAACAATCGGGTTTTCGATCAGGAGCTTTACGCCCATGTTCAACTTCAGTGCCGCCGTTGCCCAAAACTTTGATGCTGCCATTCAGCACTTGAACCTTGATGCGGCATTGGCCCACAAGATTAAAGTTTGTAACTCGTCTTACACGGTGAATTTCGGGGTGAGGCTGCGCGGCCAAATGCACACGTTTGAGGGCCATTCAGCAGTTCATTCTGATCATGTGGAACCAGCCAAGGGTGGCATTCGCTTTTCCATGGCGGTGACGCGCGAAGAAGTTGAATCACTGGCGGCCTTGATGAGTTTGAAATGCGCGCTGGCTGATCTGCCATATGGCGGTGCTAAAGGTGGCTTGAAAATTGATAACTCGCAATGGACGGTGGCAGAGCGCGAGGTGATTACCAGGCGCTTTGCTTCTGAACTGATCCGCCGTGGTTTGCTGGGTCCAGCGCAAGTGGTGCCTGCGCCTGATATGGGGTCTGGTCCGTTGGAAATGGCGTGGATTGCCGACCAATATCGCAGATTAAATGGTGGTGACTTGAATGCCGCGGCTTGTGTGACCGGTAAGCCCTTGAGCCATGGTGGCATTGAAGGCCGCAATGAAGCCACTGGGCAGGGGGTTTATTTTGCGACATTGGCTTATCTGAAATCTGATATTGCTGACCGTTGGAAATTTGCATCAAGTTCACTGGAAGGTCAGCGCGTGGCCATTCAGGGCTTTGGCAATGTGGGCGCGCATACGGCAGTTTTCATGGCACAAGATGGTGCCAAAGTGATTGCCATTGGCGAACATGATGGGTGTGTGATCAACGAAAACGGGCTTGATATTGCAGCGCTCCGCCAGCACTTGCAGACAACTGGTAGCATCCGCAATTTTGCTTATGCCGAAACGATATTGGACCCTGAGCATATTCTTTCGGTGCCATGTGACATTCTAATTCCCGCAGCAATGGAGGGTGTGATCAACGCTCAAAATGTGGGGAAGATTGATGCAAAGTTAGTGGTGGAAGCAGCCAATGGACCAATGACGCCGGAAGCTGAAGCCGAACTTGAGCGGCGCGGTGTTGAGGTGATCCCTGATCTTTTTGCCAATTCTGGTGGCGTGATTGTGTCTTATTTTGAGTGGGTGAAAAATCTCTCGCATATGCGCTTTGGTCATTTGCAAAAGCGCCGCGAACAAGCCTTGAATATGAAATTGGTGGCTGAGCTGGAGCGCCAGAGTGGCGGTTCTATCGACAGCAGATTCCGCGAATTTATGTTGGAAGGGCCAACTGAACGGCGGCTGGTTGAGTCTGGTTTGGAAGACAGCATTATGCTGACCTTCAGCAAAATTGTTGAGATGCGCAAAGCCCATGACAATAAAATCAGCTTGCGCAATGCCGCTTATATGATTGCAATAACCGCCATTGCCCAGCGCTATAATACGCTGGGCCTCTAGGCGATTTATTACTGCATCTTGCTCACGTCGATGCCATTGACCAAGACTTTGGCATCAGGTGTGCTTTCGATTTTCCAAGTGAGTGTGCCATCGGCCTCGGCTTTGCCCATGCCTTTGGCGGCAACGATAATGGCAACACCACTTTGCACACCTGCTTCTGGTGGAGCAGCTTGAATGACTTTGAGAACCTCATCCAAACCTTTGGCGGTGATGGTGGCTTGGCCGGATGGCATGGCTGCAGGACCCGCCACCATTGCGCCTTCAGCATTCACAAAATAAAGATCATTGCTGATGCTGGTAGGGTTCAAAGTGATGCTCACATTGCCGGTGGGCAAGAGTGCTGGCATCAACGTAGCCTCAAAACCATCGGGCAGAGGTTTGTCTTTTGCAAGATCAAGTGCTGCGAGAATGAGCTGGGCTGGGGCGGCCAAATCAAAACCTGAAACTGTAAAATCGAAACTTATATTCTTTGGCACCAAAGTGATTGCCCATGGCGGCACGATGGCTGGCGGAACAGTGAGGCCTGTCATGGAAAGGCTTTCGCGCAGACTGCCTTCCTTCACAATGCCGTTGATATCGGCACCGAAGGTCATGGTGTCGGCACCAACCGGGCCCATGGGCGTTCCGATGCTGATGGTTTTAAATGTGCCCGAGCCTTGCGCATTATCAAAAATTGGGAGAGCTGAGGCCAGCAAGGTTTTCAAAGTGACTTGATCTTTTTTGATCAAGTCTTCGCTGGGGTGGGCCACAAAGAATGCAACGAGATCAAAAACTGATTTTGATTTTACGCCTGTGGCTGTTGTGTCGTAAGTGCCACTAGCTGCCGTAATCAGCAAGTTCATTGGCGGCGTGCCCATAGCGGGGTTGCCCCCCATGTTGATGGTTTCGGACACTGTATCCAGTTCATATTTTGCAGTCATATCAGCACCACCAGCAGAGCCAGCTTCTGCTGATTGCTCGATTTTCAGGCCTTTGATGGAGGCTATTACATCCATTTTACCTTGAGCGGGATCATTCATGGTTTCAGCGATAGAAATGTTTTTAACTTCCGCAGAGGCTTCCGAAAATGTGCCAAGCTTTTCGTCAAAAACGCCTTCCCAATTATAGTCTTCAATTTTTACATCGGCGCTCATTTTGTCGGTGGCCTTCATGCTGAAATTCAGCGGGCCTTCCTGGCTCACATTCCATTTGCCTTCGCCTTCATCGGATAGACTGAGTTCAATGGGCGTAAGAGTAAAGGTGGCACCCGCGGCTGCGGCTTTGGCGGCCAATGGGGCAATATCTAGTGTGACGGTATAGTTGTCGCCATCTGGTTCAACTTTCACAACACCGGGTTCGGCACCGAGATAAGATTGAAAGACGGTGGTGAGGCGAGCGGCTTCTTCTGGCGTGGCAGCGGCTAAAGCTGCGTGGCTGGCCGAGAGCAACAATTGAAGCGAAAGGAGGAAGCCGAAACGGGTTTTCATGGGGGCGCACTCTTGTTAATGGATTGGGGTTTTGATTATCGGGGCAATCTAGGCGGCGGTCAAACTGGATTTTGAATGTGGAGTTTTCATAGTTGATTAAAAGTTAAATAAAAAGGGTCGGTTTCCCGACCCTTACACTTTTCGATTGTAAAGTGATTATTTCATTTGCCTTTGCGTTTTCTTTTGAACAATGAAGCAATGCTCTTTGCGGGCGATAGAACATCACCATCGTCGCTTCCTTGACCAGTGTCGGGGGTGTCAGGTGTGTCGTCGGTTTCGTCGCCGCCATTCTTGTCGGTGTCACCATCATCGCCAGTGTCGCCACCGTTTTTGTCATCACCACCATCACTACCTTCGGTTTCATCAGCAAAGGTTGTTGTGACTGTTAAAACTGTTGGCACTGCAAATGCGGCCAGAGCGATGGCCCCCATGCGGCCCAAGGCCAAGCGGCGCGAGAGGATTGTTTCGTTAGTCATCAAATTTCTCCCAAATTGTTCAAGTGGTTGAAGATATATGTGGGTTGGTCTGACATTAGGCTTGTGGGGTTTGTCAGCGAGCTGTCAGAAATCGTATTTATGGGATGATTCTACTATGGTTTGACGGCAGGCGGCATTGCATTCGCGTGGTATCATAAATGGTTTGTTAAGGAATTCATTCATTTGCCACCTTTATGCCTTTATGCCGCCCGCAGTCTGTCCTTTCGTTCATTCAAGGGGATTCAAATCCAATTGGAGGAACGCTATGAAAATTGCGCTTGCAGCTGTTTTGTTATCGACAACTTTTTTGGCTCCGGCTTTTGCTGAAGATATTAAGGCCACGTCACATGTGGATGCCGTTACAGTGTTCCCCCAAGGGGCCGATGTGGTGCGGGTGACGGAGGCCACATTATCTGCTGGTGAGCACACGCTGATTTTAGATGACCTGCCGGGTACCATTGATGCCCAATCCATTCGGGTTGAAGGCATCGGCGGAGAGGGTTTGGAGATTTCATCAGTTGATTCCAAATTGGTGCAGCTTTCTTCGGTTGAATATGATGCCCAGCGCAAAGTTATAGATGGCCAAATTGAAGCGCTGAATGATGAGCGCTCGGGTTTAGACCAAGTGATTTCCGATGCGGATTATCAGCGCAAACTTTTGCTCTCACTAGCGGATAAGCAATTGATGCCGGCCACCTCCACTGAAACGATCAAAACGGTGAATGTTACTGAGCTTGGCGGGTTGGTGGATTTGGTGGGCGCACGGCTTGGTGCGATTTCAAAAACCACACATGATGCGCAGTTGCGCCAGCGCGCCATTGATAAGTTGATCGCGGATTTGCAAATCAAAGCTTCGGCCCTTGCACCAAGCGATGTGGCCCATGTGCAAGTGGCCGTGCATATTGCTGCTGCGGCGCAGACATTGGGCAAGTTCAAACTCAGTTACCGCATTCAAGAAGCAGGCTGGCAACCATTTTATGATGCGCGCATGACGCTGCCTACGAAGGATGAAGCGGCGAAGCTCAACATCGTTCGGCGTGCTGAGGTTGTGCAATATTCAGGTGAGAGCTGGAATGATGTGGCGCTGACGCTTTCAACTGCGCGGCCCTTGGGGGCAACAGCTGCGCCGGAGTTGGGCGAAGATCCAATTCAAGTTGCGATTTATGATGATTTGAAAAGCAAAGCTTATGCCGATGGTGGAGCGGCTCCGGCGGCTGCACCTATGGAAGCGAAGAAAGATGAAAATATGCTGGGCCAGATTGCAAAGGAGGTTGCCGATAAGCCAGCGCTGCAGCGCGAAGCGATACTGCAAGTGGCGGGCTTCAATGCGAATTACATTATTGCTGGCCGCGTGAGTGTGGATAATACCGGCACAGCAAAAAAAGTGCGCATTGGCACCGATGATTTTGCCGCGAAGTTGCAAGCAATCACTGTGCCTCGTCTTGATCCGACTGCCTATCTCACTGCTTTCTTTACGGTGAAGGGCGATGCGCCATTATTGCCAGGCATTGTGAACTTGTATCGCGATGGCATGTTTATGGGGCAGAGTTCCTTGCCGCTGCTTAGCGCTGGTGAAGATGGCAAGCTTGGCTTTGGTGCTGATGATATGATCAAAGTGAAGCGCGCTGAAGTGAAGCGCAACTCAGGTGATGAAGGTATTCTCACCACTTCGCATGTGCAAACCTTGGCATGGGATATTTCCGTCACCAATCTGCATGAAGTGATGATCCCGGTGACAGTGATTGATCGCGCACCGTTTTCAACTCAGGAAGACGTGACGGTTGAGACCCTGCCGGATTCAACGCCAGCAACGGTTAAAGACTTTGAAAAGCGGCGCGGGGTTTTGGCTTGGAACTTTGATTTGGAACCAAAAGCCGAAAAGGCGATCAAAACTGGCTATAGGGTTACTTCGCCTGAAGCTGTGAATATCAGCATGAATGAGTAAAACGCAGTGGGTCAGCTCGATTGGCAAATCGGGTTGACCCACACCACCAGAATTGCGCTTTGCATTAAGTTGGAGCCAAAATGGATGCAAAATAAATGTCTTCAGGTCCGTCAACATCGTCAACCTGCGAACCGATTTGAACTGCTGACAATTTTTGAGCTAAGCGAACAGATGCTGTGTTGTTTGGTGATATAGAAAGAACCAAACTTTCTACGCCAAGCGAAGCCGCCCACGAACAGTATCCTGTGATTGCTTCTGTTGCAAATCCTTGTCGTTGCCAGGGAGTAAATATTCTATAACCCAACTCGATGCTTCTCGAGATTCTGCCATTCCACAAATAGGGAGCGGGTTCGTCGTGGCAATTTATTTTGCCAATTACCTCAGCTGTATTTCGAAGTTGAATTGCTCGAATGGACCATGGTTCATAGTTTGGGTTGTCCTGTATTTGCTTGAGACGTCGCGCTACCCAAGGATCATCAAACCAAGCATCAGGGATTTGCCCACCCAGTAACTCGCTTGTCTTGGCAGTCTCATCATTTGCAGTCGCTAGAAGTGCGCTTTGGGGAACAAGCCGAAGTATAAGCCGTTCCGTTGCAATCTCAATCATAAAGCTACCTTGGGATAAGAGTTGGGGTGCAGGAGACTGACCTACCCGATATTTTGTAGCAGACATAGAAGGGCTGTTTAACATTGATTTTCTGTCTCACCAAATGTGATCCACAGCGATATAAAGTCCGGTTGCGCGTGCTCGCAATTGGTGTATGAACCTGCAACGGCTCCGGAGCGATCATGCTCTGGGGCCGTTGTCATGTCTGAGAGGGATATATCATGGCCAATGTGGCAGTTGTTGGCGCGCAGTGGGGCGATGAGGGCAAGGGGAAGATTGTTGATTGGCTTTCGGAACGCGCCGATGTGGTGGTGCGTTTTCAAGGCGGGCATAATGCTGGCCACACTCTCGTTATTAACGGCGTGACTTATAAACTATCGCTTTTGCCATCGGGCATTTTACGGCCAGGCAAACTTTCGGTTATTGGCAATGGTGTGGTGATTGACCCATGGGCTTTGATTGCTGAAATTGAAAAGCTCACAAAACAAGGTGTTTCAATCAGCCGTGAGAATTTACGCATAGCGGGCAATGCCACTCTGATTTTACCAATTCATGGCGAGTTGGACCGCATGCGCGAAGAGGCAGCAGGTGCTGGCAAGATTGGCACCACGGGGCGCGGAATTGGCCCTGCTTATGAAGACAAGGTTGGCAGGCGCGCCATTCGGGTGAATGACTTGGCTGATCTTTCCACGATTGGCCCGAAGATTGACCGCATGTTGGCGCATCACAATGCGCTGCGGCGCGGGCTTGGCCAGCCTGAATATTTGGCTTCCGACGTTCTTAAACAATTGGCCGAAGTGGCACCAAAGATATTGCCATTCTCTGATGCGGTGTGGGCCAAGCTTGACGACATGCGCCGCGAAGGCAAGCGCATTTTGTTTGAAGGGGCGCAGGGCATTCTGCTGGATATTGATCATGGCACTTACCCCTATGTGACATCATCCAATACAGTTGCTGGGCAAGCGGCTGCGGGTTCTGGTCTTGGGCCATCAGCGGTGAGTTATGTTTTAGGTATTTGCAAAGCCTACACAACGCGGGTGGGCTCTGGCCCATTCCCCACTGAGCAGATGAATGATGTGGGTGAATGGATTGGCAAGCGCGGGCATGAGTTTGGCACTGTGACAGGCCGCAAGCGCCGCGTGGGCTGGTTTGATGCGGTGCTGGTGCGCCAAGCGATCAAGACCTCTGGCATCACGGGCATTGCGTTGACCAAGCTTGATGTTCTTGACGGTCTCGATGAGATCAAAGTGAGCACGGGCTATATGCTAGATGGCAAGCGCATTGAATTGTTTCCGGCGGCAGAAGAAGCGCAGGCGCGGGTTGAACCAATTTACGAAAGCTTTGAAGGCTGGAAGGGAACAACTGCCGGAGCACGCTCATGGTCGGCGCTTCCTGCGCAAGCCGTTAAATATGTGAAGTATCTTGAAGAGTTGATTGAATGCCCAGTGGCGCTGCTTTCAACTTCGCCAGAGCGCGAAGACACAATTTTAATGACGGACCCATTTGCGGACTGAGACTTGAATTGGCAGATGCTTCGAGGCTCGCAGCTCACGCTACGAGCGCCTCAGCATGAGGATATACTACCCTCATCCTGAGGTGCGAGCGCAAGCGAGCCTCGAAGGATTGATTAAGATAAAGTTGTTTTAACGCTTCAACGCAAACGTATTCTCTATCGGCATGACATTGGTTTTGATTTGCGGGCGCAATTGTTCGGCAAATTTTTTAAGAATTATGCCTGGAATATCGGTGGCATTGGCTGGCCTTCCAGTGAGATAGCCTTGCACATAATCGCAATTGAACTCACGCAAGGCTTCAACATGGCCTTGGGTTTCAATGCCTTCAGCTGTAATCTTCAAACCTAAATTGCGTGATAGACCGATGATGGATTGTAACATGCCGCGCACCATGGGGGTGGTTTCCAAGGCTTGCACAAATGAGCGATCAATTTTCAATTTTGAGAATGGGAATTTCCACAGATAGCTCAAGCTCGAATAGCCAGTGCCAAAATCATCGAGCACAATGGCAGACCCCATATCACGCAAAGCAGTGAGTTGTTGCAACACCATTTCAGTGTCTTTCAGCATGGTGCTTTCAGTAACTTCGGCTTCCAAACGGTAGGCGGGAAAACTGGACAGCTCCAACGCGTTGTGCACATCCGTGAGCAAGGTGCCGGAATAAAATTGTTCAGGCGAAATGTTGACAGCTACTGTGAGGTGGGCGGGCCAACTGGCGGCCACATGGCAAGCCTCAGCCAGCGCCCAAGCACCCAGCCTGTTTATGAGGCCTGATTCTTCTGCAACAGGAATGAACTCGCTTGGGGAAATGACGCCCATTTCAGGATGAGTGAGGCGCATGAGCGCTTCAAAGCCGCTTAAATCACCCGTGGAAGATTTGAAGAAGGGTTGGAAATTTAGGTGCATATATTGATTTTCAATAGCATCATACAAAGCAGACAGCACATCGCTGCGGCGCTTGGCAGCTTGAGCCATGGCTGGGTTGTAAAAGCCATAACCAGCACCGGAGCGATCTAGCGCCATTTTCAAGGCAAGCCCCGCGTTTTGCAAAAGACTTGCAGCATCATGATCTTCAGGCGATGTGAGGGCAACACCAGCTGTTACTTCGAGGGTCAATTTGCGATCGACCCAATCGATCGATTGGCCCAAAGTTTCGATGATGCGCTTTGCCGCGGTTAACGCTTCCAAAGGCTCGCCGATTTTTGGAATGAAGACAGCAAAGCTCCAATAATCCAACCTGCAACAAAAGCTATCTGCGGCGCGCCACAGGTTTAAGCGCGCGGCCAAGGCCGAAACGGCATATTCGCCAACGTGGCGACCGAGCGAGCCAGTGATGCGTGGCAAGCCTTTGATGCTGATTTCAATCATGGCCCCTTTGCTGGCGCTATGATCGGCATTTTGCATGATGAGATCAACATCATGAACAAATGATGCACGGTTCATCAATCCGGTGAGTTGATCATGGCGGATCAAATGGGCAATATCGCGCTCCAGCTGAATAATGCGCGCTTGCATCAGCCCGATTTCGGAGGATTTCTCTGGCAGAATTTGTTCCAATATTTTGTCGCTGCGAAGTGATTCGGCTATAAGGCCGGAAAGTTAGTTAGGTGTAAAGTTATTCCGCTTGCTGAAAGGTTAATCTCGGTGAATTTCATTCAGATGCGCATCATGCTGTTGTGCTTGGGTTTAGTGTTAAGCCCGGCTTTTTGCTTGGCGCGGGAAACCTATGTGCAGGCCTCAACGCGGCTAGCGGCGCAAGCGGTGGCTGAAAATTTGGTGCGGGCCGATCTTGAAGCTGAGTTGTTTCGGCTTACCAATGCTTATCGTGCAGCCAAAGGTTTGCCAGCCTTGGCTGTGGACAGTGTGATGCTAAATGAGGCCCGCGCCCACGCTTTGGATATGTTAAATCAAGGCCGCGTTGGGCATGTGGCCAGCACCGGCCATAATTTTGAAAGCCGTATGCGGGCCCTGAGGCCCGGGACAATGGTTCTGCCCATAATGGGGGAGAATGCCGCGCGTGTGAGCAAGCCCGGGGATGTTAACACCGCCATGGCCGCCAGCCTGTTTCAACAATGGGTGAAAAGCCCGCCACACCGAAAGGCCATGTTGGCCCGCGATTTTGTGAAGCTGGCCGTGGGGGCCGTGAGCAAAGGCGGTACACTGTATGCCGACCAGATTTTTACTGGGCCGGAAGTGAAGATGAATATGGGGCAGGGTGTGCCGGAAGCGAGCGGGAGCATTTATTGAGAAGGAATTTTTCTAGATTTCGTTTGAAAAAGCAAATTAGTTCGACATAGTGTTGCCAATTATAAAATCGGAGTTGGAACAATGAAGTGGGTTTTAGCGATTTGTGCGTTTTGCGTGCTCCACGGCAATGCTTGGGCATTTAGATGCCCGATTGTAGAAGTACGGAATTACGCATCATACCAATAATCAAAAGCGTTGGTTGGTAATGAGAGGGGTTGCACTTCCCTTTATGACAACACACTTACAAAAAATCAGGCAATTAGTGCTGCCTTGGCAAAGTGCAAAAGAGATTTCCATAAAAAGTGTACGGTTGTAAAAGCTTCCGGATATTAATCCGAAAGCTTCCTTCTTTGATCTGCGGGTTTAGAGTGCAGCCTCTAGCTGCTTCACTCTCGGGGCCAGCGCCTTCTGTGCTGCGTTCTTCACGGCTTTCTGCAGCTTCTCGAACGCCCGCACTTCGATCTGGCGGATGCGTTCGCGGCTTACTTTGAATTCCTTTGACAGGTCATCCAAAGTTGCTGGTTCATCTTGAAGTTTTCTGGCTTCGATGACGCGGCGTTCACGGGCGTGCAGGTTGGACAAAGCCTCACCGAGCAAGCCCGTGCGCATTTGGCTTTCTTGGTTTTCGACCAGAATAGTTTCTTGGCTATCCTTATCATCCACCAACCAATCTTGCCATTCGCCATCACCGTCAGCATCCGCCCGCAAAGGCGAATTGAGCGATGAATCCCCGCCCATGCGGCGGTTCATGGAGATCACGTCTTTTTCATCCACGCCGAGAGTTTTGGCGATGTATTTCACATTTTCTGGCTTCAAGTCGCCTTCTTCAACAGCTTGAATGCGGCCTTTGATTTTGCGCAAGTTGAAGAACAGTTTTTTCTGGCTGGCGGTGGTGCCGATCTTAACTAGCGACCATGAGCGTAACACATATTCTTGGATTGAAGCTTTGATCCACCACATGGCATAGGTGGCTAGTTTGAAGCCTTTATCAGGCTCAAATTTCTTCACGGCTTGCATGAGGCCAATGTTACCTTCGGAAATAACTTCACCAATGGGCAGGCCATAACCACGGTAACCCATGGCAATTTTGGCCACCAAGCGCAGATGGCTGGTGATGAGTTTATGGGCGGCTTTGGTGTCGCCATGCTCTTTCCAGCGCTTGCCCAGCATGAATTCTTCATTCGGCTCCAGCATTGGGAACTTGCGAATTTCCTGCAAATATTTGTTGAGGCTGCCTTCAGCATCCGAAATCATAGGCACATTCATAGACTTAGCCATATTCCCCTTCTTTCAGGCCATCTTTGGGCGGCCCCGCTTCCGAAATATATAGGAAGCGTTTTTCAAATTAAAAGTATCTTTTGTTGGCACAGATTAGATAACTATCTTACGCGGGATAAGTTCCTGCGGATTTGGGTTATTCAGCGGTGCAGGAAGCTTGGCCCACATTTTTATAATTGGCTTGGAACGTTGGGATGCTACCTTCGCGGCCGGTGATGTCCATATCGTCAGAGCCCACGGCCACATACATATAGGGCGTTTCATTGTCTGGCTTGGCATAGCCCATTTGCAGCTTCTTTTTGGTATCGCCCCATTTGCCATGGCCGGTGAGTTCTTCATCAGCCGCATGGGTGGTGAAAAAACGGAACAGGGTTTTGCCGCAAGAGTTGTCATCGGCCACAGAAAGCCCACAGAAATCATTGCCGCAGGGAGCAATGTCAATGGTTTTATAAACGATGCCCTTGGAGGAGTAAGCGGGCTTATCATCGCTCACGGTCCAGCGGCCATAATACTGCTCGGTGGTGGCGTGGGCCAAATTTCCGCCAAAGGTGAGGGCTAGGCCTGCTGCTGCGCTTGCGATAGAGAGTGTGCGATGGAACATGATGAACTCCGTTTGAGCAAAGTTAGCCCGAAAATTATGGCGGTTTGGCGATGGCTGATGTTAGCGCCGATTGGAGTTTTTGTCATCTATGTTGCGCTGCGTGGCATTTCTGAAAGTTTTGATAATGGTGGCTTTCCCGAAGCGCTTTTGGTGAAACTGGAGCTTCTGCCGATTATTTTTCCGGTGCATATGGTGACGGGTGGATTGGCGCTGCTGCTGGTGCCGCTGGTATTATTTTTGCGGGGCACAAGTTGGCACAGGTTTGTTGGGCGTGTTGCGGCGGTTGATATTTTGATTGCGGGTATAACAGCCATTCCAGTGGCAGTGTTGCTGCCCGTGACGAAAATTTCCGCAGCGGGCTTTGCGGCGCAAGGGGTGATTTGGTTGGTGCTGCTCGGCTTTGGTATTTGGCATATTAGAGCTGGCCGTGTGGCGGCGCACCGCGCTTGCATGTTGATGTTGGCAGCGGTCACATCAGGCGCGCTGTTCTTTCGGCTTTATCTAGGCTTGTGGAAATACTTCGGAGTGCCCAAATATTTTTACACATTTTATGCTGTGGATGCATGGATGGCGTGGGGCTTGCCGTTGATCGCGATGGCAATTTGGTTGAGGACGAAAAAATGGAAACTGCTGCTGCACTGATAGATGCGCGGATTAAAGAACTGGGCGACTGGCGGGGCGTTACGTTGGCGCGTGTGCGAGCTTTGATTAAACAAGCTGTGCCCGATGTGGAGGAAACCTGGAAATGGCGCGGCGTTCCGGTGTGGGAAAAGGACGGTATTATTTGCACCGGAGAGACTTATAAAGCGGTTGTGAAGCTGACCTTTATGAAGGGGGCGGCGGTGGATGATCCCAAGGGCCTGTTCAACTCCAGTTTGGAGGGCAACGTGCGCCGCGCCATTGATATTCATGAGGCGGATGAGATTGACGAGGCCGCGTTCAAGGCGTTGGTGCGGGCGGCTGTGGCGGTGAATGGGAAATAGCCCACTTAGCTAACTTCAGATTTAAGCCAATTTACCTTTGCCAACTCGAGCGTTTGGTCGCCCACCATCGGCCACGGCTAATATAACTATGATTTCATTGGGACGAGGAGCGTCCGCCATGCTGAATGTCAGCGTATCAAGATAGTCAAACGCCCATATATTATCTTTGTTGGCAAGCGGCACATCAATTGTTGCTCCTGCAACTGCAACTTTTGCATTGGAGCAGATAATTGCCTCGCCACCACCCACTGCTGATCGCATTGGCTTTCCGAGCAAAGGATGGACCAGTGCTGCACCATGTTCCAATTCGCCGGAGGTTCCGACAATGGCCGCCTTGCCATAACTTGTCGGGTGGGTGCCCGGTAGCAGGGAAACAACTTCAGGCATAAGCTTCTCACCAATGCGTCGTCCTAGATCAAAGAGGATGGATAGATCTTCAATATAACCTGCTCCTGCAAAAGGGTTCAGGACGACAGCAGCAGCCAGCACTCGAGTTATGGGGCGAGGGAGTTTCTCTCCCACGCCAAAATATATTACTTCCCGAGTGAAAACCACTTTGCGGAGGTCTGGCATGTCTGAATTGTTGGAGGTCATCACATTTTCTTCTCTATGATACATTCACCTACCATTCTTAGCCTGAATGCAAATTGGCCCGAGTCAAGGGAAAATATCACTACTTTGGGACAGTCGAGGATTGGGTCATCCCAACAATTTCCGCTCCTTTGTCAGCGCTACTTTTCCCACCAGTTGACTTGCCATACTTTGTCTGTACAATGACAGCATGGTCAATTTTCTCTGGAGCGAAGCGAAGAACAACCTTTTAAAGGCAAACTTTGATCGCGCCATTTGTTTTGAGGATATTGTTCTGGCCATTGAGAATGGTGGGTTGTTGGATGATGTTGAGCATGTGAATGATCTAAGGTATCCGCATCAGCGCCTCTATATCGTGCTGTTCAACAATTATGTTTACTGTGTGCCTTATGTTATCGACGGCGAAAATATTTTTTTGAAAACAATTTATCCAAGCCGAAAACTGACGCGGAAATATTTGAGTGGAGCCCATGATGGCTAAAGAACCGAAGATTGGACGTTACACTGACGAAGAAGAGAAAGAGCTCATCGAAGCCTTAGAGGCCGATGATGCTGTTTTTGTGAGCTTTCTTACACCCAAACGCAGAAAAGAAATTCAAGCTATTGCGCGCGCAACAATGAATCCGGTGCGCGATAAAATTACACTGCGTATTTCGCGCCATGATTTGATGCGCCTGAAATCCAAAGCTTTGCAAGAAGGCATGCCCTATCAAACTTTGATTGGGTCGATCTTGCACAAGGCGGTGTCTTGAGTTTTATTTGGAACTCAAATCCACCCGCAACCTTGCCAGAGCACTCGGCAAATCACTTTCAAACCGCATATGCTTGCCGCTCACGGGATGATCGAAGCCCAGCACTGTGGCGTGGAGGGCTTGGCCTCGCAGGTAACTCAAACTGAGTTTTGCCGCATCGCTTAGTTTGCTGATTGAGGCTTTAAAGCCGCCGCCATAGACCAAATCCCCCAGCAAGGGATTTCCGATATGGGCCATGTGCACGCGGATTTGATGGGTGCGGCCGGTTTCTAAACGGCAGCGCACCAGAGTTGCGTGTTCGAACAGTTCTTCGATCTCGTAATGGGTGATGGCTTCTTTTGCCAATGCCGAATTTGAGACGGCCATTTTTTGGCGATTGGCATTTGACCTAGCAATGCCAGTGGAGATCATGCCGGTGCGGCGTTCTGGTTTGCCCCACACAAAAGCCAGATACTCACGTTCCAACCGCCCATCTAATCCGTGGCTCACGAATTGTTCTGAGAGGCCATGATGGGCTTTGTCATTTTTGGCCACCACCAACAATCCGCTGGTGTCTTTATCCAAGCGATGCACAATGCCGGGGCGTTTGACGCCGCCAATGCCAGAGAGTGTGTCGCCGCAATGGGCGATGAGCGCGTTGACCATGGTGCCGTTTTCATTGCCAGCACCGGGATGCACCACGAGGCCCGCAGGCTTATCCAACACAATGAGGTGCTTATCTTCAAACACGATGTTGAGATCAATAATCTCGGCCAGTGGAATTGCAGGGGCGGCGGGCGGGATTTTCACCGTTGCCGTTTGGCCGGGTTTTAATTTTTCGCCACCGTCATCCACAACTCGGCCCTCGACAGACACATAGCCATCTGCGATGAGCTTTTGAAAGCGCGCGCGGCTAAAATCAGGGAAAGCCACCGCCAAGAATTTATCTAAGCGCATGGCAATGGTTGTTGTTGATGTGAGAAGAGTTGGAGTGTCAATCATATGTCGGATTTAGGTGAACCTGTTGTAAATGACGCGCCGAAGTGGCTGCGAAAGCTGGTCTATATCATGGGTGGCGTTTTATTGCTGCTTTTCTTCGGACTGGTGGCGGGCATCATTTATAAGGCCAAAAATAAGGCCGAGGTGGCGGTGCCTGAGACGCAAACGCTGGGCATTGTACTGCCGCCGGATGAGAAATTTAAGGATGTAGTGCTAACGGGTGATCGACTGACGATAAATGCTGGCCGCACCGTTTATGTGATTGATGTGCGGACTAACCGTGTTATCTTGCGGGTGAATGGATTGCAGGATTAAGGAAGGACGATTTATTTTAACGCAGTTTGAAGACAAACTGCTCGACATAACTTTAAGAGACAATTTGAAGTCAAATTGTTTTAGAGGCAGTTTTAAGAAAAACTGCTTAGGTCCCTTCGTCTATCGGTTAGGACGACAGCCTCTCACGTTGTAAAGGCGGGTTCGACTCCCGCAGGGATCACCATTCAAAAATAAGCTATCGAAACTGTTAGCATATTTTGAAAGTGGGACACTTTTAGTTCGTTTTACGTTCGGGGAACCATGAGCGGCAGGGCAGCTTGCGAAAGCTTATGACGATTTGCGCAGCACGGGTCCACCCAAAAATCGTCATGAGTTGAAGATCGCTGGCTCCGTTTTTTGGCGGCGATTCTTGCTCCGGCTTTGCGAAGGCCGTGACTAGAGCAATGAGGTAATCCTGCTTGATCACATTCCTGTCTGCTCACTTGTCATACGCTATTTTAAACTTGAGATGATAAGAACGCCAATTGAAGAATTTTCGGTGTGGCTGCCACCTATAAATTCAAGATTGGGCTAGGCTTATCTATAAAGTGTCTTGACGAACACTAGTCATGGTGCTGAGCTTCAATGTGAATAATGACGGGCGCTGGATTGGGTGTGAACATTCAGTTTGAAGATTGCTCGCAACTGGGAGGACCAAATGCCGACAGTAAAATTCAAAATCAATGGAAAATCTGTGAGCAAGGACGTGGAAACGCGAACGCTGCTTGTTGAATTTATTCGTGAACATCAAGGACTCACCGGAACCCATGTGGGGTGTGATACCAGCCAATGCGGTGCTTGTGTTGTGCATGTGAATGGCAAGGCCATTAAATCTTGCACCACTTTGGCGGTGGCCTGTGAAGGTGCTGATGTGACAACTGTTGAAGGTTTGGCCAAGGGAACAGAGCTGCATCCGATGCAGGCGGCGTTTAAAGAGCATCATGGTTTGCAATGCGGGTTCTGCACACCGGGCATGATTATGTCGGCCATCGATATTGTTAAACGTAATGGCAAAAAAGTTTCTGAAGAGGTTATCCGTCGCGAGCTTTCCGGCAATATCTGCCGCTGCACGGGCTATCATAATATCGTCAAGGCCATTCAGGCCGGCGCTGCGAATATGTAATGGAGGCTTGAAATCATGGCTGATACGAAAACAGGAATTGGTGCCTCGGTTCGACGTAAAGAAGACCTTCGCTTCATTACAGGCAAGGGCAATTATACCGACGATATAAATCTCAAAGATCAAACCTACGCATATTTTCTGCGTTCGCCTCACGCCCATGCCACACTCAAATCAATCAACTCGGCCAAGGCGAAAAAGATGCCTGGCGTGGTTGGTATTTTTGTTGGCGAAGATGTGGCCAATGACAAGCTTGGCGGGTTGATTTGTGGTTGGGGCATCACTTCAAAAAATGGCGAAGGCATGAAGGCTGGCCCGCACCCGGTTTTGGCGCAAGGCAAAGTGCGCTATGTGGGCGACCATGTGGCCGTGGTGATTGCTGAAACCAAAGAACAAGCAAAATCTGCTGCGCAAGCCATTGTGGTGAATTATGGTGTGTTGCCGCATGTGGTTGATGTGGCGAAAGCTATGACATCAAAAGTTCAAGTGCATGAAGTTGCCCCTGATAACCGAGTGTTTAATTGGAGCCTTGGCAATGAAGATGCAACGGCTGCTGCGTTCAAGACTGCAGCGCATGTTACGAAAATGGATATCGTCAATAATCGCCTGATTCCAAATGCTATGGAGCCGCGCGCGGCGATTGGGTCCTATGACAACGGAACGGAGAGCTATACACTCTATACAACCAGTCAAAACCCGCATGTGGCGCGGCTGGTTATTTCAGCATTCCATGGCTTGGCACCTGAACATAAATTGCGGGTGATTGCGCCAGATGTGGGCGGTGGCTTTGGCTCTAAGATTTTCATCTATGCTGAAGAAGTTGTTTGCGTTTGGGCTTCCAAACATATTGGTGGACGGCCTATAAAGTGGACAGGCGATCGTTCAGAGGCTTTTCTGGCTGATGCGCATGGCCGCGACCATGTGACCAAGGCTGAATTGGCCATGGATGCCAAAGGCATTATCACGGGCCTGCGCGTTCACACTTATGCGGCGATGGGGGCTTATCTCTCAACGTTCTCAGCTGCCGTTCCAACTTATCTTTATGGCACGTTGCTTTCTGGGCAATATAATATTCCCAACATTTATGTTGAGGTTGATGCGGTTTATACCAATACGGCTCCGGTTGATGCTTACCGTGGCGCTGGACGGCCTGAGGCCACTTATGTAGTGGAACGTCTGGTTGAAACAGCAGCGCGCGAATTGAAGCAAGACCCGGCAGAATTCCGCCGCAAGAACTTTGTGACCAGCTTCCCGCATCAAACCCCGGTGATCATGTGTTATGATGCTGGAGATTATGGTGCGGCCCTCGACAAGGCTTTGATCATGTCGGACTATAAGAACTTCGCAGCCCGCAAGGCAGAATCGCTTAAAAACGGCAAACTGCGCGGTGTGGGTTTCTCAGCTTATATCGAAGCTTGCGGCATTGCCCCTTCAGCGGCTGTAGGCTCATTGGGTGCGGGTGTGGGCTTGTGGGAATCGGCGGAGGTGCGGGTGAATCCAATCGGCACCGTTGAAGTTCTTACAGGTTCACACAGCCATGGCCAAGGCCACGAAACTACGTTTGCACAACTCGTATCTGACCGCCTTGGCATTGATATTAACAGTGTGTCCATCGTACATGGCGATACTGATAAAGTGCAGATGGGCATGGGCACTTATGGCTCACGCTCGGGTGCTGTCGGTATGCATGCGATTTCCAAAGCCTTGGATAAGATTGAAGCCAAAGCCAAGAAAGTGGCAGCAGCAGTGATGGAATCTTCAACTGACGACATTGAATTTAAAGACGGCACCTTCACTGTGAAGGGCACAGACAAGAAGATGGCGTTTGGAGAAGTGGCCTTACAATCTTATCTCGGCCACAAGTTCAATTCTTCGGAAATTGAAATTGGCTTGAAGGAGACTGCGTTTCACGACCCGGCAAACTTTGTATTCCCAGCGGGGGTTCACATCTGCGAAGTGGAAGTGGATATAGAAACGGGCCTCACCAAGATTGCTGATTACACGGCGGTGGATGATTTTGGAAACTTGATCAACCCCATGATTGTTGAAGGCCAAGTTCAAGGTGGTGTTGCCCAAGGCATTGGCCAGGCTTTGCTCGAAGGTGCAGCCTATGATGATGATTCCGGTCAACTTTTGACTGGTTCCTTCATGGATTATAATATGCCGCGTGCTGCCAACATGCCACATATTGAAAACTTCAAGCTTGGTTTCACCTGCACGCCATGCCCGACAAACCCGATGGGCATTAAAGGCTGCGGGGAGGCCGGGGCCATTGGCGCACCACCAGCGGTAATCAACGCGATTACCAATGCAATTGGCGTTCGTGATATTGCTATGCCTGCAACACCGCTGACGGTGTGGACGGCCATGCAAGCCATGAAAAAAGCTGCTGAGTAAGGGAGAGACAATGGAAAATTTCAATTATCATCGCCCGGCCACAACAGTTGCAGCGGCTGCCATGTTGAAGAAGACCAAGGACGGAAAATATATGGGTGGCGGCCACACGCTGCTGCCCACGATGAAACAAGGCTTGGCTGCGCCAACTGATATTATTGATCTCACAGCGATCAAGAATTTCAGCGGCATTAAAGTTTCAAAAACCGCTGTCTCAATCAAAGCTGGCACAACGCACATGGAAGTGGCCACTTCAAAAGAGGTAATAAAAGCCATTCCGGCCCTTGCAGAAATGGCTGGTAAAATTGGCGGTGTGCATGTGCGCCACAAAGGCACCATTGGCGGGTCAATTGCCAATGCTGATCCCGCTGCTGATTACCCATCAGCGTGCTTGGGCTTGGGTGCAACCATCGAAACCAACAAACGGAAAATTGAGGCCGATAAGTTTTTTATTGGCCTGTTTGAGACGGCTTTGAAGAGTGGTGAAATTATTACAGCGGTTCATTTTCCCATTCCAAACAAATCGGCCCATCAGAAATTTCCAAATCCGGCTTCGCGCTATGCTTTGACGGGTGTGTTTCTTTCGCAAGATGCCAAAGGCAAAGTGCGTGTGGGTGTTACGGGTGCTGGGCCAACTGCGTTTCGTGCTGCGGATCTTGAGGCTGCATTGAGCAAGGATTTTTCAGCCAAGGCAATTGCGGGTGTTAAAGTCGCGGCCAAAGGTTTGCTGAATGATATGCATGCTACAGCAGCTTACCGAGCGCATTTGATTGGTGTGTTAGCGGGCAGGGCAGTGGTTGCGGCGAAGTAATTGAAACTTCCAACTTCAATTGATGCCACCGCTAAACTCCTCGCATCCGCTGGCTATATCGCTGGGCGGGATCTTTCGACGGTGTTGTTCTTGGCACTTAAAATGGGCCGCCCACTTTTCTTGGAGGGCGAAGCTGGGGTTGGCAAAACTGAGATTGCTAAAGTTCTGGCGGCCAGTTTGGGGCGCAAGCTGATCAGACTTCAATGCTATGAAGGACTTGATATTTCATCTGCCGTTTACGAGTGGAACTATGCCGCGCAGATGATTGAGATCAGGTTGGCGGAAGCGGCAGGTTCCGTGAACCGTGATCAGCTTTCATCATCTATCTTTGCCGAAAAATTTATGATCCGCAGACCTTTGTTGCAAGCCTTGCAGAGTGAAGATGGTCTGGCACCTATATTGCTGATCGACGAGTTAGATCGAACGGATGAGGCCTTTGAGGCTTATCTGCTCGAAGTTCTTTCTGATTTTCAAATCACCATTCCAGAGCTTGGTACAATCAAAGCAACTGAACCGCCTATTGTGATCATTACATCAAATCGCACACGCGAAGTGCACGATGCTTTGAAGCGGCGCTGCCTTTATCATTGGGTTGGCTATCCCGATGCGGCACGCGAACTGGCAATTATTAAATCCAAGCGCCCTCAAGCGTCGGAAGCATTGGCCAACGAGGTTGTGGCCTTTGTGCAGGCTTTGCGCGGCGGCGATATTTATAAAGTTCCAGGTGTTGCTGAAACGCTTGATTGGGTTTCAGCTTTGCATGAACTGGATTGCATTTCGCTGGACCCGCAAGTGGTGAATGATACGTTGGGCGTGCTGCTTAAATATCAAGATGATATTGCCAAAATGGAAGGCAGTGCCGCAAAACGCATTCTTGATCAGGTGCGAGATGAACTCCGCGTCGTCCGGTAAGCTTGCCGAAAACATTATGCATTTTGCTCGGGTGTTGCGTGAAGCTGGCTTGCCGGTGGGGCCAAGCAATGTCTTAGATGCGATTGATGCAGTGCAAATGGGCACTTTGCGAGAGCGCGACGATTTTTATTGGACTTTGCATGCGCTTCTGGTGAAGCGGCGCGAACACAGCGAGATTTTTGCGCAAGCGTTTCAAGTATTTTGGAGGAAGCCCAAAATGCTCGAACAGTTGATGCAGCTTATGTATCATCAAATTGCCCGCAAAGCGGATGCCAAACCCAAACCTGCTGGCTATAAACGTTTGGCTGAAGCGATGTTTGACAAGGCGCTGGAAAAAACTGTGCCGGCGCAAAAGAATGATGTGATTGAAGTTGATGCCACATTCACAGCTTCTGCTGATGATGTGTTGCGGCGCAAAGATTTTGAACAGATGAGCGTTGCCGAGCAGGCGCAAGCCAAAGCTGCGATTGCGAAATTGCGTTTGCAGCGCCAAAAAATTCCAACGCGGCGGTTTCAAGCATCGGGCACGGGATCTCATATCGATATGCGCCGCACACTGCGCGAAGCTTTGCGCGGTGGCGTGACATTAGCACGCAAGGAAAAGCGCATGCGCGAGCCGCCTTTGGTGGTGTTGTGCGATATTTCTGGCTCGTGTTCAAATTACAGCCGTGTTTTTTTACACTTTCTTCATGCCCTCTCTAATGATCGCGCGCGCGTTACAGTGTTTCTGTTTGGAACACGCCTCACCAATGTGACGCGAGATTTGAAGATGCGCGATGTGGATGAGGCTTTGGCAAAGGTTTCTACCCATGTGCTGGATTGGTCGGGTGGCACGCGCATTGGTTCGGCATTGCGTGAATTTAATTTTATATGGGCGCGGCGGGTTCTTAACGGCGGTGCCCAAGTTCTACTAATGACAGATGGACTGGAGCGCGAAGATTCTACAGCATTGGGCGAAGAGATGCAGCGCTTGCGGCGCAAAACCAAAAGCATTGTGTGGCTTAATCCATTGCTGCGTTATGATAAATTTGAAGCGAAGGCTGCTGGTGTTTTGGCCATGTTGCCTTTTGTTGATGAACACCGCCCGGTGCATAATATAGAAAGCCTAGCCGAGCTTGCCCGCCAACTTTCTGGCACTTGAATTTCTTAGAATATGCGCCCGGTTTTATTCCGCACCTTTCTGTAACGCCCGAATCCGTTGAGCCAAACTTATGACATTGGCCATGGCACCTGACTTTTTGGGTTGGGGGTCTGGCGCGGCTTGAATTTCTGGTGCTGTTTTTGCAGTCATCATGGTATCTATGGCGCGCAGCTCTTCGGCCATGGCCGCTGATTCACGTTCAGTGTCTGCCAATTGCTGGTCGAGATTAGCTTGTCGGCTTGGAGTTTCGACGCCATTAGACGTGGCGGCACTTCCATCCACCAAGGCCACCATCGGGTTGCCTTCGCGCTGGTTGCTCATTTGGGTGGAAATTGAGGTGAGTTCGGCCACTCGCTGCAATAAGCGGTTTTCGGTGGCATCGAGTTTTGTGCTCTTTGCGTTCGGCTTGCCCACGTTCAAGGTGAGTGCTGTTTGCAATTCGCTCCCTAATGTGGACACCAACTGACCTTTATCGCGGAGGTTAGTAGAAAGCTGGGCGATGAGTGATGCCTGTCTTGTCAGCTCGGCGTCTTTCTGTACTGCTTCGTTCGCATAACGGTCAATAGCGTCCGCGCAGGCTGTAAGATCAGCTTTATGCACTTCAAGCTGGGCGTTGAGCGCACCCACTTCACGGTCACGATTTCTAATTGATTCGTCACGGCGTTCCATCTCGGACATCATAGATTGGACACGGTTGCGGTGGCGCGAGACTTCGGCCATCTGTTCAGTCATGCGGGTTTTAATATCTTCAAGCCTGAGTTCAAGTTTACGCGACATCATGGCGTGTTCGGCACGCAAACGATCACGGTCGGCTTGCAGTTCCAGCATTGAAATGGGAATTTGTTTGGCATGACGCCTTGCACCTATGCGCATTGCCATACTCAAAAAACCACGAGCAACAAGCAGTACAATAACCAGCGCAAGGGCAAAACCCAGAGCAACGAGCATCAAAGTCTCTGATTGAGACATAGTAGAACCCCGCATTAACAAACTGTTAACCAATGCTTGTTCTCAAGCAAGGGCTAGACCAACGCCGTGATTTGCACTCATAGCGCGAAATTTGTTTTGTTGCGATGGCTAAGCGTGACTATGAGAAGAAATATTTTTTAAAATCTATCTCAATATCGCGCGAAAGTTTTTTGCGAACTCAGAATGGATTCCAAGTTGGGCGCTTAGAGTATTTAAGATAGCCGATATTTGCACCAAGCCTTGCGCCTAAGCCTGTGCGGATTGGAGCCATTATAATATCGTCTTTGCGTTGGAAGTTAACACCAAGGCCACCCACCAAATAAGCCGAGCCTTCTACCCCGGCAAAACGGCTGTAAAGATCTTCTGGAGATTGTGAATTGTACACCAATGTCAAAGTGCGTGAGCCATTACCGCCGAAATCAAAGCCAATAGAAGGGCCTTGCCAGTAAATGTGCTTCTTTGCACCATTCTTATAATAGATTGTGCCTTCACCAAAGCGCAGGCCACCTACAAATGCACCAGAACCTTCTTCACCAACAATATAAGCGGTTGGCTGACCTTGGTTTTGGAAAACATATTCTACAGCCTCAGCAAGGCCACGTGTGGTTTTGCCAAAGAACTGATGGCCTTGGGCCATAATCTCTTGGCTGGAATAGGTGTCAGTATTTTCGTATTTGGATGTGCTGCTGGTGGTTTGTGCTGCGGCCAAACCAATGAATCCTAAACCTAAAGTGAGGGTTAAAGCCATAGTGCGCAATTGGGTTTTCATCATACTCTCAACCTTATTCCATCTGTTGACCGCGCTTCTGGCCCCAGAAAGGGGCGTGAAGTGGGCAAAAATCTGCTCAAGCTGTGTTTTAAGGCAGCTTGCTTTCAGGTTGGTTAACGAAATGACAATTAGGCAGAGGCGATGAAAGCCGGATTATCGAAACCACGGGCCTTTTTGCCATACAGAAAGGGCCTGCCATCGGCGCCGATCACCTTGCCGCCAGCGGCTGCCAATACGGCGTGGCCAGCAGCTGTATCCCATTCCATGGTGCGACCAAAGCGGGGGTATAGGTCTGCTTTGCCATCAGCAATGGTGCAGAATTTGAGTGAGGAGCCAGCGCCAATGAGTTCAGCCACCCTAATTGTTGCAAGGTAAGCATCGGTTGCAGCATCACGGTGGGAACGGCTAGCGAGAACTGTGTAGCCCGCTTCGGGCGCGGTGCGCACGAAAATTTTCTGCCAGGTGTTTGGCAAAGCTTGTTCTGGTTTAAGAGTTGCCTTGGCGCTGCCTTGGCCCATTTCACCCCAATAGAGCGTGTCAATGGCTGGCGCATAGACCACGCCTGATGAAACTGTGCCATTTTGAATCAGAGCTATGTTCACCGTGAATTCGCCATTGCGCGAAATGAATTCTTTGGTGCCATCCAGAGGATCAACGAGAAAGAACTGGGTGGTGATTTCCGGGATGCGCCCTACTGCCACTGATTCTTCGGCAATCACCGGAATTTCTGGAAAACGTTGAGCGAGGCCCTTTAAGATAATCGCTTCAGCGCGCTCATCGGCTTCTGTCACGGGTGAGGCATCAGTTTTAGCATGAGAAGCAAAATCCGTGGCGTAAACATCCATAATTAATTTGCCAGCAGATTGGGCTAGGGTGATCAGAGTCTGCATCATTGGGGAGGGGATCATCATAGGGCTTTCTTATCCGAGAGTTGGCAATCGTCAATGATCAATCTTCTGGGCGGAAATGTTCTGGCTAATTTGATATAGCTAGTTTCACGAATCACTTTTGGATGGGTCCATGACATTGACAACGCGACTTTCTGATCTCGATCTTGCAGCACTTTTATGCTCGCGGGTGTGCCATGATGTGATCTCGCCGGTTGGGGCCATCGCCAATGGTTTGGAATTGATGGATGATCCGGAAACGGATGCCGAGTTGAAAGCGACAGCACTTGATATGGTGCGTTCTTCGGCCAAGACAGCTACTGCCAAGCTTAAATTCTGCCGCATAGCCTTTGGTGCGGCTGGCTCTGCGGGTGCGCTGATTGATCTCACCGAAGCAGGCGAAGTGGCCAAGGCTTTTGTTGGGGAAGAAAAAATTAAGCTTGATTGGCAAGCGCCGCGTGAGAATAGGCCAAAGCAAGAAGTTAAACTTTTGCTCAACATGTTGCTGATTGCGCTAGCCGGAATTCCGCGTGGTGGCGTGGTTACTGTGTCTGCTGAAGGTGAAAATTTGGCAGTACGGGCCAAGGGCGAACGCGCAAAAATTAATGAGGCCATGGCCGCAGCGCTTGATGGCACCGCCGATCTTACAACGCTCGATGCCAGATTGGTTCAACCTTATTATGCGCGCATATTGGCTGCTGCTGCCAATAAAACCTTACATATGATGATGGAAAGCGAAGACACTATTGCGGTTACGGCTGTGGGCAATAGTGCTGCTTAATTAACTTTGTTATTTTCAATGCCGTTAACTTTGCAGTGAGTGTGGGTTGCATTTGATAAAATTTGACCGAATTCGCTAAGACTAACTAGGAACACAACGACCTACAACCCGAGTAATAATAAATGGGGTAATGCGTTGTGTCGAATTTAAATGCGCCAAGTGCTGGTGGAACTGTTCGTGGAACTAATGCTGCTGATGTAATTTCTGGAAGTGCCAATGCCGATGTGCTGTGGGGCCTCGGTGGCAATGATGTTATTAACGGCGGTGCTGGCGATGATGTGATTGAAGGTGATGGCAGCTACACTAGCGCTGATGCCTTTCGCGTAACCGGATCTTATGTTGTTCCTTATACAGCCACCACTTCGGTGGGAGCGAAACCTACTTTATCTGCGCATGGCGTATTGGCCAGTGGCGATGAAGTGTGGTCCATCCGCAACACCAGTGATGCTGCTCAGGTTGTTCGATTGGAATCGACTTCAAAGGGC
>JANLPA010000045.1:0-3827 GCA_031366855.1 Hyphomicrobiales bacterium | reverse complement strand
ACTGCCATTCCAGCCTCGGCCTGCTTTAAAACAGACATAATCTGTGATTCCGTAAATCTGCTCTTCTTCATCAAAATCTCCTCGCTCTTAATACCGAGAAAATTCTACTTCCAAAACCCCTGCATTTTTGGGGGGATTACCCCTCACTAAGCGTATTTAGAAAATCTAAGGAAGTCCTTACATTTTCTTCAGCTACTTTTTTCCGACTTCTCTTGTTTATCCACTCACCTATTTTGCTGATAATCATCTTACCAAGATTTGTGATCATCAAAAAGAATGCAAATATGTCGATCACAAGAAATATAAGAAGAATAGACTTTGGCAATTCGTTGACGTTTAGTAAATTATAGTTCGCCATTAAAAGTACGGCACTACAGCCCGCGCAAATTGCTATAATGATGTGCAATTTCAGTTCTAGAGCTCGCAACCAATTACTGTCCGGTGCAATATTCATTATGATCTCCGCCTTTTGGGCCAACAATTGAAAGAGTCAAAAGTATGTTCTCTCCTAAAAACTCCACTCCCTTGCCTTGCCCACGATGAAATCTCTGAAGGCTGTCACGCGTTTGGTGTCTTTCAACTCTTCGGGATAGACGAAATAGGTGTCGAATTGGGGGGCATCTAATGGCAGGTCGATGAGCACTAGGTTCATATCGGCAGCCACCATATAATCGGCCACTGAGCCAATGCCGGCACCTGATTGCACGGCGCGTCGCACACCGTAAGCGTTGTTTACGCGCAAGGCGGATTTGCGTGGCGCGTTGGGTTCGCGGCCCACGGTTTCAAGCCAGTTTAAGTTGCTTAAATAACCTTCCGTTTCGCCGAAGGTGACGATGCGGTGCTTGTCTAAATCTTCAACTGATTTTGGAATGCCGTGGCGTTTCACATAATCAAGTGACGCATAGATGTGATTATGCACGGTGAAAAGTTTGCGTTGGATGAGATCAGGTTGAGTTGGTCTTCGCAGCCTGATGGCCACATCAGCCTCTCGCATGGAAAGATCAAGCTCGGTGTCGTCTAACATTAGTGACACTTTGATATCAGGATAGAGATCCATAAACTCAGTGATGCGTGGGGTTAGCCAGACTGAGCCCAAGCCTACTGTGGTGGTGATGCGAAGTTCACCGGATGGTTTTTCTTTTGAATCCATCAAGCGGGTTTTTGCAGCGGCCAGTTTGGTGAACACTTCATGTGCGGTGCGATACAGCACTTCGCCTTGCTCAGTTAAAATCAGCCCGCGCGCGTGGCGGTGGAACAGAGTGACATGGAGGTCTTCTTCAAGGGCCGAAACCTGACGGCTTACGGCAGATTGCGACAACAGCAATTCAGTGCCCGCGTGGGTAAAGCTTCCCGCATCCGCCACCGCATGAAAAATCCGCAGCTTGTCCCAATCCATTTAAATTACTCCGCCGCGTGTTTGATCTCAACTTTGGTGTGTAAATATTTTTCTGCTTCCAGCGCTGCCATGCAGCCCATGCCAGCAGCGGTGACGGCTTGACGATAAATATCATCGGTCACATCACCAGCGGCAAACACGCCAGGAATGGTGGTGGCGGTGGACCATGGGGCAGTGACCAAATAGCCACCGTTTTTGAATGGCAGCTGGCCTTCGAACAATTCCGTTGCTGGCTTGTGGCCAATGGCGATGAAAATACCATCCACTGAGAGATCTGTAATCGCACCGGTTTTCACATTTTTTAGCCGAGCGGTGTGAACGCCTTTAGGTTCATGCGTACCGAGCACATCATCGAGTGCGGTATCCCAAATCACTTTAATTTTGGGATGATTGTGCAAGCGATTTTGCAAAATCTTTTCGGCTTTAAATTCATCACGGCGATGCACGACTGTCACTTCAGTTGCGAAGTTGGTGAGGAACAAGGCTTCTTCCACAGCGGTGTTGCCGCCGCCCACCACAAGAACTTTTTTACCACGATAGAAGAAGCCATCACAGGTGGCGCAGGCTGAAACGCCGAAGCCTTGGAAATGCGATTCACTCGGCAGGCCCAGCCACTTGGCTTGGGCACCTGTGGAGATGATCAGTGCATCGCAAGTGTAGATCACACCGCTGTCACCTACCAGTTTCACAGGTGTTGCTTTTAGATCAACCGATGTGATCGTATCGGACACAATCTCAGCGCCCATGTGCTCGGCTTGGGCCTTCATCTCATCCATCAGGAATGGGCCCTGGATGGTTTTGGCAAAGCCTGGATAATTTTCCACATCGGTGGTGATGGTGAGTTGGCCGCCGGGCTGGATGCCTTGGATAACCAAGGGCTGCAACATGGCACGGGCGGCATAGATGGCGGCAGTATAACCGGCAGGGCCGGAGCCGAGTACAATTACTCGGGCATGACGGGACGACATGTCAGGGATTCCTATGAGCTATGATTATTCAGCATAGCTCATATGGGGTGCGAGACAAGGGGCCACAAGATGTTGTGAACATGCTGCTTCTGGAATCACGAAATTTTATTGCTATAAGCTTTGTATGAATAATGCTGATGACCTTGACACAATAGACTGGAAAATTCTGAAAGAGTTGCAACGCGAAGGACGGGTTTCCAATGTGGAGCTGTCATCGCGCGTGGGGCTTTCGCCACCGCCAACACTTCGCCGGGTGCAGGCGCTGGAAAAGGCGGGATTTATCACAGGGTATCGCGCGCAGCTGGATGGCGAGAAATTGGGCTATGGCGCACAAGTGTGGGCGCTGGTTGGTCTCAAAAGTCAGGCCGAGCATGAAATGAAAGAATTTGAACGCCGGGTGGCAGGCTGGCCCATTGTGCGCGAGTGTTATGCCGTTTCAGGCGTTGCCGATTTTATGCTGAAATGTGCGGCGCGCGATTTGCAGTCAATCCAGAGTTTTGTGCTGGGTGCGCTTTCAAAAGCGCCGAATGTTGAGAGCGTCAAAACCTCGCTCATTCTGCATGTGGCCAAAGATGAGCCGGGAGTTCCATTGGTATGAAACACTGGCTCTCGCTCACGTCAGCCGCTTTGGCCGCTGTAATCATTGGTTTTGCCTCTACGATCTTAGTGCTTATGCAAGCCGCTCAAGCCATTGGGGCTACGCTTCCTCAACAAGCCTCCATGGCAGCGATTTTATGTTTTATGATGGCAGCCACCACGTTGGTTTTGTGCTTGCGCTATAAAATGCCCATGCTCACCGCATGGTCCACGCCGGGTGCAGCTTTAATTGTTGGCAGCGCCCATGGGGTTTCGTTTCAAGCAGCCCTTGGTTCATTTGTGTTTGCTGGGGCGCTGATGGTTTTTACGGGTTTGGTGAAACCCTTTGAACGTGCCATTGAACGTATGCCACCCGCCATTGCTGCGGCCATGCTGGCTGGCGTGTTGCTCTCCTATGTTTTGAAAGTGCCACCCGCTGCCATCGCCGCACCGTGGATGGTGCTGCCGTTGGTGATTGCATTCTTCAGTGTACGGATGATTTATCCGATGTATGCGGTGCCGATGATTGTGGTGCTGGGTTTGGCTCTTGCAGCATTTAGTGGCAGCATGGGGGCGGGGTGTTGTGCGTTGGGTGTAACACCGCTCACATTTGATGTGCCTCAGTTTGAATGGCCAGTAATGCTGGGTCTCGGCGTGCCCTTATATCTGGTCACCATGGCCTCACAAAATCTTCCCGGCTTTGCCGTAATGCGGGCCAGTGGCTATGCGCCTCCCGTCAGTGGGGCTTTGGTGGTCACAGGTTTAGGTTCGATGATTGCGGCCCCGTTCGGTGGCCATGCCGTGAATATGGCGGCCATCACTGCATCATTGGTCACTGGGCCAGACGCGCACCCGGACCCCGCACAACGCTGGAAAATCGCTTATCC
>JANLPA010000026.1:0-13131 GCA_031366855.1 Hyphomicrobiales bacterium | reverse complement strand
TGCATTTTAATCGGGTTGCGTAAGTCTGGCTTATCAGTGCCATACCAGCGCACGGAATCCTTGTAGGCAATGTGTGGGAACTTCTGGGTGACGGCCCAGCCATTGCCAAACTCTTCAAACACGCCGCGCAGCACGGGTTCCACCGCGTTGAACACATCTTCCTGTGTGACAAAGCTCATTTCAATATCGAGCTGATAGAATTCGCCGGGGCTGCGATCAGCGCGGGCATCTTCATCACGGAAGCATGGAGCAATTTGGAAATAGCGATCAAAGCCAGACATCATCAACAATTGTTTGAACTGCTGTGGCGCTTGCGGCAGGGCATAGAATTTGCCGGGGTGAACGCGCGAAGGCACCAGATAATCGCGCGCGCCTTCAGGGGATGATGCTGTAAGAATTGGCGTTTGGAATTCAAAGAAGCCTTGGTCCACCATGCGGCGGCGCAAGCTGGAGATAATCGCACCGCGCTTCATAATATTGTTGTGAATGCGGTCGCGGCGCAAATCGAGGAAGCGATATTTCAAGCGAATGTCTTCAGGATATTCCACATCGCCAAACACCGGCAATGGCAATTCGGCAGCTTGGCTTAGCACTTCAACTTCGGTGGTATAAACTTCAATGAGCCCTGTGGGCATATCTTTGTTTTCAGTGCCAGCAAGGCGTGTGCGTACTTGGCCATCAATGCGAACCACCCATTCTGAGCGCAACGTTTCCACCACTTTGAAAGCAGGCGATGCCGGGTCTGCCACCACTTGCGTTAAGCCATAATGATCGCGTACGTCCAAGAACAACACGCCACCATGATCACGCACACGGTGAACCCAGCCCGATATGCGGGTGGTGGATCCTGCGTGTTCAGCGCGGAGTTGGCCACAGGTGTGGCTGCGATAGGCGTGGGTCATTGCTCAAAATCCTTGAATTCCGCCGTTAAAGGCCACGGCCCCCGCGATTTGTCAAGGTTTGGATAATGCGGCTGAAAATCAGCTTTGTTGGCCAGCTATAACTACGGCTGGCTTCTTCAACTTCTTCTTTTTGATCGTCACTTTAACAATCGGCTTTTCTTTCTTCTTGTCCCATGGCCAGACGAAGGGCTTGCGCGGAATGTTGCTGGCGGTGAGAGCTGGGCCCATATCAAAGAAGCCGCCTTTGATCACCACGGTTGAGTTTTTAAATCCTGCCTTTTGCACGAGATCAAAAAGTATGGCTGCGTTATCTGGCGCTAAGCGCACGCAGCCATGTGAGGCTTTGGTGCCAAGGCGGGCAATATGATAGCTGCCATGAATGGCATGGCCTTGGCCGGTGAAAAACATCGAATAAGGCATGGGCGCATCATCCCATTCTTTGGAGAAGTGTTCTTTTTCCATGCGGAAAATATGATAGGTGCCCGAAGGCGTATCATATTGGCCGCCACCTGTGGACACCAGCCAAACATATTCCGTTGCGCCATCAACCTTCACTGTCATTTTCTGGCTAACTTTGCTGATCGAAATATCAACCTTGAGCGCAAATGCCGATGCGGATGATAAAGCGAGAGCCGAAACAACAGCGGCGGCGCGGAGGAGCTTAATGGTGAGTTTCACAGAGGTCATTCCCAAAGATTTGATGGATGTAAACTAGTCTATTGAGATTGATTGGTCGAGGGGGCAAGTTGAACTTTTTAAGCTGGTGGAAGCAAGCATGATGCAGGCGATTTTCCATAAAGATTTCAGGGCGGCACCCTATTGGTGGGAGGATTATGCTCCGCAGTCATTGCCAGAAATTGATCTGCCCGTTGAGGTGCGCGTGGCGATTATTGGTGCTGGCTATGCTGGGCTCTCTGCTGCACTGGAATTGGCAAAGGCTGGTGTTGAGTGTTTGGTTTTGGATGTGGCCGAACCTGGCTTTGGCGCTTCCACGCGCAGTGGCGGCATGGTTTCAGGGGGTGTGAATGTCGGCAAGCGCTATATGTCTAAGCCAATGCCTGCTGATGAAGCCGCCCCATTTTTAAACGATGCGGCAGATGCTTTTACGCACGTTGAAAATCTAATTGCGCGCGAGAATATTGATTGCGGTTGGCACAAACGCGGTTATTTTTTGGGTGCGTGGTGCAATTCGCATTTTAATGACATGGCTAAAAAAGCAGATGTGCTGAACCGCGAGGCGCAATCCGGATCTTACATTGTGCCGCGAGACCAACAGCGAGCGGAAATTGGCTCAGACTATTATCACGGAGGCATGGTGGTGGAGCGTGCAGCACATTTGCAGCCCGCGCTCTATTTCAAGGGACTGCTTGGCTTGGTGCAAAAAGCTGGTGTTGCCATTGCCGCGAAAACTGAGGTGACAGGGCTTAGCCAAAACAGCGCTGGCAGCTGGCAAGTTTCAACACCGCGCGGGGTAGTGCGGGCGGGTGAAGTTATCGTTGCCACCAATGGCTACACGGGTGGTTTTACTCCTGCACTGCAACAGCGTGTTGTTCCGGTTGGGTCTTACATCATTGCCACCGAGGAATTGCCGCCGGAGCTTGCCGCCAGCATTAGCCCGCGCAACCGCAGCTTTGCCGATACGCGCCGCGTGCTGACTTATTATCGCATGTCGCCAGATGGCAAGCGCTTGATATTTGGCGGACGCGCGAAATTTGGCCTCACTGATCCGGTGACCACCGCACCCCTGCTTTACCAGTTTATGGTTGATCGCTTTCCGCAATTGAATGGCGTGAAGATTACGCATTCATGGACGGGCAATGTGGCTTTCACTTTGGATGAAGTGCCCCATATGGGCAAGTTTGAAGGGCTGCACTATGCGCTAGGCTGCAACGGCTCTGGCATTGCGATGATGAGCTATCTCGGCCATCAAACAGCGCGGAAAATTTTAGGCAAGGTGAATCGCATATGTGCCTTTGATCGCCCCGAATTTCCAAGCCATCCACTTTACACTGGCAACCCGTGGTTCCTGCCTTATATCGGTTATTATTTCAGGGTGCGGGATTGGATTGATCGAAGGTGGAACTAGCTCTCATGGAGCGCCCTTCGAGGCCCACTTAGCCGAAAACCCGAGAGGGTTTTGCGGCATAGTGGGCACCTCAGGGTGAGGGAGCCCTCATGCTAAGGCGCTCGAAGCGCAGCGAAGAGCCTCGAAGCACAACTACGAGTGTCAATCCTCTACTTCCGCACCATTTTCAACAGTGGCGTTTTAGCCTCCAGTTTACGCAAACGATTTTCTTCGGTCTCAATATAATTGCGCGTGAGCGGGAGCGCATTTTGATTCTTGCCAAATTGAATTTGGAAATTATTCAAGCCGCCATAACGGAAGGAACATTCTGATCCGGCAAGGTAAAGCTCCCACATGCGGCAGAAGCGTTCATCGTAAAGTTCAACTGCTTGGACGCGATTATCAGCAAAGCGCTGGGCCCATTCACGCAGGGTTTTGGCATAATGCAAACGTAGAATTTCAACGTCCGTCACATAAAGCCCTTCGCGTTCTAAATGCGGAATGACTTCGGAAAGAGCCGGAATATAGCCGCCGGGGAAGATGTATTTCTTGATCCAGGCGCTGGTGGCCCCCGGGCCATCAGAGCGGTTGATTGAATGTAAAACGGCGTTGCCATCATCTTTCAAAAGTTTGGCGCATTTTGCAAAAAATTCCGGGAAGTGGCCGATGCCCACATGCTCAAACATGCCCACGGAGACAATGCGATCATAGGGGCCATCGAGATGGCGATAATCTTTCAGCAAAAATTGCGCACTGCCTTTTAGACCGCGCAGAGTGGCGCGCTCGTTTGAAAGCTTGTGTTGCTCTTCAGATAACGTAACGCCAGTAACTTCAGCACCGCAGGCTTCTGCAAGGTACAATCCAAGTCCTCCCCAGCCAGAGCCAATATCCAAAACTTTCATGCCGGGCTTGATGTTCAACTTTGCTGCGAGGTGACGCTTCTTGGCAAGCTGGGCTTCTTCCAATGTTGAATTATCATTTTCAAAATAGGCGCAGGAATATTGGCGGTCACGGTCTAAGAATAAATCATAGAGACGGCCGGAAAGATCATAATGGTGAGCAACATTCTCTTTGGCTTTGCCCACAGGGTTATGCTGATGTAAACGGCGAAACGCCATGCGTGATTTGTTGATGAGTTGGTGCAAGGGGTGATGGCTCGTAGTGCCAACATTTTGCATCATCAAGGCAATGAAGTCGTAAATTTTGCCGTGCAGCATTTCAAGGCTGCCATCCATATAACACTCGCCCAAAAACAAATCGGGGTCCAGGGCCACGCGGCGGGCGGCGGCACTGGTGGTGAATTTCACATGCACGGTGGGCGCAGTGCCGTCACCATATTTTCGGGTTTGGCCGTTCCAATAGGTAACGGTCAAATCTCCCCTGCGCACCAACACTTTTAGAATGCGATCTAAAACCATCTTACACCTCACGCAAAAGTCATGAGCCGTTAACGCTTAAACTGCGCCAAAGGTTGCACAATTTGATTTTTAACTAAGCATGAGAATTGGGTATGATCAAGAACCGTGTTAACTTATCGTTAACTACATTTTGCTGTCATGCGCCACGCGTTTTCGGCAAAGCGCGGCTTGCTGGCGAGGCTGCTTTTTTGGCTGTCTTTGCAGGCGTAATAACGCAGTGCCGAAGTTGCCACGGCAACAGCATCTTTTTCTTGTTTGCCCGTCATGGGAGATACTGCCATGGCATAGCCGCCGCCTACTTGGGGAGAGAAGTCTAACGTGTAGGTTTTGCCATTGTAGAAAATGGGTTCGGAGCGCGGCGTGGCTTGCACCACGGCTGCTGCGGGCTCGTTGGTGATGCGCACGGTGCTGGGGGATTTGGTGCAGGCAGCAAGTGTTACTGCCGTTAAGAAAAAAATGATATTTCGATTCATGGAAAGCTTTTAGCCTTGGAACACTCGACGCGGCAAGCAGAAGCTGGCATAGCGCGTGAATTATGACCAAATTTGATCCCAGCACCCTGCTCTCTTCGCGCGCCACATCAGTTGATGAAGGGGCAATCATCCGTATGTCTCAGCGCACGCGTGAACTTCGCGCGCAGGGACACGACATTGTAGCGCTGACCATTGGAGAGCCGGATTTTGATACGCCGCTCAATATCCGCAATGCCGCGAAGGATGCAATGGATAAGGGCTTCACGCATTATTCTCCGGTGGCCGGCATTCCAGAATTGCGTGAGGCCATTGCCTATAAGCTGAATGTGGAAAATGGATTAGCTTATAAGGCTGCCGAAGTTGTTGCGGCCAATGGCACCAAGCAGGCAATTAACAATGCTATCCTCTCGGTTATTGGGCCGGGTGATGAGGTGATTATCTTGGCACCCTATTGGGTGTCTTATGAGGCTTCTGTAAAACTGGCACAGGGAACACCTGTTGTGCTTCATTCTGATGTATCGGAAAATTATAAAGTTCCTGCATCACGCATTGCTGCGGCCATAACGCCTGCCACCAAAATGATTATGCTCAACTCGCCCTGTAACCCAACGGGCGCTGTGTGGAGTCGTGTTGAACTTGAACAGATTGCCGCCTTGGTTCGTGCACACCCCAAGCTGATGGTGTTAGCTGATGAGATTTATGAATATATTTTGTTTGATGGCGAAATGGTTTCATTTGGCTCGCTGCCCGATATGTTGGAACGCACAATCACACTGAATGGCTTTTCCAAGGGTTTTGCCATGACGGGCTGGCGGCTTGGCTATGCTGCTGCCCCTCTTCCTATCGCACAAGCAATGGCGCGAATGCAGAGTGTTATTTCTGCCGGTGCCAATCAATTTGTGCAGCGGGCTGCGGTTGTTGCCTTGCAAGGCCACCGTGATGATGTTCGCGCCATGAATGAGCAGTATCGAGCGCGGCGAGATTTTGTGCTGGCGCACTTGCGAGCGATTGATGGCGTGGTGAATGCCGATATTCCTGCCACGTTTTACGCTTTCCCTGATGTGTCGGCATTTCTTGGTAAGAAATCTGGCAATCATGTGATTGAGAATACTGAGCAGCTTTGCGATTATCTGCTGGAGCAGTTCGGGGTTTCAATTGTGCCGGGCTCAGCCTTTGGTGCCGAAGGATCAATCCGGCTTTCATTTGCGGCCAGTGATGCAGATTTGAAAAAGGCCCTGCAGAGAATTGCACAGGGCCTTCAAAGTCTTTCGTAAAACTATTCAGCCGCCAATTTCAACTTCGTTTTTGGCTTTGGCAATTGCTTGGCAAGGCCTAAAACTTTTTCTTCAACATCCATAATTTTGGCGGCCAGTTCTTCCATGTCGCTGTTGGTTGAAGCAACCGCCTCTTCCACTTTTTCGATGCGAATGTCATGCACCACTTCTTCATCTGAAGCGCCAGCAAAGCGGCTGAAAATCCACGCGAAGAGTTTTGAGATATCATCCATCACAATATAGAATGATGGCACGAAGATGAGGCTGAGGAAGGTGGCTGCAATCAGGCCGCCGATCACAGCAATGGCCATGGGTGCGCGGAAGGAGCCGCCTTCACCAATGCCAAAGGCTGATGGCAACATGCCGGCGCCCATGGCAATTGTGGTCATTACGATTGGGCGCGCCCGTTTGCGGCCAGCATCAATAATGGCATCAATGCGGGCTAGGCCATGCTTTTTGCGCTCCACAGCAAAGTCAATCAACATAATGGCGTTCTTGGCTACGATACCAATTAACATCAACATGCCGATCACCACAGGCATAGAGAAGGCATTATTTGTCATGAGCAATGCAAACACTACGCCGCCGATGGATAATGGCAGTGAAAATAGAATTGCAAAGGGCTGGAACACATCGCCGAGCAACAACACCAACACAACCAGCATCAACACAATGCCAAGCGTGGCGGATTTGCCGAACTCCGTGAAGATGTCGTTCTGAATTTCAGCATCACCTCCTTCGGAGATAACCACTGAAGGAGGGAAATTAAGTTTCGTTGCCGTTTCCTTGATCAAATCAGCGGCTTCACCAAGCTGCACACCTGCTGGAACGTCGGCGCCAATAGTAGCCTGACGTTGGCGATCATAACGCTTCACTGAACTTGGGCCACGCGAGAATGAAACATCGGCCACCGCAGAGAGCGGCACTGATACGCCATTAGATGCTACAACGCGTAAGTTGGCAATTTCATCAAACTGCGTGCGTGATGCTTCTGGAATTTGAACGCGGATTGGAATTTGCCGATCGCCTAAGCTGATTTTAGCAAGCAACGGCCCAAAATCACCGATGGTGGCAACACGCACCGCTTGCGAAATTTGCTGGGCTGTGATGCCAAGTTTGGCGGCTTCAGCTTGTTTTGGAATGATCTTAATTTCAGGGCGGTAGAGGCCACCTTCAGCAGCTGGCGCGCGCAACCTCGGTTCTTTGCGCAAAGCGCCTTCAAGTCTTCCCACTGCCAAATCTAATGCAACAGGATCATTAGACAGAATGTTGAATTTCACATCGCGTTCGCCACGATCATTAATCTTGGCCCAGCGCACATCTGGCAAGTTTGAAAGTTTTGGCAGAATTTCGCCTTCAATGCTTTCCTGAGTTTTGGTGCGGCCATCAGCCGGAACCAGCGGAATACCGAAGCCAGTATGAGTATTAATTGCCGTGATGGTTGGGTTCAGAATGCCCGTGAGCAGGCCCACATCACGGTGGCGCAAGTTCACGAAAATTGCGGCATTGCGTGGCTCAAGTGAACCCGTTGGTGACGAGCCACCCAGCACGAAGACTTGCGAGACTTCTTTGTTTTCACGAATGACCTTGGCCATTGAATCGGTGGTGGCACGCGTTTGCTCAAGGCGCGAACCGGGGGGCAATTCAACTGACAAAACAAAGCGCGAGTTATCACCAGGCGGAATGAAGCCCTTTGGCAAAAGCGGAATGAGAAGTGTGGAGCCAAACAAGATGCCGAATGCGCCAAGCACAGTAATATAGCTCATCACGCGGGGCCATGAGCTGTGCAGAGCCGCAGGTGTATTTATATGTTCACCTTCATTATCGTGCATGGAGAAGGTGTGTTCTTTTTTGAACGCAAGGGCTGAACGCACAACCAAGACGAGGAACAAAATAGCTGTTGCGGCAGCTGTGGCCAGCAATATGAAGGAGAAGAAATTTGGAATGAAGGCCGGAAGCTCATGCATAAAGCCCAAGCCAAACTTCACTGCTAACAGCACCATGGATGCTGCCATGCCATAGGCCACCAAATCCCACATTTTATGAACACGCGTGGTGACGGGGGCTTTGCGGCCAATGGTTGGAGCCCAGTTTAGGAAATGCAGCAGTTTGATATAGGCACGAAGCAAGGCACCTGGTTCATGTTCGGTATGATCAGTTGGGCGCATCAGATAGGCTGCCATCATTGGGGTGATGAAGCGCGCAACCAACAGCGAGAACAATACGGCTACGGCCACTGTGAGGCCGAATTGTTTAAAATATTGCCCCACAATGCCGCTCATAAAAGACACCGGCACAAAGATTGAAACGATCGAGAAAGTAATCGCGATCACGGCGAGGCCAATTTCATCGGCAGCTTCCATGGCCGCTCGATATGGCGATTTGCCCATGCGCATGTGGCGTGCAATGTTTTCAATTTCTACAATGGCATCATCGACCAGAATACCCGTAGCCAAGGTGAGACCGAGGAAGGACACCAAGTTAAGCGAGAAGCCCATCAAGCCCATGACCCAGAAAGTGGGAATGGCCGAGAGCGGCAAAGCTAAGGCTGAAATTGCCGTGGCGCGCCAATCGCGCAAGAATAACAGAACCACGAGAACCGAAAGAATGGCACCTTCGATTAAAGTTTCCATCGCTGATGTGTAGTTGCCATAGATGAAATAAACCGTGTCATCAACCAGTGTAAACTTGGCAGCGCCATTGCTGGCGGTTTGAATTTCAGCAACTTTGGCGGCAACTCTATCGCCAACAGATGTCGAGCTTGCGCCCTTCGAGCGGAAGATGGAGAAAGTAACAACACTATCCCCATTATAGCGCGTAAACGACCGCAGTTCGGTTGTGCTGTCAGTTATGCTGCCGAGATCACCAAGCTTGGTTTCGCGTCCGCCTGGCAGCGAAATTTTTGTTTCACGCAATTCATCTAAACTGCGTGCCCCACCCAAAGTGCGGATGGCTTGTTCATGATTACCAACTTCGCCACGGCCCGCGCCAAAATCGGCGTTTGTGGCGGCCAGTTGATTGTTAATGCTTGCAGCAGTTACGCCGAGAGCTTGTAGTTTTTGTGGATCGAGATCAACGCGAACTTCGCGGTCGGCACCGCCAAAGCGATCAACGCGGCCAACACCTGCCAAGCCTTGCAGCTGGCGCTTGACCACATCATCAACATACCAAGATAATTGCTCCAGCGTCATGCCGGGGGCAGACACCGCATAAGTTTGAATGGCTTGGCCTTCAACATCGATGCGTTGAATGACTGGCTCATCTACACCACCCGGAAGGTTGCCACGCACTTTAGAAACGGCATCCTTCACATCTTCAAGAGCTTTGTCAGTTGGGATTTCGAGACGGAATTCGATGGCCGTGCTGGAGTTCCCATCCGTCATGCTGGATGTGATGTGCTTTACCCCAGTGATCGCCGCCACCGCGTCTTCAATTTTTTTTGTAACTTGGTTTTCAAGCTCAGCTGGCGTGGAGCCTGACTGACCAACAGAAACCAATATCACGGGAACATCAATGTTCGGAAACTGTGTGATCGGCAAGCTGCGGAAGCTGAATATGCCCACCAGCATCAACACTGCAAACATAAGTATTGGTGGAACTGGATTTCGGATTGACCAAGCAGAGAAATTGAAATTCATGATGTGTTACTGTTCCGAGGCTTTGAGAATTACAGGAGACACCGCATCGCCATCGCGCACGAAGCTTCCGGCGCGGGCCACGAAAATATCACCGGGGGCAACGCCATCAGTGATTTCGATAGTGCCAGTGCCCACCAAGCCGGTGATAACTTTAACCACATGCACTTTGCCTTCTTTAACAATCTGCACTGTTGGGCCATCTTCGCCAAAGGTAACAGCGGTTAGTGGCAACGCAACACCGTCAGCAGCGGCCAGCGCAATTGTTGCTCGGCCAAAACTGCCTAACGGAATGCGGGCACCATCGGCCACACGGATATGGGCCATGCCAATGCGGGTTGATTCATTAACTTCTGGCGAGATCAACTTCACTTCACCTTCAATCGGTTTGTCGATGCCATTGACCACGATGGATGCTTTTTGACCAAGCTTGACGCGCGGCAAATCTGACTCTGGCACTTCGGCCAAAAGTTTCACAGTGCCGTTGGCCACAATGTTAAACATGGCTTCGCGGCTGGCCGAAGCTATGCCACCCAGCTGCACGGTGCGGCGGCTTATATAGCCCGCCACTGGAGCTTTGATTTCAGTGCGGCTTTTGCGCAAATCCAAATCTGCCATCGTGGCGTCAATGCCCATGCGATCGGCTTTGGTCACTTCCAGAGCAAGCTTGGCACCGCTCAATTGCGAGTTCGACAAATCAAAGGCGGCTTGTTTCAAATCAAACTGTTCAGCCGTAGCCACACCACTGGTGCGCAGCTTTTTGGTGCGGTTTAATTCGGTTACGGCGCGATCCAAATTAATCTGCGCTTGTTCAATTTGATTTTTGGCTTGGGCTAAGGCTGCATCATTGCGCGCTAGGCTAGCTTGAGTTTGGGCAATTTGAATTTCAACTTGTGACTCAGAAAGTCTGGCCAACACTTGACCCTTCTCCACCACATCACCTTCTTCTGCTAGAATTTCAGTAACGGACAGGCCTTCAACTTCGGGTGTCACCAAAACCAATTCACCAGCGGCAAAGCTTCCAGTTACTATCAAATTTTCAGCAATCGGCTTTTTCTCAGCAACCAAAACGGAAATGGTTGGCGGAGCTGGTGGTTCTGGTTTTTTCACGGCATCTTCAGCATAAGTGTTGGCCGAGAAAAGTTGTGATGCGACCAATGCTATAGCCAACAGCGACGCCTTAAATTTCATATCCACCCTCATTTTCATTGTGCAGCCTTCATTGCCGTCTGATTTAATTTGGCAAGTCTTGTTTCGAGGTATTTTGCACCCGCCGATAAAACTGCTTCACCATAGCCCGCTACAAAAAGTGATCCTGCTGATTGCTGAGAATCCCCACGGCATTCAGCAATTCGTTTTAGATCTTCGTTTAGATCGGTAAGCTGTTTCTCAATTGCAAGGCGCAAAAATTCTTCCGGCAACAAATCCTGAAACAGCATTTCAAAAAGAAACTCTGATTTATATTTATCGCGTGACGGAATGACGGCAATGCTCTTTGCTAACGACGAACGCCCCGCATCGGTAATGGCATAGACTTTTTTGTCGGGTCTGCTGGTTTGCTCTTCGGCACGCAATGTCACTAAACCCTCTGCGTTTAGTTGCGTAAGGGCCGGATAGATTGACCCAAAGCTAGCTTCAATGAAATGACTGAAGAGGCCTTCTTCAATCTCTTTCTTGATTTCATAGCCTGAGGCTTCTTGGAATGACAGAATGCCAAGGCATAGGGTTCTAATGTTCATCTTATGACAAATCGATATATAACGGGTTGATATAGGACGAACTAGCCAGTGCTGCATCTCATGTCAAGTCAACGATTGTATGATCGTTAAGGCTGAGCCGGCGTAATGTGCAACATTTGGTGCGCAGAATTTTCTTTTGCACTAAATAGTGCTTCAATGCGTGACATTTTCTCTCTGAAACTGTCACAAAACAATACTAAAGTGGGATTGTCTCACTTGTCTTTGTGTTTTAACTTCACTAAGACGATTATCAACTGCGGTCATTCAATGAACTGCGGGCATGTTGGAAACGCAAAATAAAAAGGGGGGCGAATGGAGTATTTTCTCCAGCAGCTCATAAATGGACTGACTTTAGGGTCAATCTACGGGCTTATCGCCATCGGTTACACGATGGTTTATGGCATTATTGGCATGATCAACTTCGCCCATGGCGATGTTTTTATGGTCGGGTCGGTTGTTTCATTCATTGTTGTGCTTGGCCTTGGCCTTACCGGCGGCAGCGGTGCATTTCTTATCATTTTAGCACTCGCATTGGTGGTTATCATCGCCATGCTGATTGCGTCGGTCTATAATTGGACCATCGAGCGTGTGGCTTACAGGCCATTGCGCGGGTCATTCCGATTGGCACCGCTCATTTCAGCCATCGGTATGTCTATTGTGTTGCAAGAGTTTGTGCGGATTGCACAAGAGGGCCGTCCGAAGCCTATCCAACCCATTATATTAGGCAAACATGAGCTTTTGCACCGCCTTACGGAAGGCGGAGAATTTGTTGTGACGATTTCCAATATGCAAATTCTAATTATCCTTTCAACACTTGCCTTAATGGCGATTTTCACAATGATCATTCAGCGCACTTCATTGGGCCGGGCCCAGCGTGCCACCGAGCAAGACCAGAAAATGGCATCATTGCTTGGTATCAATGTGGACCGCACTATTTCTATAACCTTTATTCTGGGTGCTTGCCTTGCTGCCTTCGCGGGCATGATGTTCTTCCTCTATTATAATGTAACGGATTTCTTCATCGGCTTCCTTGCGGGCATTAAGGCTTTCACGGCAGCTGTGCTTGGCGGCATCGGTTCAATTCCGGGGGCCATGCTTGGTGGCATGGTGATTGGGCTTATTGAAGTGATGTGGTCGGCCTATTTCTCCGTTGAATATAAGGATGTGGCGGCCTTCACGATTCTTGTGATCGTGCTGATTTTCATGCCGCAAGGTTTGCTTGGCAAGCCAGAAGTTGAAAAGGTTTAAGCCATGTCAGGTCCGGTAAAAGATACAACAGTTGCGTCCGAACAAGGCGCTTTGAGCTGGTTAGATATCGCTAAAGATTTAATTGGCACAGCCATTATTACCGCTCTGATTTTGACACCAATTGTCACATTCAAAACCACCATGAACCAAGGGGTTTTGTTTATTGAAAACCGCTGGGTGCAATCGCTGCTGCTCACTGCTGCGGTGGTGATTGGGCGTTTGCTCCTGCATGTTTTTGTGTGGCACAAGCCGCCTAGCACTGCTGCTGCCAAACCAGTTTCAAACAAAGCTCCGCTCTCTGAATCTTTAGCAAAATATGTGGCTCCTGCGATGCTGGCGATTGCAATTGTATTGCCGTTTTTGCTGCATCAAGTTCC
>JANLPA010000006.1:0-8063 GCA_031366855.1 Hyphomicrobiales bacterium | reverse complement strand
TAATGTGAAGGCGGCGCATTTGCGAACGTGCGCAAGTGTCGAACCCGTCTCAGCCCGGTGTCAAACTGGTCTCTTCCCATGAACTATCCTAATTCTGGGAAAATCTTTTAAGAGGCCTGAGACTTGGCCGAGAATTGCCTTGACATACAGCCCAAAGCGTCTTCACAGAGACCGCAATAGGGCGTAACCATTCACTCAAGCAGCGGAAATGTCGGCGCTATTTGCGCTCAAGCAGAAGACCGTGAGTTTGTACGAGAGTGATTGGTGGAGCCAGGCGGAATCGAACCGCCGACCTCTTGCATGCCATGCAAGCGCTCTACCAACTGAGCTATGACCCCATCGCTGCGATATGCAGGCTTTTAAATTCGAGAGGAACCTAGTGTGGCGCCGCCCAAGTATCAAGTATTTTATTGTTCTTCGTCTTCTTCTTTGCCGCCGCCTTCGACCAGATCATCCATGTTACCGTCGTCTTCTTCTTCGACGAGGAATGTATCGTCTTCATCATCATCGTTTGTATCAGCAGCGTCTTCACCCAGATCTACATCTTCGATGCCTGCGGTTTCGTCATCGGCCTTTTCTTCGGCTTCGGCTTCATCCAAGCTGATCAATTCAACTTCGCCTGTTTCAGCATCATCATTGGCATCAGCATCATGGGGCTTAGGCGCTGGTTGTGGCACAGCACCTGGATAATCAGCCTTCGATGGCAGAATCGACATGGCCACAAAGCTTGTGGCGCAAACCGGGCAGGTGATTGGGTCTTTTAACAGGTCATAAAAACGCGTTGCACAGTTTGGGCAGGTGCGTTTTGTTCCAAGCTCAGCTTTAACCAAGGGGTTATCCTTTCAGGGGAAAAATGTGATTGAGGCGGCTCATGCCACGGCTTTGCTAGAATGTCAAAAGGGGAGTTTAGCAAGCGGTTTGGGGACTGGCGGGCCTAAAGCACGAAATGACCCCGTCGCATAATAAAACCCGTCAGACTATTCGTTCATTTAACAGCGACATAATCTCTGCGCCGAGTTGCATGTCTGTAGTATGGCCGAAACTTTGACGGCGAAGATTGCCTTTGCGATCAATCAATAACAGCGTTGGTGTGCCCTTCATGGCATAGAGTTCCATGGTTTTAGGGATCGGGTTTTGTGGGATTTGTGGCTGATCAATTGCTACCGGAAATGTGATGCGATTTTCGTAGAGAAAAGCTTTGAGCGAGATAGATCCCATTGCCTCGTGGTGTTCAAATACTGAATGTAAGCCAAGTACAGAAACGTCCGCCCTTTCAAAAATGGCGTGCGCCTCACGAAGTTGCGCGATCAGTTGCGAGACGCAGCCGGGGCACAACATTTGAAATGCCCCGACCACAATCACACGTCCTTGCAAGGCAGCCAGCGTCAAAGCGGGTGCGGTATTTAACCATTGTTCAACAAACCATTCGGGTGCCGTGTGACTTTCTTGCATATTAGTTTACTCGCATTATTGAAGTGTTGGTGTGCCTGGTAAACTTAAATCACCACTTGCAATATCAAATACATCGCTCACACAGAGCAAAGGCGCATGGGCCGAAATATTGATGCGTAGGCCTGCTGTTACGCTGTCAAATTTCATGTTGGAAATATTACCAAGCGCTGAGGCAGGCACATTCACGCTCATAGTCGATTCCGACACCATTAGTTCAAAACCGGGGCTATCAATCAAGAGTGGCAGTCCGGGCCAAGTGGCTGGCAGCTTTGGCTTTGTGCCTTCGGGAATGTCTTTTACTTTGAGACTACCTTTACCACAGGCATCATCAGGGCCGAGGATAACCCAATGGCTATGCCAGAGGTTTCCATCATTGGCTTTGTTGCCATCACCATTTTCATCAACTGCTGGTGTGTCGTCAAAGTCGGGATGGGCGGTGACTGCAAGAGCGAGAATGCCTTGATCAGCATCAAAGCCAACAGCTGATGAGTTCAAACTTAGGGGCCACACATATGAATAGACAGAACTTCCGGCCAACTTGCCACTAGCAGCAGGTTTACTTGCTCCTGCTTTACCACTGACCGAGATATTGAAAGTGACAGTATTTCCACTCCGCTTAATCGCTGTGCTTACAATATCAAATTCAGCTTGGGGAAAGTTTCCAGATTTAGCGGTGATTGAGCCAGCTAGCAAAACAGTCGGTGACGATATGATAAGCATTGCAGCCAAAAAGCTATTTTTTGCAGGGGACAATTTAGACATTACAGTTTCCTTCCAACGTTCGAATTGCAATTGATAAAATCAATTAGGAGTGCTAATAAAATAAATCAGAATGATGTGTCAAGTGTTAATTTAGGAGTCCTAATTGTTATGAACCCTGCAGATGATTTAGCCAAGCGCATTGCCTCAGGACTTGGGCGTTTGGCACTCGCGCTCAAAACAAAAACTTGGAAGGGCGCAATTGCCGAGGGTGTTACGCCAACACAAGGTGAGGTTTTGGCGCGATTGGTGGATTTGCCAGCAGGAAGTCGCTTGAGCGACCTCGCCAATCAACTTGGCGTATCAGCGCCTACCGTAAGTGATGCTGTGTCCACTCTCGTGTCTAAATCTCTTGTCGAAAAACATGAGGGAAAAGACAAACGATCGGTTAAAATCAAGCTTACCAAAGAGGGAAAGCGCCTAGCCGCGCGTGCCGCCGACTGGACCGACTTTCTCATTAAGGCGGCAGAGACACTCAGTATTCAGGAACGTGAAAATTTTCTGGTAATACTCATTAAAATTATCCGCGCTTTGCAAGAGAGCGGTGACATCACACCGCAACGCATGTGTTTGACCTGTGAGCATTTTCTTCCCTATGCCCACAGCGACGCCGCAAACCCGCATCACTGTGCATTTATCGACATGGCGTTCGGGGCTTCAGCGCTGAAATTGAATTGTGCTGATCACACCGAAATAACTGACTCTGAACGCGACTTGAAATGGCAAAAGTTTCTGATGCCTACGCCCTAGGCTTGAAAGCCCCTGTTTGGGATTTGGGCAATATTGAAATTGCTGCCGCAGTTTTTGGTGACAGGTTTTTTTAAACCGTGTATCGAACCGACATGACCCATATTTCAGCGAACCTCACACCACTTATCTCGCGTAAAGCTTCAAATCTCAAAGGCCGCATTAAGGTGCCGGGCGATAAATCGATGTCGCATCGATCTTTGATGTTTGGAGCAATTGCGACGGGCCAAACCCGCATTTCTGGATTGTTAGAAGCTGAAGATGTTGTGAACACTGCTAAAGCTATGGCGGCATTGGGCGCTAAGACCACGAAGCTGCCCTCTGGTGAATGGCTAGTCGACGGCGTTGGCATTGGCGGACTTAAATCTCCTGTAGGAGATTTGGATTTTGGCAATTCCGGCACAGGGGTTCGCCTTGCTATGGGTTTAATGGCTTCGACAAAATTGACTGCGCGTTGTGTGGGCGATGCCAGCTTATCAGGACGGCCTATGGGGCGTGTCACTAACCCGCTCTCGCAATTTGGCACCACGTTTGAAGCTTCCGAAGGCAATAAGCTGCCGCTTATCATCCATGGTGCAGCGCGTGCCAAGCCGATTACTTACACATTGCCCATGGCCTCAGCGCAGGTGAAATCAGCCGTGCTGCTGGCGGGCATTAACACGGCGGGTCTGACCACGGTGATTGAACCTGTGGCCACGCGCGACCACACTGAGAAAATGCTCAAAGGCTTTGGTGCCAAGCTTACCGTTGAAGTCAAAGACGGTGCGCGGCATATTTCGATTGAAGGCAAACATGAGTTGAAAGCGCAAGCTCTCGCGGTGCCCGGCGATCCATCCTCAGCGGCGTTTCCGATGGTTGCTGCTCTCATTTCCGAAGGTTCAGACATTATCATCGAAAACATTATGCTGAACCCAACGCGCACTGGGTTGATCACCACGCTCATCGAAATGGGGGGTGATATTAAAATTGAAAACCGCCGTGATGCAGGTGGCGAAGAGGTTGGTGATTTGCATGTGAAGCATTCGCAATTGCGCGGCATTCGCGTGCCGCCTGAACGCGCACCATCGATGATTGATGAATATCCCATTCTCTCTGTGGCTGCTTCTTTCGCTGAAGGCACCACGCGCATGGAAGGGCTTGAGGAACTACGCGTTAAAGAAAGTGATCGCCTCGCTGCGGTTGAGGCAGGTCTTCAAGCCAATGGTGTTTCTACAAGTTCGGGGCGTGATTGGCTGGAGGTGACAGGCGGCGGTGCGCCAGGTGGTGGCAAAGTGGTTACTCATATGGACCACCGCATTGCCATGAGCTTCCTTGTGATGGGGCTTGCTTCGCGCATTCACACGTCGATTGATGACAGCGCATTTATTGCCACTAGCTTTCCGGGCTTTACAGATTTGCTGAATGGCATGGGCGCGCGGATCGCCCCTTCCCCATGATCATTGCAATTGATGGACCCTCGGCTGCGGGCAAGGGCACTTTGGCGCGCGCTGTTGCTAAGCATTTAGGTTATCATTTTTTAGATACAGGTTCACTTTACCGCATGGTGGGGTTGAGTGTTTTGCGAGGAGCGACCGACCCAGCCGCGGCGGCGCGAAATTTAAATCCGGCAGAATTTAAAGATTTTGATTTGCGCGACGAGAAGGTGGCGCAGGCGGCTTCAAAGGTTGCTGCAATTCCAGAGGTGCGCCAAGCGTTGCTCGAATTTCAGCGCAGCTTTGCCCAGAAAAAACCCGGTGCCGTTTTAGATGGCCGCGATATTGGTACAGTGATTTGCCCGGATGCAGATTTTAAATTCTATGTAACAGCCTCCGTGCAGGCTCGCGCGGCGCGGCGGTTCAAAGAATTAGAGGCCAATGGTGTTGGTCTCGAACAAGTCACCGAAGATATGAAGTCTCGCGATGAGCGCGATTCAAAACAAAGCCAGCCCGCTGAAGATGCAATCCTCATTGATACAAGCGAACTTGATGCGGATGAAGTTTTGCGCGAGGTGATCAAAGTGATTGCGGGGGACATATAATGTTAAACTGGCTGTTGATATTTGTGCCTATCACGGCAGCGCTCGAATATTTTGTGCATCCAGCTGATTGGGTGATTTTCACTTGTGCCGCATTATCCATTATCCCCATTGCCGCACTCATGGGCGAAGCCACCGAAAATCTCGCGGTGAAAACCGGCCCCACCATTGGTGGCCTCCTCAACGCCACATTCGGCAACGCCACGGAATTGATCATCGCGTTCTTCGCATTGCGCGTGGGCAAAATTGAAGTGGTAAAAGCCTCGATCACAGGCTCGATGATTGCCAATATGTTATTGGTGTTGGGCTTGGCACTTTTTCTCGGTGGTTTGAAATATAAGAAACAGATTTTCAATAAGGATGTAGCAGGTGCGCTTTCCAGCTTGCTGGTGATAGTGATGATCGCCTTCTTAGTGCCCGCGATTTTTGATTTCACTGAACGCGGCGAAGGCATTTCGCCAGCGCAGGTTTTGATCAGCGATGAAAAATTTTCGCTGGCCGCCAGCGTGGTGTTGATCGGGCTTTATATCTGTAACATCATCTTCAGTCTGTTCACACACAAGGATTTGCTGTCAGGCAGCGATGAACATCACGAGGGCGAAGCGTGGCCCGTGAAGCGCGGTATTTTAACTCTGCTGGCGTGTACGCTTGGGGTGGCTTGGCTGGCGGAGGTTTTGGTGGGCTCGCTGGAAGGATTCTCGCATCAGCTGGGACTCACAGAAGTGTTTGCTGGCCTCATTATCATTCCCATCATCGGCAATGCCGCCGAACATGCGGCAAGTGTTTTTGCACTGAAAAACAAATTGGATTTGGCCATTCAGATTGCGCTGGGTGCCACCATACAAATCGCATTGCTGGTTGCACCAATTTTGGTGATCGCATCCTACATGATGGGCAATCCCATGGATCTCGTTATTCACAGGCCATTGGAACTCGTGGGCTTGTTTGGCGCAACCCTGATTACAGCAAGTGTTGCCAGAGATGGCGAGACCAATTGGCTGGAAGGCGCAATGCTGCTGGGGGTATATTTGCTTCTGGCGCTGGCGTTCTTCTTTTTACCAGTGGGAGTGTGAAAACCAACGAGCGAAAACGATAATCAGTATCGCCTTCTCCTGTGCGCCTTCGCATGGGAGAAGGTGGCCAACGGCCGGATGAGGGCTCTTGACCTCAGGCTTGAAAATTTGATTACATACGTGTATGGCAAACCTAACAGCAATCGCCCGAACCCGTGCAAGAACGTTACGCAAAGCCGAGACCCAAGCGGAAATCAAACTCTGGGAAGTTTTGCGCGCCCGCCGCCTAGGTAATTATAAATTCGTGCGCCAGCTTAGCGTTGGACTTTACTTTGCAGACTTTGCTTGCCGCGAACAAAAACTCATCATTGAGGTTGACGGCGCAACCCACGGCACTAGGTCAGAAATAGAACATGATGAAGTTCGCACGTCATTTCTAGTTTCACAAGGCTGGCGCGTGCATCGCGTTTGGAACCAAGATGTATTCACAAATTTGATCGGCGTTTGCGATAGCATTCTTCTGAGACTGGCCGAACCAAAGTAAGAGCCCTCATCCGCCCGTTGGGCACCTTCTCCCATCCTGAGAAGGACGGGAGAAGGCATTTAGACAGGGCGCTTGCCCCCTGTCTTGATTTGCGCTATGGCCAGCGCGTCTTGAGGATTTTGAGACTTAAACGGGGTGCTTCATGCACCCTCAATTGTTTTAACCGATGTGAATAAATGGCGGGCCTCACTGCTTTCACATGGTTTGGAATGCTCTAACCCCGCTGCCTTATGGCAGACGTTTTAGGACTGTGTGGCTAAGGCCTCGCCTGAAATGAGATAAAGGAAATACCCCCTATGGCAAAATCTGCCGTTTCGATGACCCCTACATTAGAAGATTTTGAAAGCCTCTTAGCAGAGAGCTATGCCGACCGTCCTGTGACCGAAAATGCGGTTGTGAAGGGCAAGGTTCTGGCAATTGAAAACGACTTCGTCATTATTGACGTTGGTTTGAAGACCGAAGGCCGCGTTCCGCTCAAGGAATTTGCGATGCCCGGCAAAGAGGCCGATGTTAAAGTTGGCTCTACCGTTGAAGTTTATTTGGAGCGTATTGAAAACGCTCTCGGTGAAGCAGTGCTTTCGCGCGATAAAGCCAAGCGCGAAGAAGCGTGGACGCATCTTGAAGAAATGACTGCGAAAGCTGAGCGCGTTGATGGCGTGATCTTCGGTCGCGTTAAAGGCGGCTTCACTGTTGATCTGGGCGGAGCAGTTGCATTCTTGCCAGGTTCACAAGTGGATGTGCGCCCTATCCGTGACGTGACTCCTCTCATGCACGTTTCTCAACCCTTCGTGATTCTGAAAATGGATCGCCGCCGTGGCAACATTGTTGTGTCGCGTCGCGCTGTTATGGAAGAAACCCGTGCGGAACAACGTTCTGAACTCGTGCAAAACTTGGCTGAAGGTCAGGTGGTTGATGGTGTTGTTAAGAACATCACCGATTACGGCGCGTTCGTTGATCTGGGTGGTATCGATGGTTTGCTCACGTTACAGATATCGCATGGAAGCGCGTCAACCATCCTTCTGATGTTTTGACTGTTGGTCAATCTGTGAAGGTGCAAATTGTTCGCATCAATCCAGAAACCCAGCGCATTTCGCTTGGCATGAAGCAGCTTGACAAAGATCCATGGGAAATCGTGGCTGAGCGTTACACTGTTGGCACCAAGGTGAAGGGCAAGGTTACGAACATCACCGATTACGGCGCATTTGTTGAATTGCAAGATGGCATTGAAGGCCTCGTTCACGTTTCAGAAATGAGCTGGACCAAGAAGAACGTGCACCCCGGCAAGATTCTTTCCACTTCAGAAGAAGTTGAAGTGCAAGTGTTGGAAATCGATTCGTCTAAGCGCCGCATTTCACTTGGCCTGAAGCAAGTTCAAGCTAACCCATGGGATGCATTCGCTTCGAAATATCCAAAGGGCACCGTGCTTGAAGGCGAAGTGAAGAACATGACTGAGTTTGGTCTATTCGTTGGCCTTGATGGCGATGTGGACGGCATGGTTCACTTGTCTGATTTGGATTGGAAGCGTGCTGGCGAA
>JANLPA010000158.1:0-14022 GCA_031366855.1 Hyphomicrobiales bacterium | reverse complement strand
GCAATGTCAGTGGCTTTGATCACTGCTATGCCTTCGATCACAACTGCCCTTACCGGCAAGTTCGCCACAATCGGCACAGCGATGGCTAAGTAATTCTTAGCTAAGCTAAAAAGAAAGGCGCTGGTCATCAGCGCCTTTTTTTGTATTTAAAATACAACTAAGAATTTAGTTATAAAATATTAACTCTACTAAAAATAGTTTCAAAAATCTCAGTAGATAGGCGTGAATTCCTCCGTTCAACTTTAGGTATCATTAAGACCGGCACGATAAGTCATAAAGACATTCGGAATATCGCCAGTGCTGGTAGGTGCCGAAGAATAATTGCGATTGTATTTTGGGAGTGATAAATGAACGCATTTTTTAACGACGAGTCTGGTGCAACTGCCATTGAATATGGTTTGATCGCTGCGGCAATGTCTGTTGCTTTAATTACCGCTATGCCAAGTATCAAAAATGCGCTTATCAGCAAGTTCGCCACTATCGGCACGGCGATGGCTAAATAATCTAGCCAGTTTCTAAAATCTTGAAATGGGCGTTGCGGTGCAGCGCCCTAATTCTGTTAAGACGCCGCCATTTGATTGTGTTTGCGAGCCATGAAGCTTTTGGCCGTTTCAACGGCCACAGCAGCATCGCGGCAATAAGCATCAGCGCCAACAGCTTTGGCAAATTCCTCATTCAAAGGTGCTCCACCAACAAGCACGATGTAATCATCGCGGATACCTTTTTCTTTCATGGTGTCGATCACCACTTTCATATAGGGCATGGTGGTTGTGAGCAGTGCTGACATGCCAATAATATCTGGCTCATGCTCTTCAATGGCTTTCAAATAATTTTCAACTGGGTTGTTAATGCCAAGGTTGATCACTTCAAAGCCAGCACCTTCCATCATCATACCAACCAAGTTCTTGCCAATATCGTGAATGTCACCCTTCACAGTGCCGATCACCATTTTGCCCAAACGCGGTGCGCCAGTGGCAATAAGCAGTGGACGCAAGATTGCCATACCAGCTTTCATGGAATTGGCGGCGAGCAAAACTTCCGGTACAAACAAAATACCATCGCGGAAATCGATGCCCACAATGCGCATGCCTTCAACCAAACCTTCGGTTAAAGTTTTATAAGGTGTCCAGCCGCGGCCCAGAAGAATGTGAACCCCCTCCTCCACTTCTTCCTTTAAGCCATCATAAAGATCATCGTGGATTTGCTGCACGAGATCTTCATCGTTCAGGCTGTTGAGATCAAGATCGCCGGCGTCGCTCATGGGGCACTCCAAGGAACTGGTTAATATGGCTCTAAGATAGGCGGCAGTGGTTAAAAAACCCTGCCACCCCGCGACATGCACTTGCCTGAATACGACGGTTGAGACAAGAGTAAATGCCCGCTATGGATGGTGAAAAGAAGGAACCCTCCGATTGAACTCCACATTCTCCATAGACGCGGTGCGCAAACAGTTTCCAGCCTTGATCCTAAAAGATGACGGAACCGATCGCGTCTATTTTGACAATCCGGCGGGAACGCAAGTTCCACAGCAGGTGATTGATCGCACGGTGGAGTGCCTGATTCATAAAAATGCTAATTTAGGCGGTTACTTTGCAACCACTATTGCAGCGGATGCTTTGGTGCATGAAGCCCATCAGGCATGCGCAGATTTTTACAACGCTGCATCGGCTGAAGAAATTGTGTTCGGGCAAAATATGACCACGCTGACGCTGCATTTTTCACGCTGCTTGGGCAAGCATTTCAAAGCTGGTGATGAAATTGTTTTAAGCAGCATGGACCATGATGCCAATGTTGCGCCTTGGCTTTTGTTGGCGGATGATCTGGGCCTCGTTGTGCGCTGGATGGAATTTGATCCCGAGACCTATGAATTTCCTGCCGATGCTCTAACCAAAGTGTTGAGCAGCAAAACCAAATTATTGGCCATGGGCATGGCTTCAAACTGCACGGGCACAGTGCATGATGTGAAAGCTTTTGCCCGCGAGGCCAAAGCAGTCGGAGCCATTGTTTATCTCGATGCTGTGCAATATGCGCCGCACTATTCAATAGATGTGCAGGCGCTGGGGGCGGATGTTGTTGTGTCTTCCGCCTATAAGTGGTTTGGGCCACACATGGGAATTTTATGGGCACGCCGCGAACTCTTGCAGCAGACCTTTGGATATAAGGTTCGCGCTGTTGGCGAAAGCCTGCCGCATAAATTTGAAACTGGTACGCTGAGCCATGAAGGCATGGCGGGGTGTTTGGGAGCGATTGAATATCTGGAACAATTTGGCACGGGGGCGACACGCGCTGCCAAACTTAAATCTGCTTGGGATGTGATGGTTTCTTATGAACATAAAATTACTGCGCAACTGATCGCTGGACTTCGCCAAGTGAAGGGCCTCACTATTCGCGGCATCACATCGGCCAATGCCATGCACCGCAGAGTGCCTACAGTTTCATTCACAGTTGATGGTGTGCATCCTGAAAAGCTGGCAAAACATTTTGCGCGGGAAAATATATTTGTATGGTCCGGGCATAATTATGCTTTAGAGCCGATCAAGCGCATGGGCCTTGCCGATAAGGGTGGCGTGTTGCGGGTTGGTTTGGCGCATTATAATACGGCGACGGAAGTGGACCAGCTTTTAGGTTCGCTGGGTCGCGCTTTGGCTTAGAGGTAAAAATGATTTTTAGAATTGCGGTGGTTGGTCTTGGGAAAATTGCACATGATCAGCATTTGCCATGCATAGCGAAGAACTCTGATTTTGAATTGGTAGCGGGTGTCAGCCGCAATTCAAAATTAGAAAATCTGCCAAGTTTCGAATCACTTGAAGACTTGATCGCAAGTAAAATATCAATTGATGCGGTAGCCCTTTGTACGCCTCCTTCGGTGCGCTTGGGCATGGCGATGCAGGCTTTGGATGCGGGCTATCACGTGCTGATCGAAAAGCCGCCAACACCCACACTCGGCGAAATGTTTGCGATGATTGATTATGCCAAAGCCAAGGGCCGTGTGCTTTATGCCACTTGGCATTCGCGTTATAATCAGGCCGTTGATGAGGCCAAGCGTTTGCTTTCGGGCAAAGATATTTCAAAACTGAAAGTGACTTGGCGCGAAGATGTTAGACGCTGGCACCCTAACCAAGAATGGATTTGGGAACCAGGTGGCTTTGGCGTGTTTGATCCCGGCATCAATGCGCTTTCCATCGTCACCAAAATTATGCCGCAGCCGATTTATGTTGAGAGTGCAGTGATTGAAGTGCCTTCCAACAAATCAACGCCCATTGCAGCACAGATCAATTTCAAACACGCCGATGGCCGCAAGGCTGATATGAGCGCTAATTTTGATTGGCGGCAGACAGGCGAGCAGACTTGGGAAATTGAAATCGAAACTGCTGATGGCATGAGCCTGCTTCTGAAAAAAGGCGGCACGGTTCTCATCGTGAATGGCAAAACCATTATGGAGGCGCCCATGGAAGAATATGAAATGATTTACGCGCGCTTTGCTGAGCTGTTGAAATTGGGGCAGTCTTTGGCAGATGTGACGCCACTGCAACTGGTGTGTGATTGCTTTATGTTGGGCCGCCCTAAAGTGGTGGAGGCGTTCGTTTAACTCCGCCGTCTCTCTCTGCGGGCTGCACCTTCGGCGGCTTGATCGATGCCTTTGGCCAAAGCCGAAACTGCACCCAGTTTGGCCTCCACAGTTTCAATGCTTAGCCGCGGACCCTTGGTGTGGGCTTCCAAAGCTTGGCGCATGGAGGCCAGATGCTCTGGACTGGTGCCACAGCAGCCGCCGATGATTTTTGCGCCGGAATCTAGCGCGATGCGTGCATAATCGGCCATCAGTTCTGGAGTTCCAGTATAGTGAATATGGCCATCATGATATTGTGGAACGCCGCAATTGCCTTTGGCCACCACGAAAGCATCTGGCCTTGCAGCGGTGATGCCCATGACGGTTGCTATCAATTCTGACGCGCCCACTCCGCAGTTTGCGCCGATGGCTATGGGTTGGGTTGAAAGGGATGAGGCCAATGCGCCGAAGGCTGTTGGGGTGATGCCCATCATGGTGCGGCCATTGGTGTCAAAGCTCATGGTGGTGACGATGGGAAGGCCCGCAAAGGCTGCGCCTTCCACGGCGGCGCGAAGTTCCTCTTCACCCGACATGGTTTCAATCCACAGCACATCCACGCCGCCTTCTTTCAAGGCCAGTGCTTGTTCTTTGAAGGCGGCAACACCGTCTTCATAAGCAAAGGTACCGACGGGCTGATAAATTTCACCAGTTGGACCCATGGAGCCTGCAACGTAAACATCGCGGCTAACAGAATCGGCTTCGGCGCGGGCGTTCTTAGCGGCAGCGATATTCACATCGCGTACTTTATCGTGGCCATCATGCAGTTTCAAACGGTGGCGATTGCCGCCGAAGGTGTTGGTGAGAATGATATCAGCCCCTGCCGCAATAAACTGGCCATGCAATGCGCGCACGCGGTCTGGGTGCTCGAAGTTCCACATTTCAGGCGCATCACCGCTCATCAAACCCATTTGAAAATAGTTAGTGCCGGTGGCCCCATCGGCCAGCATCCAAGGCTTTGTGTTGAGTGCTTCGGTGAATGAAAGGCTTGGCATAATCTGGTCCTCAAAAACTATATAAAGAAATCTTTATATGGTTTTTTAATGCTGTGCAAGCCCAAGCTTATGCGTTTTCTTTGCCATAAAACAGCCCCACCACATGTTCGGCTTGCGCGAAGAACAACCAGCGCTCAACCCATGCGGCGGCCATGATTACTGGCACTGCTGGTAGAGACAGCCACGGCCAATGACTGCACAGGACGATGAGCGCGAAGGCTGCATCTAAAAGGCCAAGTGTTAAAATGCGCAAGCGTTGGGCATTACGCCGCGCCACCACATAACCCATTTCCTTCATAATAAAATTGGTGGAGGTGTGTGGCACTTCCCATTGGCGCACGCCCTCGCCCAAACCAGTGGCTGCGGCCATAGTGTGGGTGCGCGGGTCTTTTTCCAAACGCCGCCAATAGAGAAATTTGAGCACGATCAAGATGAGTAGCGACACCATTGCTAGTACAGATTGCGCAGGGGCGAAGCGGCCAAACACATAAGCGATGGCCATGAGCCAAGCTGAGCCAGTGGCGGCGGAAAAGAATAAATAAACCGGAATGGTGAGTGGTTGATGCCACGCACGGATGGTTTTCAGAGTAGAATAAATTTTTGCTGTGCAGAATACGGTGATCCAACACATGACGGCGGTGGCATATCCCAATGGCGCGATGAGATAAGGCAGGTCGATGACGCCAGACCAGCAAGCGCCGAATGCTAAGGCGAGAGGGTAAGTAACAATGGCTGCAACACCTTCGCGGCTGAGCCATGATGAGCGCCATTGTGAGAATGCCCGCCACGCGCGTTCGGGCCGCCCAAGGTGCAGCGTGGATGAGAGAAGTCCGACAGTGATAAGGGCGAGCGCAATTGCGAGTGATGTAAACGCGAAAGCTGGCGTTGAGGCGCGGCCATGGTTGGCCCCTGCTAGGCATAGCATTGAGAGAAGGCCATAGCCAGCGCCGGAGGCTGTGGTGAAGAGGATGACGGAATAAGCGGGGTTCATACGGGTGCCCTCACCCTGAGGTGCCGCGCAGCGGCCTCGAAGGGCTGGTGGACAAGGTGCTTCGAGGCTCGCTTGCGCTCGCACCTCAGCATGAGAGACTGTGTAATCATCCCTCTAACTTCCCTGAATTATCTTCGCCGCTGGCCACAGACCCGCTGCCTTTGCTCAGTAATTTATCTGCCCAGAGAAACAACTTTTCCATGGGCGAACCATTGGATTTTGGCAAAGCTTCAATATGGACCTGTTTGGTTTCGCGCCGTGCTCTGGGTGGTAGATATTTGTTGGTGGGCTTGTATCCAAGCTCTGGCAGCAGATCATAGCCCCCGCGCTCTTTTACCAGTTGCGACACATCCGAATTTTCATCGCCCAGATCACCAAAATGCCTTGCTCCTGTTGGGCAAGCTTTTACGCAAGCTGGCACTTGGTCCTCTGGTTCTAGGTTGGTGTTGTAAATGCGATCGACACACAGCGTGCATTTTTTCATCACTCCTTGCATGTAGTCATATTCGCGCGCGCCATAGGGGCAGGCCCATGAGCAGAGCTTGCAGCCGATGCAGGTTTCAGGGTTCACCAAAACAATACCATCTTCGGCGCGCTTGTAAGACGCACCGGTGGGGCAGACGGTGACGCAGGCTGGTTCTTCACAATGCAGGCACGAGCGAGGGAAATTTACGATTCGTGAATCATCGCGGCCCTGCTCTTTCACTTCATAGCCATGGATGCGGTTGAACCAAGGGCCTGAAGCATCTGCGCCATAGGGGTCAGTGTCAGTAAGCGGGCCGCTCTCGCCTTGTGAGTTCCATTCCTTACAAGATGTGGCGCAAGCTTGGCAGCCCACGCAGGTGTCGAGATCAATGACGAGGCCTAGTTTTTTTTGAGTACTGGTCGGTAAGGATGTCACGCGTGGCTACCTCTCATCCGGCGCAAGTGCGCCACCTTTTCCCACAAGGGGAGAAGGATAGAAATTTATGCCCTTCTCCCCTTGAGGGAGAAGGTGCCCGAAGGGCGGATGAGGGGTCCTTAAATTCATTTCGCCCTCTTCAATTTTTTCAAAGTTTTAAACTGTGGGGCACTCTCTGCTTTCTGATCCGCACATTTTTCAATCCGCACGCGGAGATCATACCAAGCCGCCTGACCCGTGACCGGATCGCTGTTGGAATAGCGATAGCCTCCTTCACGTTCTGGGAGAAGATCGCTGATTAAGTGGTTGAGCAGGAATCCTTTTTTGGACTCCGGCGCATCGGGGGAAAGACCCCAAGCGCCGCTTCGCTTACCAATTGCATTCCAAGTCCACACCGTGTCCTCATTCTGGCCATCAAGCAGTTTCGCTTGGCCCTTGATGCGGCCATGATGCGAAATCACGTCCACCCAATCGCCTTCTGCTATGCCAAGTTTGGCGGCACGGCTCTTGTGGATGTAAAGCCAGTTGTAGCCCAGAATTTGACGCAGCCAAGAATTTTGCGAGCCCCATGAATGATACATAGCCATGGGGCGCTGGGTGATTGCGTGCATGGGGAATTCTGCTTCATTCACCATGCTGCCTTCAAACGGTGCATACCAAAATGGGATCGGATCAAAATAAGTTTCGATGCGGATTTTATGCTGATCCGGCGGCTGCACATTGCCGTGGCCGCGCGCTGACAAGCGAAACTTTTGTAAGGTTTCGGAATAGACATGATGAATGATGGGTTCGGGGCGCGGCAGGAAACCGAAGAAGGTGGCCCAATCCAAATAATCCCAATTCACATGGCGATAATATTTCAGGTTGTCGGGCAACTCTTGGAACCAGTGGCAGCCATTATCAATATAGGCTTGCAGCTGATTGGGGTTCACTGCACCCCGGCCCGCTGCCTTGCCATCCCGCCCACGGAAACCTGCGAGTGGGCCAAGGCCGGGCGCACGTTCGTGGTTCACGATGTAATCGGGATAGCCGCCGGGGTAACGTGGTTTGCCATCAGCATTGGTCATGCCCGGCAATCCCAAACGCGCGCCCAAATCCAACAGCACAGTTTGGAAGGCCCGCACATCACGGTCGGGTTCCACTACAGGCTGTCGGATGGAATCAGCGGGGCCATCAGCTTCGGAGATCGGGCGGTCCAGCATCGAGATGCAATCCCAGCGCTCCAGATAAGTGGTGTCAGGCAAAATCAGATCTGCATAATGCACCATCTCACTGGCATAGGCATCAGAGTATATGATTTTGGGAATCACATATTCACCATCACCGCGCTTACTTGTAAGCGCTTTAATCGTATCGGGAACATTCATAGCTGAGTTCCAGCTCATATTGGCCATATACATAAACAGCACATGGATATTATAGGGGTCACCCTTGGCGGCATTGTTGATGACCATATGCATCATGCCATGAGCAGAAAGTGGCGCGTCCCATGAATAGGCTTTGTCGATACGTTGCGGTGTGCCGTGCTCGTCCACCAACAAATCATCGGGGCTGGTGATGAAGCCGAGCGGCGGGCCGGGCAGCGGGGTGTTTGGCTTCACCTGCCCCACTTTGCCAGCGGGTTTCACATTGGGTGGAATGGATTTTGGAAACGGCGGTTTATAACGTGACCCACCCGGCACATCGATGGTGCCAAGCATGATTTGCAAAATGTGTATGGTGCGGCAGGTGTGAAAGCCATTGGCATGGGCGCTGATCCCACGCATCGCATGCATGGCCACGGGGCGGCCAATGGTTTTTTCGTGGCGGCGGCCTTGATAATCCGTCCAGGGAATATCGAGTTCAACCGTGTCTTCAAAAGCCGTATGCGCCAGTTCAGAGGCGATGCGGCGGATGGTTTCGGCCTTCACGCCACAGCGCTCGGCAACGCCATCGGGTGAATACTCGTCAGCGGTGAAGCGTTCGGCAATCAGCGTGAAAGATGTGACCACCTTGCGACCATCATCGAGGGTGAAACGGCCCATCAGTTTGGGTGTGGCATCGGAGGTGTTGGCCACAACGGCGCGGTTAACATGATGATCCCACACCAATGGATTCCCGGCGGTGTTGCGGGCGATGAGGCCATCATCAGGACCACCCTTATTTTCAACCACCAGCCAAGATGAGTTGGTGTATCGCGCTAAATAATCACCATCAATTTTTTGAGCGTGCAGCAACTCATGGATGAGGGCAGATACAAATAAACCATCCGTACCTGGACGAATTCCAATCCATTCATCAGCAATTGCTGAGTATCCAGTCTTGACCGGGTTGATGGAAACAATCTTGGTGCCGCGCGCTTTTAATTTTCCAAGCCCAGCTTTGATGGGGTTGGAGCCATGATCTTCAGCCACACCGAACAGCAGAAAATATTTGGTGTGCTTCCAATCCGGTTCGCCAAACTCCCAGAAAGAACCGCCATAAGTGTAAAGGCCTGCTGCCGCCATATTCACCGAGCAGAAGCCACCATGTGCAGCATAATTGGGTGTGCCGAATTGCGATGCCCACCAACCGGTGAGGCCTTGGCTTTGATCGCGCCCCGTGAAAAATGCGAGTTTGGCGGGATTGGTGTTGCGGGTTTCCGAAAGCCACAGCGTTGCAGTGCGTAAGGCTTCTTCCCATTCGATTTCACGGAACTCGCCAGAGCCGCGTTCGCCGACGCGTATCAACGGCTTTGAAAGGCGGGCCGGAGAGTAATGCTGTTTGATGCCAGCAGCACCCTTGCCGCAGATGATGCCTTTATTTACGGGATGATCGCGGTTGCCATCAATATAAGTGACACGGCCATCCTTAAGGTGAACTTTAATGCCGCAACGGCAGGCGCACATATAGCATGTGGTGGTTTTAATCTCGTCCCAGTTCTTGGGAGACGTGTTGATTTGCGGCTGGGACATGCTGCACCTTATCCCAGTCTTGGCATTGCGCGCCATAGCCCAGAGTTAGTTGGGCACAGGTGCCAGTGTGCGGGTGCGGCTGTGGTCCATGGCCAGCATGAACAGGCCTGCGCCGATCACCACGGCAGCACCCACCCAAGTATAAAAATCTGGAAAATCGTTGAATACAAATATGCCGAAGAGCACCGCCCAGATCATCGCTGTATATTCAAAGGGGGCCACAAAATTAGCTTCAGCATTTTGATAGGCACTGATGAAAGACGTGGCACTTATGGCAGAAAAAATACCAAGCAAAACTAAGGTAACGAAATGCGAACTCGCGGGCCATTGGAAAGTTTTGGTGAGCGACGGCATTGCATCCGTCCCAGCATAGCCCGTGATGTATACAACCGCGCCTATGATGATCGCAGCGAAAATATAAAATAGGTTTTGCCATTGGGAAATCACTATGGGAGATACGGTTTGGGAAATATGGCGCGACATCATTTGGCCCATGGCATAACCAAAGGCAGAATAGAGGGCTAACAACGAAGCGGGCTGAAATGTAGAAACACCGGGGCGAACTGTAATCACCACCCCAATAAAGCCGACCGCGATGGCTAGCCAACGATAGAACGGAACTTTTTCACCAAGCCCTTTTCCAACCATGGCCGCCATAAAAAATGGCATGGTGAAATAAATCGCCACAGCGTTGGCCAATGGCATTACGGCAATTGCTAAAATGAATGAGAAATAGGCCGTGCATAAAATGAGTGATCGCAAAAAGACGAGACCGAGCAGGGGCGTGTTCATAGCTTTGAAGCCGACCCCTCGTGCTTGCCAAACTGATAAAAATGGGATGGCCATGATTCCTCGGAAGGCCATAATTTCATAAGCCGGAAAGGTCCCTGACAGAAACTTCACAATGGCATCTTGTGAGGTGGCAAGGCCCACAGCCAGCGTGATGAAGGCAATAGCTTTCAGTTTGTGTTGTTGCCTTGTGATCACGACAGATCTTTCATAATTTCGGCAAGTAGCTCGACGCCGGGTTCAATTTTCTTTTCATCGATGGACGAAAATGCGAGGCGGAAATAATTTTTGGGTTGTGGGGACACGCCAAAATTAACGCGGCCCGGCTCAATCAAAATGCTTTTTTCCGCAGCGGCTTTGGCCAATTTTTCAGTATCTAGTTTGGCTGGCCCCTTCACCCAAAAGCTGGTGCCACCAAATGAGGGAATGCGCGATGAACTGGGGAAATGTGTTTCCAAGGCTTTGCCCATAACTTCCCACCTTGTGCGATACGCTTTGTGCAAACGGCGAATTAAAGTGTCGTGGTGGCCTAGCGATAAAAACAATGCAGCCGTGCGCTGATTATTTGTGGGTGGATGGCGCACCATCAGGCGGCGCAGCGCGCGGGCTTCAGCAATCAATGCTTTTGGGGCCACCATGAAGCCGAGCCGCAAACCCGGGAATAATGTTTTAGACAAAGAGCCAATATAAATCACGCGGCCTTCATCATCGAGGGATTTAAGGGCGGGGCATGGCTCATTTACATAGTTGGTTTCAAACTCATAATCATCTTCAATGATAATGAGATTTTCGTCCGAAGCTTTTTTCAACAGCGCCATGCGCCTTTCCAGCGGCATGGTGACGGTGGTTGGAAATTGGTGGCTGGGTGTTGCATAAACAATGTTGCACCCATCCAATGCAGCGCTTGGCACCAAGCCCTTTTCGTCCACCGGAACCAGCCGCACATTATCACTGGCCAGCTCAAAAATGTTACGCATGTCAGAATAACCCGGTTCTTCCATAGCGATGCGGGTAGATTTATCGCAGAGCAAACTGGTGAGAATGAACAGCGCATTTTGCGCACCCATGGTGACCAGAATTTCATCGTCACTGGCCATGATGCCACGGCGCGGCAAAATGCGGCGGCGGATTTGCTCAACCAATAAAGGATCATCTATTGCTGATGTATCGTTGGTCCAAGCACCGAACCATTTTTTACCCAGAGCCTGTCTGGTGCAGTCACGCCATTCAGCAAGTGGAAATAATGAATGGTCCACTTGGCCATAAATGAAAGGATAGGTGTAATCTTGCCAGTCTAGCGGCTTTACCGAGTTTTCTTGCAAAGTTGGACGTTGCTTAACGCGAGTGGCCCAATCGAGGCCACTGTTGGAACGCAGCGCCTTGTTGGATGAAACTACTGGCTTGGCAACACTGTCTTCAATTGCTTTATCAGAAACGTAATAACCCGAACGTTCCTTGGCTAATAGGTAGCCATCATCCAAGAGGCCCTGATAGGCAAGCACCACGGTGTTGCGCGACACGCCTAGGGTTTTGGCCATTTTGCGGGTTGAAGGAATAGGTTCGGAACGGTCAAGCTTGCGATCCAGAATCGCAGACACCAAAGCTTCACGGATTTGAGATTGCAGTGAAGCATATTCCCCGCGTTTGATATGAATAAGCCAGTCGCGCATTCATAGGGGATAGCATTGGACCTACGATTGGTCCAGAAAATTATATCACCGGAAAACCTCCCCATGGCTTCACAGTGCGCAGTGCCAGCGATGATTGGATGCGCTGGATGCCGGGAAGACGTGAAAGCTTGGTGCGGTGGACGCGCTCATAGTCCGTAGAGTCAGCGGCAGCGACACGCAACAAGTAGTCGAATTGGCCGCTCATCAAATGGCATTCCAAAATCTCAGGTACGCGCTGTACGGCTTTCTCAAATTTCTCGAAAGCTTCTTCGGTTTGCGAACCAAGCGAGACTTCGACAAAGAACTCGTTGGCCAGACCTAGGCGCTTGCCGTCGAGTGTTGCAGTGTAGCCCGTGATGATTCCAGCTTGCTCCAAAAGCTTCACGCGGCGGTGGCAGGAGGATGGGGAAAGCCCTGCCCTTTCCGCCAAATCAGCGATCGGCATGATGGCTTTGCGTTGCAGTTCAATAAGAATGATTTTATCAATCTTGTCTAATTTTTCGATTTTCATTCTATTTATCTAGCATAAATTAGAATTTTTTACCAGTAGTGTTTCATTATTGGCTTCAGATTGAAAATTCATTCTCGCACTTTGTTCTATGCTGACAGCATTAGGGAGAAACATCATGCTTATCGGCGTTCCAAAAGAAATCAAAAATCATGAATATCGCGTTGGCTTCACACCAACGTCGGTGCGCGAAGCTGTGCGCCATGGCCACGAGGTTTGGGTGCAGGCCAATGCTGGCTCAGGCATCGGTTCCAGCGATTCTGACTACATAGCTGCGGGTGCAAAGATTGTTGCAGCAGCGGCTGATATTTTCGACAAGGCTGATATGATAGTGAAGGTGAAGGAGCCGCAAGCAGGTGAGCGCGCCATGCTGCGCGAAGGCCAAATTCTCTATACTTATTTGCATCTGGCTCCAGATCCTGAGCAAACTAAAGACCTCGTGAAATCTGGTGCCATTTGCATCGCTTATGAAACCGTAACCAGCGCTCGCGGTGGGTTGCCGCTTCTGGCTCCCATGAGTCAGGTGGCTGGCCGCATGTCGGTTCAATCTGGTGCTCATTGTTTGGAAAAAGCCCAAGGTGGACGCGGCATGTTGCTGGGCGGTGTTCCCGGTGTTTCACCTGCGAAGGTGGTTATTCTTGGCGGCGGTGTGGTGGGAACTAACGCCGCAGCGATTGCCATTGGCATGGGTGCAGATGTGACGATCATTGAACGCTCTACTGATCGCATGGAAGAATTGGTGGCGCGCTTTGGCCTTAATGTGAAAACGCTTTATTCCACCCAAGGTGCCATTGAAGATGAATGTGCGATGGCTGATCTGGTGATCGGTGGCGTTCTCATTCCGGGTGCTGCTGCGCCTAAACTTGTGACCAAGGCAATGCTTAAGGATTGGAAAGCAGGTTCAGTATTTGTGGACGTGGCAATTGACCAAGGCGGTTGCGCTGAAACTTCACATGCCACAACCCATGCTGAGCCCACTTATGTGGTGGACAATGTGGTGCATTATTGCGTGGCCAATATGCCGGGCGGTGTTGCCCGTACATCGACCTATGCGTTGAATAATGTGACGCTGCCATTTGCTTTGAACATTGCCAACAAGGGCTGGAAGAAAGCACTTCACGATGATGCTCACCTGCGCAATGGCCTTAATGTGGCTGGCGGCAAAGTGACTTATAAAGCCGTGGCTGATGACCTCGGTTATGAGTATGTGGCACCAGAGAAGCTGGTTGGATAATTACATCCCATCCTTCGCCTTTGCTTCCATAAAATAATTTGCCTTCTTGCCATAAATCAAACCGCGCAGCACCCGCCGCGCGGTTTCTGATTTTCTAATGGGGTCAAGCACGGCGCGCGCCGCATCATGGACGAAAACTTTTAACGCATCGCTGGCAGGTGATGCGCCGGGTGCACGCTGCGGCAGGCCATAGCGGCGGAGCGTGCCATTCATAAACCGAATTTTATTGAGGCGCACCACCTCGGGTGTTTTCCACGTCATTGCCATGGAGATTGAATAGGTGTTGCCAGTGCTCACCCAATGCGGAATTGTGTAGGGCATGTGAACGGCATCGCCCGGCTTCAAAGTGTGCAGTGTTGCGCGGGTTTCAAACCATTCTTCGTAATTCTTATTGCGG
>JANLPA010000064.1:0-24421 GCA_031366855.1 Hyphomicrobiales bacterium | reverse complement strand
TGGCATTGTTGTTTTTTAATTATTAATTAATTTATAAAATACTGAAATCTCGACGATCGTCGGTACCCAGAAAACAATTTTAATTGCTTTTTTTTGTGGGTCCTGATTTTCGTGGGGATGACTGAAGAAAGGAGATGAGTTCATTTCCAGAAACAGGAACATTCGAAACTTCATATTCCGAATTTTGTAAAGCCCGCAAAATCTCAATCGTGCTGGCTGGGGTGTCATAACCCACGCCATTGGCAATGCGGCCATCTTTGTCGGGGTAGTTTGCCAAGATGACGGCAATGTGTTTTTCGGCGTTGGGAGTTTCTCGCAATTGCCGCCAATTTTTGGCGAGGGCCGCAACATAGTCAATTCGGTTTTGCACGGTTTGATAAGTGACAATGCGGCATTGCGTTTTCTCATGCCAGTGGTGATCGGCTTTGAAGGAAATGGCGCGGGTGTAAATCCGGCCATCAAGTTCGGGCAGCACTACCGACATCGCAAGATCAGTGGGGCGAAGGCCGCGTGTGGAGGATTGCCAATCCTCTTCAGTGTTGCCAGCAAGCGAGACTTGTAAAACCGGGCAATCAAAGGCGGCAAGAGTATCGTAGGCTTCATCACCCACAGCGAAGCTGGTAGCATTGATGATGACGGCGGGAGCATTCAAATTGTCGCGGATGAAAGCTGCAGAGGTCTTATCCTTGAGGCTTGCCACATAAATGGCGGTGCAACTGCCGAGTGATTTTATGAGGGCATCAATGGGGGCCGTCTGTCCGCCTTCGATGACCGAGCGATAGAAAATTATGGCGAATTTTGCGTTGGGCTGCGTGTGATAAATTCCGGCAACTGTTAATGGCGTTGCGGGTTTTGGTGCTGCGCTATTGTTGAGTAAATGATCGCAATAATTAAGAAGTGCGCTAACATTTTCGGAGCCGCCATAGGACAGATATTGCCTGATGCGTTCACAGTGCGTCGCACTTATTGTAGATCGCGATGTGAGGGCTGCATCCACATCATTGCCGCCGGAGAGCAGCACAAGTTTAATATTTTTCTCGTGGGCTAAGGCCGCGATCACGTCCACGCCATAGGGCCAATAGGCGGCACCACCGAGAACCCGCACGATGATTAACTTGACTTGAGCTAGCGTTTTTTCAGCATAGAGATCGACTGCAAAATTATGTTGCAGCTGCATGAGATTGGCGAGGCGGAGGGAGAGCGGCGAGCTATCAGCGGCGCGGGCGAGACTTGCCAGCTCACTGTCGGCTGCTGAAAGGATCACCACATCGGCGGGAGATTGCTTGAGGTCAATGGCCTCGGCTGCCCCATCAATCAAGCCGCTTGAGGTGGCGAGGAGATGCATTAGCCTTTAAGCGCCGCCGTGATTGCTGCTTGATCCATTGCCTTCTCGCCAATCACTACAAGTTGTGTGCGTTGTTTTTCACCCGCACTCCATGCGCGATCAAAATATGAATTGAGGCGCGGGCCAACGGCTTGGATGAGCAGACGGGCTGATGAGCTTTCAACTGCAGCAAATCCTTTCACGCGAAGAATTTCAAATTTCGCAATAGTTTTGGCAATGCGAGCCAGCAACGCTTCTTTGTTTTGCGCGCCATGCAATTCAACAATGAAGGTGTTGAAATCATCATGGTCGTGCTGTTCAACGGCTTCCATTTCGTGATTGGATTTACGGTTATGGAGATCATCTTCGGCGCTGGCATTTGAGCCGAGAAGAATTGCTGCATCAATCATACCCTGCTGGGTGGGCACCATGCGACTGCCACTGCGCAGCTGGCTTTTGAGTTCGTCGGTAACAGTGGTCAATTCAGCCGCAGTCAACAAATCAGTTTTATTGAGGATCACCATATCAGCGCAATTCAGCTGGTCCTCAAATAATTCTTGAATGGGGTTTTCGTGATCCACATTGGGGTCAGCCTCCCTCTGTGCGGCAATGGCTTCCTCATCATCAGCAAAGCGGCCTTCTGAAATCGCCTTAGCATCGACGACCGTGACCACGCCATCTACCGTCACGCGCGATTTTATTTCAGGCCAGTTGAAGGCGCGCACCAAGGGTTGGGGCAGGGCAAGGCCAGAAGTTTCGATGATGATGTGATCGAGTGGTTCGGTGCGGTTCAATAGTTTGTTCATGGTTGGCACAAAATCATTGGCCACAGTGCAACAGATGCAGCCATTGGCCAGTTCTACAATATCATCCTCCTTGCAGGCTTCCTGGCCGCAGCCTTTGAGAATTTCAGCATCCACACCCACATCACCAAATTCATTGATAATCAAAGCGATGCGACGGCCACCGGCGTTTTGCAGCAAGTTGCGGATGAGCGTGGTTTTGCCGGCTCCTAAAAAGCCGGTAATCACGGTTGCAGGAATTTTTGCGGTCATAGAGAGGCTATATCCTTTTGGTAGCGGTCGAGCGCCGCAGAAACAAAATATCCAATGGCCAGCCACATTGCTAAATTCGCGGCTAAACTTGATGATGCAAATTCTGCCGCTAGGCTGGCTGGAAGATTACCTTCGGTTTTTGCAGTGCTAATTGGTGTAAAAAATTGCGGGGCAATGGCGAAGATGATCGCTGCGATGCGCCACCAATAGTCTCTCGCAAAAAGCCAAAAATAGATTGCAAGGCCAGTCAGAAAAATTGTTGCTACCCACCAAATCTGGCGGGAGTGTAAGTCTGCGGCTAGCATGCCTGGTAATTCTGGGGGCAAGCCAATGGCGGGAGCCAGCGCAACAGCAATAAATCCACAGACACCCCAGATGAGGCCATTTTGTTTGGTGATGGGAATGTTGAGCAACATGGATATGCCGACCATTAGCACGGCAAAGCCTGCGCCTGTTAACAGTGACGCCGCGCTGGTGGACAATGTGCGTTGCCAACCATCTTCGGGCTGCCAAGCATTGGGGTTGTGTTCGGGGCCTTCGTCACGGCACATTTTCATGCCGGGCATGGTATCAACGCAAGGTTTTGAAGCCTCTGCAATGGCTTCGGTTTCGGGGGATTCGTAAACTTCGGCTGCAAGAATTAAAGGAGTGAGGCGCACATGTTGTATGCCTGCCATAACGAAGCCAGCGAGAAGGCCAGCAATGAGTGTTGATAGAATGATTTTTCCGAGCATTACAATATTCCACAATTGCTGTCATCCCGACGAAAGTAGGGACCCAGAAATCCGTATGAGGTGCTTGTTGAAAGTCTGGGTCCCGACTTTCGTCGGGATGACAGAGTTTGGTTTAATGGCAGGGAAAGCCGATGGCGTGGCGCATGTCATGGGCGGCATTATGAGCCACACTCATATCCGACAGGCCAACCATAAATATTGCTGATGCACCAATGAACAAGCAGACAAAGCCTGCAATCATACGCTGGGAAATTGCAACTGAAGTTGCCAAAGTTTTCGTGGTCATGTTCACCCTCCGTGAGACCGATTTATAGTTCTTCCTCGTGCTCGGCAGGTCTCCTGACTTGCGGGTCGTTGATTTTAGAGCGCCTTCCCAGTTTCCCAGTGGCAAATATTCTAAAACCTCGCCGCTTACAGTTGCGGGGGCAGTCACGGTTTTGGCCCCTTTTGGGTCGTCCTCACCGTATTCCCTCTTAGGCCCCTCACATATAGTTTCGGGGCACCGAACAATCCTCATTTGGCAGGAGTTTCACTGCGCCGTCAACTCAATTCCGAAGCGGCTGCGCCTATGAGCGACAAAAATTAACTGAGTTTATACCAGCTCTAGGTCTAAATGGGCTGTGGGACTCTGAAATTGGGATGTGGGATGCAACCGACAATGCAAAAATCTGCCGGTGAAATTGGTGCTGTGATCAGGGCCAGCCGTGGCGTTTTCATTTCCACATGGTTCTTCAGCTGCATTGTCAATATATTGATGTTAACCGGTTCGCTGTTCATGCTGCAAGTATATGACCGGGTTATTCCTTCCAGCTCGGTTCCCACATTGGTGGCTTTGTCGCTGATTGTGCTAGTTCTCTACGCTTATTATGGCGTGTTGGAATATGTGCGTACCAGATTGCTGGTCCGCATTGGGCGGCGCATTGAAGAAGCGTTAGGGGGCCGAGTGTTTGATGTGGTTGCTGGTTTGGCGCTTCGCAAAACCGGTAATGCTGGTGGGCAACCGGTGCAAGACCTTGCTACTATCCGCCAGTTTTTGGGAGGCCAAGGGCCACTGGCGTTTTTGGATATGCCATGGGTGCCGATCTATTTGATCGTGGTGTTTTTGCTGCATTGGGTTTTGGGCGTGGTCTCGGTGATCTCGGCTGTTATTATTTTAATCTTGGCATTGCTCACCGAAAGATCAACTCGCGGGCCTATGGCCAATGCAAATCTTGCTGCCAATCGCGCGAGCATTATGACGGATGAAGCCCGGCGTAATGCCGAAGCCTTGCATTCGCTGGGCATGAAAGGGGTTATGCGTAAGCGCTGGCTGGCTGTGCAATCTGAAGCTTTGGATTATCAAACACACGCCAATGATGCTGGCGCCACGTTCAGTTCCATGTCTCGGGTTTTTCGTATGATTGTGCAATCCGCCATGTTGGCGGCTGGCGCATATCTGGCTATCAAACATGAAATTTCTGGCGGGTCGATTATTGCGTCTTCAATTATTATGGGCCGCGCACTTGCTCCGGTTGAACAAGCAGTTGGCAATTGGCAACAGTTTTTAGGATTCCGCAAAGCCATGGACCGCTTGTCTAAGGTTTTGGATGCGGTGCCTGCCGAACAAGAACGCATGGCCCTGCCGCAGCCAGTAGGTTTGCTTGAGGTAGAAAACTTGGCTTTCCTGATGCCGGGTGCGGATAAACCCATTTTGCAGGCCGTTTCATTTTCGGTGAAACCTGGTCATGGGCTTGGCATTATCGGGCCAACGGGGGCTGGCAAATCGACGTTAGCCAGAATTATTGTGGGTTTGCTACCGCCTGCTCGCGGATCAGTGCGTTTGGACGGGGCAACGCCTGATCAGCGCAGTGATGATGAGCGCGGCAAGATGATTGGCTATTTGCCACAAGACATTCAAATTTTTGATGGCACAGTGGCGCAAAACATTTCACGTTTTAATGAAGCACCAGATGCTGCTAAAATTGTTGAAGCGGCCAAGCTTGCTAATATTCATGATTTTATTATGCGGCTTCCGCAAGGGTATGATACGCCATTGGCTGAGGGTGGCAATAGGTTATCAGCTGGGCAAAAGCAACGCGTGGCTTTGGCGCGGGCGCTATTTGGTGATCCAGTTTTGTTTGTAATGGATGAACCGAATTCAAATTTGGATGCTGATGGCGAAGTGGCCTTAGATACAGCGATACGCGCCTGTCTGGCTCGGGGAGCAGCCGTTGTTGTGGTGGCGCATCGGCCCAGTGCATTACATGCGATGAAAGATCTTTTGGTTTTAGCCAATGGTCAAGTTGCGGCTTATGGCACACGCGATGAAATTTTGAAGAAGGTTGCCGGTAAGCAGCAAAGCCCAGTTCCTGTGCTGCCAACGCAAACAACAACCTCTATTCAACTTGTGCCACAAACGCGGAATTGAACAGATGAAACCGATCAATACTGAAAAATCCCTGCGTAGCACGCAATTGCTTGGCTACGGAAGCTTAGTCGCAATGCTGGCGATATTTGGGGCGTGGACGGCCTTTGCTAATTTAAGCGGTGCGGTGATTGCTCCGGCAACGATCGTTGCTGAATCCTATTCCAAAAAAATTCAGCACCGTGAAGGTGGAAACGTTCTTAAAATTTTAGTGAAGGATGGCGATGATGTGGAAGCGGGGCAGGATTTGGTGTTGCTTGACCCCACAGAAATCAAAGCTGAACTTGGTATTGTAACCAATCAACTGAACGAGCTTTCGATCAAAAAAGTGCGGCTCTCTTCACAGCGCGATGGCTCGCCTAAACTGGATTTACCCCTGTCGATGCAGGCCAGTGTTGAAGACCCAGTGGTAATGGAAATTATGACTGGGCAGCGGCATTTGTTGGAATCAACACTGCAAACTGCCACCAGCAAGAAAGATCAGCTGAAGGAACAGTTGGGCCAGTTGAAAGATCAGATCGGTGGAATTGGATCACAAATTTCATCTAGCAAAAAGCAAATGACCTTGATCTCAGCGGAACTTGCAAATTTGCGCAAACTTCAACAGCAAGGGTTGGTGCCGATCAGCCGGGTTTCCGCCATGGACCGCGAAGCAGCGCGGCTTGATGGAGAGCTTGGCCAATTTGCAGCAACCAAAGCTGCGGCTGAAGCCAAGATTGGCGAAGTGAAACTTCAAGTCATTCAAGTGGATGAAGACGTGCGCAACCAAGCGCTTTTGGAGTTGCGCGATGTTGATGCAAAAATTGCTGAACTCGAACAACGTCAAGTGACGGCAGCAGCAAGGCTTTCGCGCATGTCGATCAAGGCACCAATTACCGGAACGATTTATCAGCTTGCGGTTCACACAGACGGTGGTGTGGTGGGGCCGGGTGAAACTTTGATGATGATTGTGCCAAAGGCCGATGACTTGGTGTTGCAAGCTCAAGTGGCCCCTAATGACATTGATCATGTACACATGGGGCAGGCTGCGCATATTCGCTTTAACGCCTTCAATTCGCGGCTCACCCCAGAAATTTCTGCGGAGGTCACTCAAGTGGCTGCCGACACATCAAGGGCTGATGCGCAGTCCCCTCCGTTCTATGCAATCCGTCTCACAATTTCGGCCGCCGAACTGGCCAAGCTTGGCGATAATAAATTGAAGCCTGGCATGTCGGCGGAAGCGTTTATCCAAACTGAGTCACGTTCACCATTTTCATATCTCATCCAACCATTGATGGATCAATTTTCGCACGCAATGCGCGAGAGCTGAGAGCCTTCGCCGTTAAGATTTTGTTAGGCATAAATGCCCGTTTTTGGAAACGGAGTTTTAACCCTAACGCTTCATAACTGAATTTATGAAAGTTCGTAGCGTAACATTTGCGTTTGTCAGTTCTGTGTTTCTTGCCGCGTTGGGCGCAACTTCCAGCTCTACATTCGCCACTTCCTTGTCAATCAATCCATTGGCAACGCAGGCCTATGCTGCGCTGGCTGGCGGAGACAATGAGCGGGCCATTGCCCTTTATTCACAGGCGATAGAATCGCGTGAATTGTCACCTGAATTATTAGCAAATTCTCTGCTGAACCGAGCGCTTGCCTACCAGCAGCAGAACAAACAAACTGAAGCCATTGATGATTATTCTGCGGCCCTTGCCATTGATGCCATGTCGGCTGGGTTACGGGCAACAGCACTTTATAATCGTGGCTTATCGCAACAGAAATTGGTCTTGATGACATTGGCAATTGAAGATTTCACCAGTGCATTGATGCTAAACCCAACATTTTCCCATGCTTTTTATAGCCGTGGCAATGCCTTGCGCGATAGTGGGCAATTGTTATTCGCACTTTCAGATTTTGAACGAGCTTTGAAGTTTAACCATCCGGATCCGGCACGGGTTTATTTTAGCCAAGCGCAAACATATGAATTGTTGCAACGCCCAATTGATGCCCGCCGCTCTCTTGAAGCAGCGCTTGCCGCCAATCCAAATTTTGTTTTAGCAAAAGAAAAACTTGCGGCTCTTGATGCTTCCAATCCCGATGTTGCGCAGGCCGCCTATGTTGATGCTGATCAGATTTTAACTGGATCAATCTCGCTGACTGGCGGAAACACATTGGTGCACAAGCCAGATTTGCCGCAAGGTGTTGAGCCACCAGCCGAACTGCTTGCGGCGGCTCCAACTAATCTGGGTGTTGCCAAACTTGAAGGCAGTAAAAAACTTTACACCGACCGCGTGCCGCAAAGCGATGAGCCGCTTGTAGCTGCGGCTCCCGCCGCCTATGTACAGGAAGCTGAGCCAGAGCAAGCTATTGAAGTGGCTTCGGTGCCAGAAATTCCAGCGGCTAAAGCCAAAGAACCGGTTGAAGTTGCTGAACCCGAATTGTTAGAAACTGCATCAATTGATCCGGCTCCGGTTGCGGCACCTGAAGTGATGAGCGGTTGGAATGTGCAAGTTGCTTCAGCTACATCGGAAGATGGGGCATGGTCCACTTGGAAAAATATGCAGAAGAAATATAGTGTTCTCTCCACACTAAAGCCACAAGTGGTTAAGGCTGATCTTGGAGCAAAGGGTATTTTCTACCGTGTGAAATTAATAGGCTTTGATAAGCAAGCCGATGCGGCAGCACGCTGTTCGAAATTGAAAAATGCGGGTGTTGCGTGTTTTATTGCGAAGGCCAGTTGAAGAATTTACAATCGTAAATATTTTCCAGCGATAATAGTTAAAATAGGCCCAAGTCATAGAACTTGGGCTTAATTTTTTGGCGATAGCTTCTCCCATAACTGGGGGAGTTAACATGAATACTGACTATAGCGATTTAATGGTGCCTTGGTATGACGCGGATATAAGCGAAAAATCTATTGCACCGATTGACAGTGGTAACACCGAAATTTTGCGGGCCTCACGCGGTTTGGTTGAAGCCGCCTATCAGCAAATGCTGATTTCGCTTTGCTCTCAGCTGACTGGATATATCTATGCACAAGATCATGTGTTCTTTGAACGTTTGGTGGTCGATGTGATCTTTTCAATGGGCTATGGTGGCAGGCGTCGCGATTTGGCCCGCAACATTGGCGGCTGTGGCGATGGCGGTATTGAAGGCGTTATTGCATTGGAAGGGTTGGGCTTGGATGTGATTTATCTTCTGGCCAAGCGTCTCAAGCCGGGTTCAACTGTGCCTGTTTCAGCGGTGCGAGATTTCGTTGGAAGTTTGGATGCGAGGCACGCAACAAAAGGTCTATTTGTAACTACAGGTCAATTTACACAAGCCGCGCAAGATGTTGCGAATGCTGTTTCTAAGAAAATCATTTTGATTAGTGGCAATAAATTATGCGAGTTGATGGTGCGCTATAATATCGGAATTAAAGTGACTGAGACTTTGCAGTTTAAAGAAATAGACCTCGGCTATTTTTCAGGCCTAACTGCAAAACTTGGTGTTTCGAGCAGCAATTCTGCTTCAATCCATCCGCGCAAATAGGTTGCCGCACGGGCCGCTGCTGTTTCGGGGAATTCCCTAAATGCAATCATTTCACACAAGGTGCTGAAGCTTGCCCCCGTTTTACAAGCGTCATACGCCATAGCTTCTTCATCTCCTAGCAAGCGGAAACGCGAGGCCACACCTTGCCGCCAAACCAATATCTGCTGGTCTGTGTCGAGTCTGTGAGGCTTAGGGGGTTGAGTTTCGCATTTTAGAGCAGACCAAATGCTGGTGGTGTTTTGCTTGAAGGTGAGGCGTGCGGCGGAGGGGTGAATTTGCAATTTTAGGGCATTAAAAATTTCAGGGTTGACTGTGACCAACTGCGCCAAAGTTAGGGCCACTGCTTCGGGGGCGTCAAAGGCTGAATTTAAGGCCAGCTCTAAGGTGGCCAATTCTTGAATTTCGCGGTGATGCTCAAAAGGCTTATAGCTTAACAAGAACTCTGCCAGATGTTTACTGAACCAACGGGCATTGGGGTGTTGTGAAGGGTGAGCGGCAATATAACGGTGGGCCATTTCAACAAATTGGCTTTCACCGAGATATTCGCGCAATAGTTCATGATCATTGGCCAAAAAATCGGTGAGGCGCATAAAATATGCTTCTTGATAAATACCGATGGCTTTGGCCTTTGATCCGTGTGCTGGCTTGGCTACATGGATTGCGACCTTCTTATCTCCGTTGAGGATTGCTGATTTGAAATCTTGTTGAATATCGGCGAGTGAAGGTTTCATGCGGCCACTGCCCCAAACATAGAGGCTGAAATTTGCCGCGCTCTAGTGAGTTCGCTCACAAGTTCGGCCAGTGGCGGAATGTTATCGTCGCGCTCAATCATGGTTGTGACCGGACCAAATTTTTTGAGCGCGCGTTCATAAAGTTGCCAAACTTCTTCGCACACGGGTTGATCATGGGTGTCGATCAGGTGCTGTTCGCCTTCACTATGACCAGCCAGATGAAATTGTACAACGCGGTCCACGGGAATTGATTCAATAAAAGCATGGGTACTGAAATCATGGTTGAAGCCAGACACGAAAACATTGTTCACATCCAGCAGCAACCAACAATCAGCACGCTTGGCGACCTCGGCCACAAAATCCCATTCCTCCATTTCAGATTGCTCGTAGGTGATGTAGCTCGACACATTTTCAATAGCGATGCGGGTGCCTAGAAAATCTTGTACTTGGGAAATGCGGGAGGCAACATGGTTTAAAGCTTCCTCAGTATAAGGCACCGGAAAAAGGTCATGCATGTTAACCCCGTGCACGCCAGTCCAGCACAGGTGATCCGAAATCCATTTGGGTTTCACTTGTTTGGTCAAAGCTTTGAGGACCTGCAGATAGTCAAGATCGAGCGGTGAGGTGGATGCGATGGAAAGTGATACGCCATGCATCACAACAGGGTAACGCTCGCGCACCGCGTCTAACATGCGCAAGGGTTGGCCGCCTGGCACCATATAATTCTCGGAAATAACTTCGAACCAATCAACGGCGGGGTTGCCGTCTAAAATTTCTCTATAATGTTGTGGTCTCAATCCAAGACCAAAGCCGAGATTTTTTGGCTTGTTCATCGTAATTTCCAGTTGCTTTATGAGAATTCAATTTGCTCTCAAAAGCGAAAGGAGGCCAATCACGAAGCCCCGTTGCGCATCAACTGGTTGTGAAATGCGAGTGATTATTTAAGAAGAAATGTAACCTTCATGTTCACGCGCCATTCCGCTACTTTGCCATTTTTGACCACGCATTTAATATCTTGCACCCAAGCGCTTTCAATATTGTCTAATGTTGAATCGGCGCGGCGAATGCCAGTTTCTACGGCATCTTCAATGCTCTTGGTTGAACCTGCGGTGAGTTCGATAACTTTTGCAACGTTGGTCATGGTTTTATCCTTTCGATGTGTTGTATGTCTTATGCCATGACTCTCAATCTAATCAAACTCTGTGTTGGCGTTTCAGAAATGTCTGAAATGAAATCATGGGTGGCCATAGCCCGCGGCAGTGGCGAAGCGCTTGACCATGTGACGCGGATGTTTCCACGGCGCAAAGATGAAATTTTACCCCGTGGTTCGCTCTATTGGGTTATTCGCGGTTTGATTTTGTGCCGGCAGCCTATAACAGATCTTGAGCCAGTTACAGGCGCTGATGGAATTGAGCGTTGTAGAATAGTGTTTAAAGCCCAAATTATTCCGGTGCGGCCAACCCCGCGCCGGGCCTTTCAGGGGTGGCGCTATTTGACCGCTGAAGATGCGCCGCCCGATATGCCACGCGGAGCTGCCGCGCAAGACTTGAGCGAAAAGATGCGCATTGAACTGGCGGCTTTAGGTTTGATTTAGGATGCAAGCCAGGTTTTGAAATCATCCATGGCGCGCGAAGTATAGGCGCGTTTGCGGGCTGCACCCTTATCTTTGAAGCTCAGTTTCACGCCATCCACTTTTTTCGGCACATCTGGCGGTGGCATGAGGCCGAAGTTGATGTTCATGGGTTGAAAGGTCTGGGTTTTATTGTCGGTGGTGGCAATGTGACCGCCGGTAATGTGGTTGATCAGCGCCCCGTGCGCTGTGGTAGCAGGGGGCGTGGTGAAGGTCTTGCCCAAGCGTTCGGCTGCGGCAGCACGCCCCGCCATAATGCCCATGGCCCCACTTTCAACATATCCTTCCACACCCGAAATTTGCCCAGCAAAGCGCAGGCGCGGTTCATTTTTTAAACGAAGTTGATTGTCTAAGAGCTTAGGACTGTTGAGGAAAGTGTTTCGATGCAGGCCCCCCAGCCGCGCAAATTCAGCATTTTCTAAGCCGGGAATGGTTCGAAATACGCGCACTTGCTCAGCATATTTCAACTTAGTCTGAAAGCCCACGATATTATACAATGTTCCCAATGCGTTATCTTGCCTAAGTTGAACCACTGCATAAGCTTTGACGGTGGGGTTATGGGTATTGGTTAAGCCCATTGGCTTCATGGGGCCGTGGCGCAGGGTTTCTGGCCCGCGTTCTGCCATCACTTCGATGGGCAAGCAGCCATCAAAATAAGGCGTGGATTTTTCCCACTCTTTGAAGTCAGTTTTTTCGCCGGTAATCAAAGCATCAATGAAGGCTTCATATTGGGCTTTGTCCATGGGGCAGTTGATATAATCTTTGCCGGTGCCGCCAGGACCAACTTTATCATAACGTGATTGGAACCACGCTTTGTCCATGTCGATTGATTCACGGTGGATGATTGGAGCAATGGCATCAAAGAAGGCCAAGCCTTCATCACCTGTGAGTTTTTGAATTTCGGATGCGAGAGCTGGCGAAGTGAGCGGACCAGTGGCGATGATCACTTTGTCCCACTCGATGGGTGGCAGCCCCGTTAACTCACCACGCTCAATGCTAATGAACGGATGGGCTGAGAGGCGCTTTGTAACCTCAGCGGAAAAGCCATCGCGGTCCACAGCCAGTGCTCCACCTGCAGGAACTTTGTGCTGTTCAGCAACAGCCATAAGTAGTGACCCTGCAAGGCGCATTTCTTCATGCAGCAAGCCCACGGCATTATTGTCTTTATCATCGGAACGGAAAGAGTTTGAGCAGACAAGTTCAGCAAGATCATCCGTTTTGTGAACGTCGGTTTTGGTCAACCCACGCATTTCGTGAAGGATGACGGGAACCCCTGCTTGAGCAGCAGCCCAAGCTGCTTCTGAGCCAGCCATACCGCCACCGATGATGTGAATGGGTTTAATAGTCATGGTTGCGCAACTAGCACCGTTTTTTGGTCAGCGCAAAATGAGTTTCTTGATAAGCCAAAAATATAGACTGTAGGGCAAGAGCCTTGCGAATTTTAGAATTGCCACAAGGCGCAGCGGATAAGTAATTTCAAACTTGCGCTTTGCAAGGCCTGCGATGGTGCGGGCCGCTGCATCTTGCGGCCGCATAATGAAGGGCATTGGGAAATCATTCTTTGCCGTCATTGGAGTTTCCACAAAACCCGGATTAATGATGCTGATGGTGATGCCAAGCTGATCCAACTCTGGTTTGAGACTTTCGGCGAGGCTTATTAATGCTGCCTTGCTTGGTCCATAAGCTGCAGCTTTGGGCAGACCACGATAACCTGTCACCGATGCGATCCAAGAAATATGCCCTTGCTTGCGCGCCAGCATTTTTGGCAAGACCGCGCTGAGGCAATTGACGGTGCCCAGATAATTTGTGGATATGATTGAGGCGAACAGTTTCGCATCAATTTCAGTGACTGCCACTTCGGAATAAGTGCCTGCTGCAAATATGGTCAAATCAATTGGACCCAAGGCTTTTTCAATCGACTCCAGAGTTTCTTGAGCTGCGCTCGCATCGTTTACATCGAGCGGAAATGGATAAATATTTACACCAAGATTTTGTAATTTATCTGCACTGCGCGCCGATGCTGCAACTTTAACCCCGGCTGCTGCCAATTGCAGCGCAATTTCACGGCCAATGCCAGTTGACGCACCAGTGACCCACGCGATTTTCCAAGTTGAAATTTGAGTTTGAGACATTGCAACTCCAATTGTTTTCTTACAGAGATAGTACGCAGAAATTAGTACGTTAGATCATATAATTAAGGTGAACCAATTGGGTTGCCTCTGCGTAGCAATGACGAACTAGAAATTGAAGGCTCCTTTTTTATGCACCCTTTGAAAATTGCTGTTGTTGGTTCGGGAATTTCGGGCTTGTCATGTGCTTGGCTTTTGTCGCAACGCCATTACGTTACACTGCTTGAGGCTGACCATAGAATTGGTGGGCATTCCAACACTGTTGATTGCACCGTTGATGATGGTGTGGTGGCAGTGGATACGGGGTTCATTGTTTACAATGATGTGACCTATCCCAATCTCACAGCGATGTTTGATTATCTCGAAGTGCCAACGGCGAAATCTAGCATGGGTTTCGCTGTTTCATTGCATGGTGGTGATTACGAATATTCGGGTGAAGGGGTTTTGCAATTGCTTGGCCATGCCCGCAATGTGGCTAATCTTTCGCATTGGCGGATGATTGCTGGGCTCACGCGGTTTTTTCGCACAGCAGGGCAAATGGCGGAGCAGGTGGCCGAAGATGTTTCACTGGCAGAATTTTTACGCTCGCAGAATTACAGTACGGATTTTGTGAACTTGCATTTGCTGCCGGTAGCGGCGGCCATATGGTCATCTGAACCTGAACAAATGTTGGACTATCCGGCGCGGGCGTTTTTACGGTTTTTTGAGAATCACGGTCTTCTCAATTTTATAAATCGCCCGCAGTGGCGCACAGTTAAAGGTGGATCGCGGGAATATGTAAAGCGTCTGCTGGATGATGGCCGTATGCGAGTGATCCAAGGTTGTATGGTGTATGCCGTTGATCGGGTTGGGCATGGTGTCGTTGTGCAGGGCTCACGTGGATTTTCTGAGAAATTTGATCAGGTGGTGATAGCGTCTCATGCCGATGCGGCGCTGGCCATGCTTGCAAATCCAAACCAAGCAGAAATTGAATTGCTCTCCACATTTAAATATTCGCGCAATGTGGCCACCTTGCACCGTGACGAAAACTTTATGCCAAAGCGCAAGCGCTTGTGGTCTAGCTGGAACTATGTTTCTGATGGTGATGTGAAAAGCAACCAAGCTTCAGTTACATACTGGATGAATGCGTTGCAGCCGTTGCAAACGAAAACAAATTTGTTCGTATCTATAAATGCACGAAAGGCCCCTGCGGCGGAAAAGATTGAGCAAGAGATAAACTATATGCATCCCATATTTACCACAGCCACGCGCAAAGCTCAGAAAGAAATTTGGGCTTTGCAAGGCCAAAATAAAACCTGGTTCTGTGGGGCGCATTTTGGTGCAGGATTCCATGAAGATGGTTTGCAGGCAGGGCTTGCTGTGGCCGAACAATTGGGTGGCGCGCTGCGGCCTTGGGATGTGGCCAAACAAAGCGATCGTATATTCATCTCAAAATTAGAGGCGGCTGAATGAGCCAAGCACAATCATGCCTTTATGTGGGCGATGTGGTGCACAGGCGCGTGCAACCTGTGAAGCATCAGTTGCGCTATAAGGTTTATAATTTTTTTGTTGATGTGGATGAACTGCCAGAGCTTGGCAGGAAGCTGAAGCTTTTTAGCTATAATCGCTTCAACCTTTTTAGCATTTTTGATCGAAAATTTGGAGTGGGGAACGGCACCTCACTTCGTGATCATGTTTGGTCTTTGGCCAAGTCCGCTAACTTGGAGGCTAAGGTCGCGCGGATTTTTATGCTGTGTTATCCGGCAGTACTGGGCCGGGTGTTTAATCCGCTGACGACCTATTACTGTTACGATGCTGCGGGCCAAGTTTGCTTGATGATTTACGAAGTGAGCAACACATTTGGTGAACGCCATTCTTATGTTATTCCGGCGGGTGTCGATGGTCGTCAATCGCATGCCAAAAAATTCTATGTTTCGCCGTTTAATAATGTTGATGGCCGCTATGATTTTTCAGCCGAACCGCCTGCTGAAGCATTGGTTTTAGTCATAGCGTTGCGTGTGGATGATAAACCAGTGATGCAAGCTTGGTTTCGCGGACATCGTGTGGAGTTGAATGATGCGGCTTTGCTTCGCTCTTTCGTTAGTTTGCCATTACAGCCACTGAAAGTGATGGCCGGCATTCATTGGGAAGCAGCTAAGTTGTGGTGGAAGGGTTTGCCGCTAACGGTGCGGCCTGCCGCTTTGCAGCCAAATATCAGCATTGCAGATAATGCAAAAATTGTGGGGGAGAAGAAACTATGAAATTGATTTTGGTTTATTTGACCAGCTTGGTGATTTTTTTAGCCATCGACATGGTTTGGCTGCGGCTGATTGCCAAAGACATATATGCAACCGAATTAGGGTCACTCATCAGGCCTGATGTGAATTTGCAGGCGGCACTTGCGTTCTACCTGCTCTATGCGGCGGGACTTACATATTTTGCAGTTATGCCTGCACTTGACGGCCGGGCAGTTTTGCAAGCCTTTGCTTTGGGTGCTGGCTTGGGCCTCGTGGCTTATGGCACTTATGACCTTACGAATCTGGCCGTGGTCAATGGCTTTGGGACGAAAATTGCACTGATCGATTTGACGTGGGGAACGCTGCTTTCTGGCGTTTCTGCGGCAGCAGTTGTCGCAGTGTTAGGGCGGGCTGCTTAACCCCCTTGCGCAGCAGCAATTTGCAAGGCTAAGCAGGTTCTATGCTTGCTGTTTATGGAACTGACAAAAATCATCTGATTGAGCACCCTGCGGAGTGTTCAGCTGCCATTTTGGCGGCCTCTGTTTGGCTTGATCTTGTCGAGCCAACAGAAGCTGAGGAAGCTGCCGTTGAAGCAGCCTTGGGCATTGATATTCCTACACGCGGTGAATTGGCGGAAATTGAGGCTTCGTCACGCCTTTATCAGGATGATGGTGCGGCTTTTATGACCGCTAACCTTATCCGCCGTGGCGACGAAGACCGACCGGAATCATCTCCCGTTACTTTTATTATCAAGGGTTCGCAGCTTGTCACCATTCGGTATCATCATCCTCAAGCTTTCCCAGTTTATGTAAAGCAGGCCATGAAGCCGCAAACCACGGCCATGTCTGGCTGGGGCGTTCTGATCAGTTTGATTGAAGCTGTGGTGGACAGGGGTGCTGATCATTTGGAGCGCGTGAGCTTGATTGTGGATGACACATCCAAGCAAGTTTTCGACACATCTTTTCTGCGCCCGCAAAAAACCATGAAGCGCAAGAAACCGAAGAATTTAGAGCAGCTTTTGGGCAAAGTTGGTGAGGAAGGCGACTTTACCTCTAAGATGCGTGAAAGCTTGGTGTCGCTGGCGCGTATGACTGCTTTCATGCAAGCCGTGATTGATCAGATGAAAGTGACCAAAGAAGTACGTGAGAACAAGGCGCGCATTAAAGTGGTGCAGCGCGATATTGCGTCACTCTCTGATCATGCAGGCTATTTGACTGGCAAGATTAGTTTCTTGCTTGATGCGGTGCTGGGCATGATTTCGATTGAGCAAAATGGCATTATCAAAATTTTCTCGATTGCTTCGGTTATCTTTCTGCCGCCCACTTTGGTTGCCAGCCTCTACGGTATGAATTTCATTCACATGCCTGAACTTGGCTGGGATTATGGCTATCCCTTAGCGATTATCCTTATGATTTTATCGGCGGTTGTTCCGATTTATTATTTCCGGCGTAGAGGTTGGCTGTGATGGGATTTCTTTGGGTCTCACTTGGGGGGGCCGTCGGCTCGTCCGCGCGTTATGGGGTCAACTTGGTTGCGCTTCGTTATTTAGGTGCGGGCTTTCCGTGGGCCACTTTAATTGTGAATGTGCTTGGATGTTTTGCCATGGGCTACATCACCGCATTGTTGCGTGAGAAAATTCCGGAGCATGATAACATGCGGTTGTTTTTGACGACTGGCTTGCTTGGCGGCTTCACCACATTCTCAGCTTTCTCGTTAGATTTTTTCCGACTCATGCAACGCGGCGAAATGCCAAGTGCGATTTTTTATGCGGTGGCATCGGTTGTGTTTTCTATCATCGCTGTAATGGTTGGTTTTAAGGCGTTTGGCTAATGGCTGCTGAAGTGAAACGCTATGAAGTGTCTGCCGAAGAAGACGGCATGCGGCTGGACCGCTGGTTCAAAGTTCATTTTCCGCAAGTGACATTTGCTTATCTCAACAAGCTCACACGTACCGGCCAAGTGCGGGTTGGGGCAGGGCGGGTGAAAACCAATGTGCGGCTGGCCAAGGGCCAAGATATTCGCGTGCCGCCACTGGCTTTCGATAAGCGCCCGGCTGATACACCGAAGGAAGATGTACTGCCGCTCACGTCTTATGAGCGCCTTTTTTTTTCTTCCATGGTGATCCATGAAGACAATGATATTTTTGTTTTGAATAAGCCTGCCGGTTTCGCCGTGCAGGGAGGCACCAAAACCCATACGCATTTGGATGGCTTGCTCATGGGCCTTGGCAAGGAATTGGGTGAGCGGCCTTTGCTTGTGCATCGGCTTGATCGTGATACATCTGGAGTAATCGTCATTGCCAAACGCCGCGCGGTGGCTGCGGCTTTGGGCAAACTGTTTGCCACGCGCGTTGTGAAGAAAACTTATTGGGCGGTGGTGAAGGGCATACCCACACCTGCGCAAGGCAAGATTGATGTGGCTTTGATTAAGGCCCGCAGTGAAGATGGCGACCGGATGCGCGCCTCTAAAGCGGGTGAGGAAGAGGATGAGCAATCCGCCGTTACGCAATATGCAGTACTCGGAAAATCCGGGAATGCGGCTTGGCTTTCATTAAAGCCGCTTACTGGGCGGCAGCATCAACTTCGCGCCCATACAGCGCATATTGGCACGCCCATATTTGGCGATAATAAATATAATGGCGACTTGGAATTGCCCGAAGGTGTGATCAACAAACTCCACCTTCACGCGCGGCGCGTGGTGTTGCCGCACCCGCGAGAGGGTGTGGTGGATATTACCGCACCTTTGCCAGATCATATGATTGCAACATTTGAAAAGCTTGGATTTGATGCGCAAAGATTTGACGACTGAAACCGCTGATGAGCGCTGGGAACGGCTTTCGCGCGATCGCATTGTGCGCCCGCTGCCGAAGAAGTTTTACAAGATTGCCACGGTGACGGATGAGCTTGGCATTGCTTTGGATGGTCGCGGTGTGAAGACGCCGATGAAGGCGAAATTGGTTTTGCCATCGCGGGCTTTGGCGGATTCGATTGCTGCGGAATGGAACGCGCAAGAGGAATTCATCAACCCTGCGGCTATGCCTCTCACCAAATCAGCCAACACGGCAATTGATCGTGCTGGGGCTGAGCGCAAATTTGTGGCGGGGCAGGTGGTGGAGTTTTCAGGCTCCGACATGGTGTGTTACCGCGCTGATGCACCTTCAATTTTGGTGGCTTTGCAAACTAACGCTTGGGATCCTGTTGTGGCGTGGGCGTCAGAAAATTTAGGCGCCAAGTTCAATATGGTGTCGGGCGTTATGCATTCAGCGCAGTCGGCTGAAACCATTGCGGCGGTTGAGAAATATGTGGGCAGACTTTCTAACTTTGAACTCACAGTGGCACATAATCTAACCACGCTCACCGGCTCGGCTTTGCTGGGCTTAATGCTGACCGCAAACGCAATTTCGCCCGAAGCTGGCTGGGCTGCTGCCCATGTGGAAGAAGATTTTCAGATCGCCACATGGGGGCAGGATGATGAGGCCAATGCGCGGCGCGCCTTTCGCCGCATTGATTTTGATGGAAGCTTGCAGTTTCTTAACCTTCTTTCAGTCTAATCAATCTCGCCACAATCGTGCCCTTAACCTGTCACGATTAATCGCCATAAAAGCCGCTCAACCTAGTGGGGAACACTATGAAATCTCGTTTGCTCGTTTCAGTTTTGTTTGCTTCGGCCTTAACAATTGGTGCTGTGGTGGCTCATGCGGCTCCTGCCGAATTGGTGGATGCTTATGCCGCTGGCGTTGCTGGCAAGGTGTGTGAACCGCAATTGGACAGTGGCAAATCCAGTCAGTTGGGCGATGCCGTGCAGCGCGCCGAACAGAAAAGCGGCCTCGGCCAAGATGAGTTGGATGCGATGTGGGGCGAAACTCAAGCTGCTGCCAAAGCAGATAGTGCTGGTTTCTGTGCCGATGCTGTTCCTAAGATTGATTCTGTGATAAAGGCTGCACAATAAGTCAGGTTTGACGATTTAGCTGTGTCTGCCTAACGTGCTCCCAAGCTGGAGCATAACATGCAAAAGATTCTTGAAGATTTAGAACGCCGCCGTGCTGAGGCCCGTGCGGGAGGTGGCAAAAAACGCGTTGATGCGCAACATGCGCGTGGCAAGCTGACGGCGCGTGAACGCATTGAGCTTTTGATGGATGCAAACTCCTTTGAAGAGTTCGACATGTTTGTGGAACACCGCAGTTCTGATTTTGGCATGGAGAAAACCAAGATTCCGGGCGATGGCGTGGTGACAGGCTGGGGTACAGTCAATGGTCGGGTAGTTTATGTTTTTGCCAAAGATTTCACGGTGTTTGGCGGCTCACTTTCCGAAACCCATTCGCGCAAAATAACCAAACTGCAAGATATGGCGCTACGCAACCGTGCGCCGATCATTGGGCTTTATGATGCGGGTGGAGCGCGTATTCAGGAAGGTGTGGATGCGCTCGGTGGCTATGGCGAAGTGTTTCAACGCAATGTGTTGGCATCAGGTGTGATCCCCCAAATCTCGGTGATCATGGGACCATGTGCCGGCGGCGATGTTTATTCCCCCGCGATGACGGATTTTATCTTCATGGTGCGCGACACCAGTTATATGTTTGTAACTGGCCCTGATGTGGTGAAGACTGTGACCAATGAAACCGTAACAGCAGAAGAATTGGGCGGTGCATCGGTTCATACTACGCGCTCATCCATTGCAGATAAGGCTTTCGACAACGATGTAGAAGCGCTGTTGCAAATGCGCCGCCTGATTGATTTTCTACCATCTTCCAACACATCGGCTATTCCGGAAATTCCGTGTGACGATGATGCTGAGCGGCATGATTTGTCATTAGACACGCTGATTCCCGCCAATCCCAATCAACCTTATGATATGCACGAGCTTATTCAAAAGACGGTTGACGATGGTGATTTTTTTGAAATTCAGGAAGCTCACGCCAAGAATATCATTACTGGTTTGGCGCGGATAAAGGGACGCACTGTTGGGCTTGTCGCCAATCAACCCACGATGCTGGCAGGTGTTTTGGATTCTGACGCAGCGCGCAAGGGCGCACGATTTGTGCGCTTCTGTGATTGCTTTGGCATTCCGATTATTTCCTTCGTTGATGTGCCCGGATTTTTGCCAGGCACAGCGCAGGAATATGGCGGTTTGATCAAGCATGGTGCAAAATTGCTGTTCGCCTATGCCGAAGCCACCGTGCCGAAGATTACTATTATCACGCGCAAAGCTTATGGTGGGGCTTATGTGGTGATGGCCTCCAAACATTTGCGTGGCGATTTGAATTACGCGTGGCCTACGGCGGAGATTGCTGTGATGGGAGCCCGGGGTGCAACGGAAATTATTTACCGGGCTGAACTTGGGGACAAAGATAAAATCGCCGCCCGCGTAAAAGATTATGAAGCGCGCTTTGCCAATCCGTTCGTTGCGGCCGAGCGCGGCTTTTTAGATGATGTGATCATGCCACATTCAACACGCCGCCGCGTGGCGCGGGCGTTGGATATGCTGAAGGGCAAGCAATTGGAAAACCCGTGGAAAAAGCACGATAATATTCCGTTGTGAGATTTTACCCTTCTCCCTCAAGGGGAGAAGGTTAGGAAAGTAGTTTAAACCCGCTCACCCACCAAATCATATTCCTCGGCTTCCACAATCTTCACTTTCACCATATCGCCTTGCTTCAAATCGGTGCCGCCGGGGATGAAAACGTTGCCGTCGATCTCTGGTGCGTCCCATGGTGAGCGGGCCACAGCTTCGTCATTCTCATCGTCGATCTCATCGACCAGCACATCAATCACGCGGCCCACTTTGGCTTGTAACGCGGCTTCGGAAATCACCTGTTGGGTTTCCATGAATCTGGCGTAGCGTTCGGCTTTCACGTCATCGGGCACTTGCGGCAAGCCCAGATCGTTGGCTTTGGCGCCAGATACGGGTTCATATTTAAAGCAGCCCACGCGGTCCAGTTTGGCTTCCTTCATCCATTCTAAAAGGAATTTAAAATCAGCATCCGTTTCGCCGGGGAAGCCCACGATGAAGGTGGAGCGGATGGCGATGTCGGGGCAGATTGAACGCCACTTCGCCAAGCGGTCCAAAACTTTTTCTTGGTTGGCGGGACGGCGCATGGACTTCAGTACGGTGGGAGAGGCGTGTTGGAAAGGAATATCCAAGTAAGGTAGAATCTTACCTTCGGCCATCAACGGAATCACATCATCCACGTGCGGGTAGGGGTAAACATAATGCATCCGCACCCAAGCCCCCAGATCTCCCAATTCTTTGGCCATGTCATAAAATTTGGCGCGTACTTCGCGGCCCCTAAATTTTGACTCGGCATATTTGATGTCCACGCCATAGGCCGATGTATCTTGGCTGATCACCAGCAACTCTTTCACACCGGCTTTCACTAAACGCTCAGCTTCATAAAGCACCGCCGCCATAGGCCGCGAGACGAGATCGCCTCTGATGGATGGGATGATACAAAAGGTGCAGCGATTGTTACAGCCTTCGGAAATTTTCAAATACGAATAATGGCGTGGAGTTAAGTGCAGGCCCTGCGGTGGCACCAAATCATAACGTGGATCATGTTTGGGCGGCAGCGCTTCATGCACGGCGGCCACCACTTGCTCATATTGATGTGGGCCAGTGACGGCTAAAACATTGGGGTGAGATTGACGTATGGTGTCGGCTTCAATGCCGTAACATCCGGTCACAATCACCCGGCCATTTTGCTCCATGGCCTCGCCAATGGCGGCCAAACTTTCTGCCTTGGCGCTGTCCAAAAATCCGCAAGTGTTGACGATTACCACATCGGCATCATCATAGCCGGGGGCGATTTTATAGCCTTCGGCACGCAGCTGCGTGAGGATGCGTTCCGAATCGACGAGGTTCTTCGGGCAGCCAAGCTGCACGAGGCCAACTTTAGGGACATGAGCGTTCATGGGCTGGCCTTTAGCGCAGATGTGCATTTGGTGCAAATCTGAGCGGACAACCATATTGCCGCCCTTGAGCCGCCAAAATTGGCCGCTATCATGGTGCAAACGAGGTGACAGATGAGCAAGATTTTTTTTGGGTTGGTTTTTGGACTGGCAGCTTTGTGGAGTGAAGCAACGTTAGCCGAGGGTTTAAAGCTTACAGGTAATAAAAAATGGCTTACAGTCGCTTCCACCAAAGACCTTGATGTGGCGATTGGCATTGCACGAAGCTTGAACAATAACGCGCAAGTGGTTTCATCACAAAGTGGCTACTATGCGGTTATCATGGGCCCCTATGCAGCCAACTCCATCGCGGCGGTGAAGAAATTGGATTCCAGCATTTATAAATTGCCCAAGGATGCGTTGCTGTCTGATGGTTCTCGCTATGTTGAGTCAGTTTGGAAATCGCCCTCATCATCGACCATGAGCGCGTATGAAATTGACAAGCCATTGCAGCTTTCGGCGGGGGATCTTTCCGCCATTTTCAAATTAGAGAAAGTTGGTGATGATCAGTTTTCGACAGTAGTTACAGGCGAAGAAAAAAATGGCCCAAAGTTTACGTTCACGGTGGACAAGACTGGTGAATTTGTGCCGAGCTCGGCTGAGGCGGCATTCATAAAATTGGATGCCACAAGCACCGTGCCGCAATTGGTGTTCACGCGATTCTCAGGTGGTGCACATTGCTGCACAATGACATGGATTGCGGCAAAGCCAGATGGTGCTGCGGGATGGTCGTTGACTGAAGGCACCTACCTTGATGGCGGTGGCTATTGGTTTGAAGATGTGGATGGCGATGGGGGGCAAGAGCTGCTTAGCGTCGATAATAACTTCCTCTATGCTTTCGATTCTTATGCGGGGTCAGTTGCTCCCATCCATATTTCCAAATTTCGCGATGGCAAAATTGAGGACGTAACTGAAGAACCCGCAATGCAAGCCCGTTTGAAGCAAGACCTTGCCGGAATAGAATATGCGGCCAAGGTTGATCCTGGAATGTGGAAACTTAATGGATTTTTAGCGGGCTGGGTGGCGAGTAAAATGCGGCTGGGGCAGGGCACTGACGCTTGGCAAGTGGTTACCGAGAATATGGCAAGTGACACTGGCTTTGGCCCACAGGAATGCACTTCGGGACAGAGTGTTGATGATTGTCCAGCGGATAATATCAAGTCAATTCCGGTGCTAAAAGCGCTCGCAGATTTCTTGAAGGAAAATGGTTATGGCCCATTGCCAGATTCTGCAGAGGCTTTGCTGCATTAAGATTTTGCGCGGTCGTACCAGCGCTTGAGCGCAATGATTGCCCACACAGCTTCAACCAAGCCAAAAGGCCAAGCGCCTTGCAGAAAGCCATAAGTTGAACCGAGTGCACAGGCGATGGCGAATAAAAACACCATCCAGTGGCTGCGGGATTCCAAAGCGTAAGCAATCAACATCATTGAAACAGCGAAAAGGCCGAAGAGGGTGAGAGTGTCCATCGTTAGTAAAACGCTGTAAGTGATTTTACAAAGATGATAACGGCAAGACTGGCCAATATGGCCAACACGTATTTTCTAAACTTCTCAGGGTCTGTGCCTTTAAAGCTTCGCGCACCTAACCAAACACCTGCAAGCAGTGCGGGCAAATAGAAGGCGGCGCGTATCGCTGTCTCTTTGGTTATGAGCCCCTGAGTGGATTGGTTGGCGAGGCCAATAATATCTGTGGCGAGGAAGAAGGCAACCAATGAGGCACGGCCAGCGAGGTTACCGGCTGGGGAGGCG
>JANLPA010000063.1:0-5544 GCA_031366855.1 Hyphomicrobiales bacterium | reverse complement strand
ATTGCTGTTACAACGGGGCCAGATGTGAAAGTGAAAATTCAAGGGCCGTGGGCCAAGCCCACCCTCACCCCACAATGAGGTGTGAGCCATGATAAGGGTTCAGCAGCAGCCATTTGATGTGGGCGCAGAATATGCTGCGCTCAAAGGCCAGCGCACTGATATTGGCGGCACAGCGATTTTTGTGGGCTCAGTGCGCGACATTTCGCAAGGCACTGACATTTCATCGATGACGCTGGAACATTATCCCGGCATGACCGAAAAAGCCTTGAGCGATATCGAAGCCGAAGCGCGCGCCCGTTGGCCGCTTGATGAGGTGTTGATCATCCATCGTTTTGGCGCATTGGAAATTGGCGAAGATATCGTGTTGGTCATCACCTGTTCGGCCCACCGTGAAGCTGCGTTCAAGGCTTGCGAATTTTTAATGGATTGGCTGAAAACCAAAGCCCCGTTTTGGAAATTGGAATCAGGGTCGGCTGGCACACAGTGGGTGGAGGCTAAAGCCTCTGATGATGCGGCTGCGGATCGCTGGCGTAAAACAGAAACTGGTGCTGTTGGGCAGGATTGAACTGCCGACCTCATCATTACCAATGATGTGCTCTACCACTGAGCTACAACAGCATTCTCGGTTTCGGAGGCGACACATGCCACAGGTGCTTGTGTTTCGCAAGTCTTCGTGTTTAGGCTTTTCGGATGACCGAAAAATCTCCTCCTGCCCGCACTTTGGAACGCAAAAAGCGCGAGGCTGAGGCGCTTAAAGCCAATATGAAAAAGCGCAAGGAACAGGCTAAATTGCAAAGTGATTCTGAATCTCAAAAAAGCGAATTGGCCGGAGAACCCCATGAGAGCACTGAATAACCTGTTGAATTTCATAGCGTTGATCGCATGGCTGGGTGCGCTGGCGGTTTTGCTGTGGCAGGGATACGGCTGGGTGAGCACTGGCACTTGGAATAGCATTCCAGTTCATGCAGTGTTTTCATGGCTTTTCGGATTTACACCTGTGGGTAAGGGCTTTTACCCCGTCGTTATAATTGGCGTTATTATGCAGCAATCCTTGGCGCTGTGTTTGGCTCTTTTGGGTGGGGCCTGCAATGGGTTGGCCAAGATTTTTGATCGCTAATTAGATTACTTGCCCCACTATAGCCATTTGTGCTTGTTAGCGCCTGAATTAAGCTCATTTTACAAGGATTCTCTCGCATGGACCGTATCCGCATTCGCGGTGGCAATAAACTCAACGGCACAATTGATATTTCGGGCGCAAAAAATGCGGCCTTGCCTTTGATGATCATTCCTCTGCTCACGCCAGACACTGTGACTCTTCACAATGTGCCGCGCCTTGTGGATGCGCAGCGCTTGCAGCGGATTTTGCAAAACCACGGTGTTGATATTACCACGGCGGGCAAACGCTCCGGCCAGCATGGGGCAGCTGGCGAGACTTTGAAGATTTCGGCCAAGACCATTGTGGACACCACAGCGCCTTATGATCTGGTTTCAAAAATGCGCGCCTCCTTCTGGGTGTTGGGCCCGTTGATTGCGCGCATGGGGGAAGCCAAGGTTTCGCTGCCTGGTGGTTGCGCCATTGGCACTAGGCCGGTGGACATGCACATTATGGCCATGGAAAAGCTGGGCGCTGAATGCGTGATCGAGCAAGGCTATGTGATTGCCAAAGCCAAAAAAGGTTTAAAAGGCGGGCATATTTCATTCTCGAAAGTAACTGTTGGTGCCACCCATGCTGCTTTGATGGCGGCGGTTTTAGCCCATGGCGATACGGTGATTGAAAATGCCGCAATGGAACCTGAAATTACTGACGTAGCAGAATGTCTTGTTAAGATGGGTGCCAAGATTGAAGGCATTGGCACACGCGTTTTGAACATTACGGGTGTTACCAGTTTGCATGGCGCAGAACACACCGTGGTGCCAGACCGCATTGAGACTGGCACTTATGCCATGGCAGTTGGCATGACGGGTGGCGATGTGCTGTTGCGTGGTGCGCGGGCCGATACGTTAGACAATGTTATTCTCACCATGCAGCGCGCTGGCATTGATGTATCCACCACCAATGAAGGCATTCGCGTGAAGCGCAATGGCTCAGGCATTTTGCCAGTGGATGTGACCACGGACCCTTACCCTGGTTTCCCAACTGACATGCAAGCGCAGTTTATGGCTTTGATGTGCATGGCCAAGGGCAAGAGCCACATTCGCGAAACGATTTTTGAAAACCGCTTTATGCATGTGCAAGAATTGGCACGCCTCGGTGCTGATATTCATATGCACGGTGATATGGCCGAAGTGCGTGGTGTTGCCAAGCTTACTGGTGCAGATGTGATGGCCACTGATCTTCGTGCTTCAGTGTCGCTGATCATTGCGGCACTGGCTGCTGAAGGTGAAACTATGCTGCACCGGGTTTATCATTTGGACCGTGGCTTTGAAGCTTTGGAAGAAAAGCTTTCAGGTGTGAGTGCTGATGTAATGCGCATTGCCGGAGCATAATTAAATATGCTGCGGTTGACGGCGCAAGATGGTGATGACCTCGCAGTGATTTCTGCTCAGATGCAGGATGCCGTGCTGAAGCTTGCTGACATCAGCTATAACAGCAAGCGCCGCCAATTTGTATTGGTTGTAAATCGCTTTGCTTGGGATGCGGCACCTGAAAAATTACGCAGGCGCAGTGGCTTGCATTTTGAAAGTGTTTTGAGCGCAAAGCGCTTCGGTTTTTCCAATACGGGCAAAGATACAATTCTTTCGCTGCTTGCTGTGACATTTGAACAGACTGATGCGCCTGCGGGAATTGTTACACTGGCGTTTTCCGCTGGGCATTCAGTGCGGCTCGAAGTTGAATGTCTTGATGCGGTGATGGCCGATATGGGGCCTGCATGGCCCACTGATTTTCAACCGGACCATGTGGCCTGAAATGGGGGCCCGAAAAAATCGCCTCATCAGTGTTGATTTTGATGAGAGCATTGGCGAAAGCCCCACGCCGGAAGCCGAGCAAGACCGCAAACTTGCGGTGCATGATTTGCTGGAGTTCAATAGTTTCAGTTTGAGCAATGGCTTGGATGGGCCGTATGCGCTTCGCCTTTCCAGCTTGGACAATCGCTTAATGTTGCATTTTCAATGTGGTGGTGAAGCGAAGAAATTTTCAATTGGCCTTTCGCTCACGCCATTTCGCCGTGTGGTGAAAGATTATTTCCAAATTTGCGACAGTTATAATCTGGCCGTCAAAGCTTCTAACCCGCAGCAGATTGAAGCCATTGATATGGCACGGCGCGCACTTCACAATGATGGCAGCACGTTGTTGCAAGAGCGTTTGAACGGCAAAGCTGAAATGGATTTTGATACGGCGCGGCGCTTGTTCACCCTTGTTTGCGCTTTATTGTGGCGGGCCTGACGTGATGGTGCAAAAATTACCAACCGCGGTTTTATTTGCCTGCACTTTAAATGCCATTCGTTCGCCCATGGCTGCGGCCATTATGCACCATCATTTCGGCCATAAAGTCTATGTGGCCTCGGCCGGTATTGCCGCTGGGGACCCTGATCCGTTTGTGGGCATTATTATGGATGAGATTGGCATTGATCTCAAAAAACACCGCCCGCATAGTTTTGAAGATTTGGAAGACTCGGCTTTTGATCTCTTGATCACCCTTTCACCAGAAGCGAAAAACCGTGCGGAAGCCATGTCACGCACCATGGCGATTGCGGTTGAAAGCTGGGCCATTGCTGATCCATCACAGGTGACTGGCAGCCGCGAGCAAATTTTGGAGAGCTACAGGGTTGTGCGCGATGATCTGGTGAAGCGGATTATGACACGATTTGGTGGCACATAGAATTTTCCTCTATGAGACAGATTCGCGGGACAATAAAAACAGTCTCAATGATAGTAGTTTCTGGTCCAGCCATGTGCGGGTAAAAGCCGCTTCAGTTCATCGGGGAACTTTGCCCCATCCGAATAGGCAATGTTCATATCAACTTGAGCTCGGCTTTGCATACCGGGAATAAGTGTCGAAAGCTGCTTTTCACTGAGAACATAACGCATCGAAGCTTCAGCGAGGGTTGAATAATAAGCAGTGCAAATCTTCTTTAATGCGTCAACGCGGGTCAGGGTTTCCGTAAATCTATCTCCTCGGAACATTTGATGTTGTTGCGAGCCAACTTCAAAGTTTTGATATGACTTGCTTGTCCAATTGCCAACCAATGAGCCCGAATCCAAAGGCACACGGGCTATGAAAGCCGTGTTGGTTTTTTCTCCCGCTGGAAACAAGCTTTGGGCTGGGCGTTGCTCAAACATATTAAACACAACTTGCACCGAATCGACCAAGCCAAAGCGCACCAAATCCACGCCTTCATCTGGCCGATAGTCGCGTAGCGAAATGCCAACGTGATCAATTTTCCCTTCGCGGCGCAAGGCGTTCAAAGTTTCAAGCCAATCCAAATTTTCAACAGCATCTGGTGTAAAACTGTGCAATTGAAAGAGGTCTATCTGCTCGACACCAAGACGCTGCAAAGACTTATCGACAGCTTCACGGACATACCAAGATGGAAATCGTCCGCGCATTTGGGCTTTATCGTCGGCGGGATCAGGCCATTGAATGGGCCGCACTTTTGTGGCGATGTATATTTTATTGCCGCGCCATTGCTTGAGCGCGCGCGCCACCACTTCTTCGCTGTGGCCATTGCCATAAAGTTCGGCCGTATCGAGAAAATTTATGCCTTTGTCAAAAGCATAGTGCAGCGTGTCAATTGATGCTCGGTCATCAACTTTGCCCCAATCACCCCCCAATTGCCACGCCCCAAATCCAATTTCACTTATTTCCCAGCCTGTGCGGCCAAACTTTCGATAAATCACATCAACCTCGTGCTGTTCAGTGCAAGTTTGTCCGCTCTTTATCTGCCAACTCATCGCAATGCTACTCCCGCTTGATTTTAGACCATTTACGGTCCATGAGAGCGCTCGAAACGTTACCATTTAAAGGATCCTTATGGCTAAAGAAGAACTGCTGGAGTTTGAGGGCACTGTTGCCGAACTTCTGCCCAACGCAACTTTTCGTGTAACACTTGATCACAACAAGCACGAAATCATCGCTCACACTTCTGGCAAAATGCGCAAGAACCGCATTCGCGTGCTGGCTGGTGACCGGGTGATGGTGGAAATGACGCCCTATGATTTGACCAAGGGCCGCATCAACTATCGGTTCAAATAATGGTTCTTGACGTCAAGCCCAAACTTGTTCTGGCAAGCGCCTCGCCACGGCGGCTTGCTTTGCTTGACCGCATTGGCTTGGCCCCGGATTTGCTCAATCCGGCTGATGTTGACGAAACTCCGCTCCGCCGCGAAACGCCACGCCGCCTTGCTATTCGATTGGCTGAAGAAAAAGCCAAAAAAGCCAAGGATGCGCCACAAGTGAGAGACTTGGGTGAAAATGTATATATTTTAGCCGCTGATACTGTGGTGGGACTTGGCCGCAGAATTTTGCCAAAGGCTGAGACCTATCAACAGGCTGCTGATTGTTTGGCGTTGCTTTCGGGCCGTTCGCACTGGGTTTATTCGGC
>JANLPA010000062.1:0-16247 GCA_031366855.1 Hyphomicrobiales bacterium | reverse complement strand
GCCCGCCAGCAAAAACTTGCGCGCTGGCTTTGCCATGTGATCAACAATGGTCACCTTCATGCCGCCAGTAGCCAGCACTTCAGCGGCCATTAAACCTGAAGGGCCAGCGCCTACGATTGTGACTTCAGAATTTTGCACTTTTTATATGCCCTAATAAGGCAGATCAAAATATTGCTCAGCCGTGATGCGGTAAATATCGATTGGCTCAAAACGGCCGTGACCAACAGGATAAGCTGGATCAGTGCTCACATGGCGCAAACCGATGCGCGATGCAAGCCGTGCCGAACGCTTATTGTCTTTCATAATTTTGCACCACATGGTTTTCGCCATGAGCTTTTCAAAGCCGAGGCCCAAAAGGGCGCGGCCAATTTCGGTGCCGAAACCCACCGACCACAATGCCGGATGCAGGCCCCAGCCCATTTCCATAGCATGATCTTGATGGTTGATCAGAAAGCCATCGCCCACCACTTCGGCTGATAAGCGCTCTTCAGCGGCCAGATGAAACACGCGGCGCTTGGCATCGCCTTGGACTGCCACCTGGCGGCGCACAAATTCGGCCACTTCATCTTGGTTCTTAAGTTTGTGAGCGATATATTTCTGGTATCTGGTTTGCGTCATAAACCCGGTCAAATCTAAACTGTCCTGTGCATTGATTTCGCGCAAGATTAAGTTGGGAGTTTCCACGGCGTTCAGAATCGAATGGGTGAGCATGGTGGCAATCTAGCTTTTGTTTTGCAGAAACGGAACTCCCATCTTAGAGACAAGATTAACGCATGTTGAGGCCGAAGTGCCGCATTGCAATAATATAGCTTAAACTAATTCCCTTGCGCTGGTAGTCTTCAAGGCAACATAGATTTGATCGGAGAATAAGATGAACGAAAAGACTTCAGAACCAGTAGGCAAATGCCCGGTGATGCATGGTGTCGCCAAGCAAGCAACAGCGGCTGCGCGCTCTAACCGTGATTGGTGGCCGAACCATTTGAACCTCAGAATTTTACATCAGAACTCGTCGCTTTCAAATCCGATGGGTATATCCTTCAATTATGCCGAAGCGTTTAAAACGCTGGATTTGATGGCTGTGAAAAAAGACATCTTCGCTTTGATGACCACTTCGCAAGAGTGGTGGCCTGCTGATTTTGGACACTATGGACCATTTTTCATTCGCATGGCGTGGCATAGCGCGGGCACCTATCGCACGGCCGATGGTCGCGGTGGCGCTGGCTTTGGTACGCAGCGTTTTGCGCCTTTAAATAGCTGGCCGGATAACGGCAACCTCGATAAGGCGCGGCGCTTGCTGTGGCCGATCAAACAAAAATATGGTGCCAAACTTTCATGGGCCGACTTGATGATTTTCGCTGGCAACTGCGCCCTTGATTCCATGGGCTTCAAAACTTTTGGTTTTGGCGGCGGCCGCGCTGATGTGTGGGAACCGGGAGAGGATATTTATTGGGGCTTGGAAGGCACGTGGCTAGATGACAAGCGCTATTCTGGCGACCGAGAACTTGAGAACCCGCTTGCTGCTGTGCAGATGGGTTTGATCTATGTGAACCCCGAAGGCCCAAACGGCAATCCTGATCCGATGGCTTCAGCGCGTGACATTCGTGAGACATTCAAACGCATGGCGATGGATGATGAAGAGACAGTGGCGCTGATTGCCGGTGGCCACACATTTGGCAAAACCCATGGTGCTGGCCCAACTTCGCATGTTGGGCCAGAACCAGAAGCGGGCCTTATGGAAGCACAAGGCTTGGGCTGGCTTTCCAGCTATGGCAGCGGCAAAGGTGGTGATGCCATCACCAGTGGCCTCGAAGTGACGTGGACCACCAAACCTACACAGTGGAGCAATGATTATTTCTCGATTCTGCTTGGCAATGAGTGGGAATTGACCAAGAGCCCGGCTGGTGCTCATCAATGGCAACCCAAGAATGGCAAGGGAGCTGGTGCTGTGCCCGATGCTCATGACCCATCCAAGCGCCGTGCGCCATCGATGCTCACCTCTGATCTCGCTCTGCGCTTTGATCCTATCTACGAAAAAATTTCGCGGCGCTTCCATGCCAACCCTGATCAATTTGCTGATGCATTTGCGCGGGCTTGGTTTAAACTTACGCACCGCGATATGGGGCCACGCGCGCTTTATCTCGGTGCGCTAGTTCCAGCTGAAGTTTTGATTTGGCAAGACCCGGTTCCTGCTGTCACGCATAAATTGATTGATGCAATTGATATTGCAGCTCTCAAAGCTTCAATTCTGGCATCGGGGCTTTCCATTTCACAGTTGGTTTCTGTTGCATGGGCTTCTGCCTCCACCTTCCGTGGTTCTGATAAGCGCGGAGGTGCCAACGGCGCTCGTATTCGCCTTGAACCCCAAAAAAATTGGGCCGTGAATCAACCGTCACAACTAACAAAAGTACTAGACGCTTTAGAAACTATACAAACTGCATTCAACGCAGCACAATCTGGTGGCAAGGTGGCTTCCTTGGCAGATTTGATTGTGCTTGGCGGTTCAGCCGCTGTTGAACAAGCGGCCAAAAATGCGGGCTTTGCAATGAACGTTCCTTTCGCGCCAGGTCGTGGTGATGCTTCACAAGAGCAAACAGATGTTGAAAGCTTTGCCGTGCTTGAACCCATTGCCGATGGTTTCCGCAATTATCTTAAAAAAGAATACACAGTTTCAGCTGAAGAGTTGTTGATTGACCGCGCGCAACTTCTCACACTTACCGCATCAGAAATGACAGTTCTCATTGGTGGGCTTCGGGTTTTAGATGCGAATGTTGAGGGTGCCCAACATGGCGTGCTAACCAAGCATGCTGGCAAGCTGACCAATGATTTCTTCGTTAATCTGCTTGATATGAGCACAACTTGGAAAGCCAGTTCTGATGCTGCCCAAGTGTTCGAGGGCCGCGACCGCACATCAGGTGCATTGAAGTGGACGGGCACCAGAGCTGATCTGGTGTTCGGTTCAAACTCGCAGCTGCGAGCGCTGGCTGAAGTTTATGCCTGCACTGATAGCTCCGAAATGTTCGTGCGCGATTTTGTGGCGGCATGGACCAAGGTGATGAATTTAGATCGCTTTGATTTGAAGTGAATGATTTAGAAAGGGCGGGTTGAAACACCCGTCCTTTTGTTAGAAGCAAATTTAACCCTTAATAGAGGGTTAATTTGACTTTGTTTGGAATTAAACGTAACAGGCAGAATTATATGACCCCCGGCAATGGCGAATGCCCCTGTGGTTCCCAATTTACAATTTTTTCGCCAGATTGGTTTTTCTGACTTACATGAACTTCTCCGACCTGGGCCTTAGCCCTAAAGTGCTTGAAGCCGTAACCGCCGCTGGTTACACCACACCAACAGCCATACAGGCTGAGGCAATTCCTCATGCCTTGCAGCGCAAGGATGTGCTTGGCTTGGCGCAAACCGGCTCTGGAAAAACTGCGGCTTTCGTGTTGCCCATGCTTTCCATGTTGGAAAAAGGCCGCGCGCGCGCGCGCATGCCACGCACTTTGATTTTGGAACCGACACGCGAACTTGCCGCACAGGTGGAAGAATCATTCGACACGCTTGGCAAGAATCACAAGCTCACAGTGGCGCTGCTCATCGGTGGTGTTTCGTTTGAACCACAAGCCGCCAAAATTGATCGCGGCGCTGATGTGGTGATTGCAACGCCTGGTCGCTTGCTCGACCATTTTGAGCGTGGACGGCTTTTGATGACCAGTATTGAAATGCTGGTGATCGACGAGGCTGACCGCATGCTTGATATGGGATTCATGCCAGATATTGAAAAAATCTGTAAGCTGTTGCCATTCACCAAGCAAACTCTGTTCTTCTCAGCCACCATGCCGCCGGAAATTCAGCGCGTTACTTCGCAGTTCTTGCATAACCCTATTCGGGTGGAAACTGCGGCGCGGGGTTCTACTGTGGAGACCATCACCCAAATGTTGGTGAAGGCTCCACATGAAGCTGCTGCAAAACGCGATGCGCTGCGCAATTTGCTCCGCACGCAAACCAATGTGAAGAATGCGATCATCTTCTCCAATCGCAAAACCACTGTTGCCCTGCTGGAAAAATCATTAACACGCCATGGCTTTAACGCTGGGGCATTGCATGGTGATATGGACCAATCTGCGCGCCTGAAAATGCTCAACGCTTTTCGCAACAATGAAGTAACCTATTTGATTGCTTCTGATGTGGCAGCACGCGGGCTTGATATTCCGGAAGTGAGCCATGTGTTCAACTTCGACGTGCCTATTCATGCTGAAGATTATGTGCACCGCATTGGCCGCACTGGCCGTGCAGGCCGCGACGGCGCTGCCTTCACCATGGTGACGAAGGAAGAAGCAAAATATCTCAAAGCCATTGAAACGCTGATCAATAAAGAGTTACCCTATTTTGACAATGGTGCAGTTGCCGATGCTGCAGAAGTGCCGCACTCTGAACGCCCTGCGCGTGGCCCACGCCGAGTTAAGCCTGTTAAAGTGCCGCGTGTTGACGAAGCCGTAATTGTTGCACCCATTGCCAAGCCTGAACGCATTCCTGAAAATCGCAAACCGCGTGCACGACACGAGATTATGGCGGATGCACCAAATGATCACGGTTTTCACGATGGCAATATGCCCGGATTTTTAATGAAACGTTAAATCTTTTCGACAGTCACACTATTATAACTATTGGCCAGTATAGAGGGTTCCGAGAACTCTCTCGTGATTGGCCATATGTGACAACTGACAACAAAAGAATTGCGCAGCGCCAGCGGGTGCTTAAGGGCGCTAAGATTGTGAGCATGAACCGATGGTCGGTTGTGGACTGCACAGTTCGAGACATGTCTGAAACCGGTGCAAAATTAATTTGTGGCGATCAAGCAGCGGTTGCCACGGAATTTCGATTTCTATTGCCCAGTGACAATTCTATTCGCACAGCAAAAGTGGTTTGGCGGCGGGGTGACTTGTTAGGCATTGAATTTACGAGCGAAAAATTGAGAGCTCCAGCGCGCAAATTGCAATCTGAAATTTGAGGTTCGTGATTTTAGGCAAATCCTAAGCCTGTTTTCAAAAATTTCTTTCAGGCTTAAGCCTCTTAAAACTCCATTCATTTAATCTGCGGTCACAGAGCAAAGGTGCTGTGATGCGAGTGTTGAAAGCTGCAAAGGTTGTAAATTTAGTGAGCTGGACTTTGGTTGATTGCACATTGCGCGATCTGACCGAGACCACTGCCACGATCACCTGCGGCGATCAAATTGCCGTGCCGAATGAATTCCGCTTGCTTATAACGGCCGACAATACAATTCAGAATGCAAAAGTTATTTGGCGCAAAGATGCCAACATTGGCATGGAATTTTATGGCGAAAAAACGCGGGCCCCCGCGCGAAAAATTTAAGTTTTTTTCTTAGGTTTTTTGGCTGGCTTTTGCGAACGCAATGCCGCCTCATAAGCTTTTTTGCACCAGAGTTTCATTTCTGAAACATCATCCAAGCAGCGTTCAGGGGCCTGCCAATAACTCATCGCAGTGCGGCCGCCGGATTTAGATTCGTAAGTGAATTGACTGAGCTTTTCTTTTTCAAATTCAGACTTCAGAACATCATCGCCCTTGAGATAAAGAATATCATCATCGACCATGCCGAAGATGAGGCTGGCATGATAAAGAGCTACAGCGCCAAACATCTTTCTGGTGGTCACGGCGCCGAAGCCTGCCATTTGCTCCAGAACATGATCGATAGTTGCACTCATGCTAATGCCGGAACGATCTGCACACTTTCGCCACAGCCGCAGGCTGAAATTTGATTGGGGTTATTAAAAACGAAGCCAGATTTCAAGGCTGATGCTTGGAAATCCATTTCAGTGCCGAGCAAGAACATGATGGCTTTGGGGTCGATCAGAATCTTGGCACCCTTGTCCTCAACCACCTCATCGAACTTGCCCTGCTCTGCTGCCCATTCCATAGTATATTCCATGCCAGCACAGCCGCCGTTCTTCACGCCGACGCGAAGGCCCACGCCTTCGCCACGCGCCATAAGCTCGGCGATGCGAGCTGCTGCTGCGTCCGTCACTTTCATCACTTGGGGTCTGGGTCGTGCTTGAGCTTGGGCCATGATCTATCCTACCACATATTCATTGCCATGCGAGCTTCTTCCGACATGCGGCTATGATCCCATGGCGGATCAAAGGTAATTTTTGCTTTAACGCTGGCAACACCACCAACAGTGGACACCGCATTTTCCACCCAGCCCGGCATGTCGCCAGCCACGGGGCAGCCTGGTGCAGTCAACGTCATATCAATCGCCACATTGCGATCATCATCAATATCAACTTTATAGATGAGGCCCAATTCATAAATATCGACGGGAATTTCAGGGTCGTAAACTGTCTTGAGGGCCGCCACAATATCATCCGTCATCCGCGCCAGTTCATCGGCGGGGATGGCAGACATATCGGGGGCGTTAACGGTCAAAGTGTCGGTCACGTGAATATCCTCTGAGCAGAGATAAGCGCTTCGGCCAATTTATCAACCTCCTCCATGGTGTTGTACATGGCAAATGAGGCGCGACAGGTGGCGGTTACACCAAAGCGCTGAAGAAGCGGCTGGGTGCAATGGGTGCCAGCGCGAACGGCAACACCTTGGCGGTCAATCACCGTGGCCACATCATGCGCGTGGGCGCCGCTCATCATAAACGAGATGATGGGGCCTTTGTTGCGGGCTTGGCCATAAATTTTGAGCGAGTTGATTTCGCGCAAACGGCTCATGGCATAATCGTGCAAAGCCTTCTCGTGTGCAGCAATTTTATCAAGGCCGATAGCCGTCATATAATCCAAAGCTGCGCCCAAACCGATGGCTTCGACAATGGCGGGTGTGCCAGCTTCAAAGCGATGTGGCGGATCATTATAGGCAATCGTGCTTTCAGTAACTTCTAAAATCATCTCGCCACCGCCTTGATAAGGTGGCATTTTCTGCAAATGCTCAGACTTTGCATAAAGAACGCCAATGCCCGTTGGCCCATAAGTTTTGTGGCCAGTGAACACGAGGAAATCGGCATCCAGAGCCTGCACATCCAGACGGCCATGAACGGCTTGCTGGCTGGCATCGACGAGAACAGGAATGCCTTTGGCGTGGGCGATTTTGATAATTTCGGCAACAGGTACCACAGTGCCCAAAGCATTGGACATGGCGGTGACAGCGATCATCTTGGTGCGCGAGCTGATGAGCTTTTCAAATTCATCCAGCAGAAAATTGCCCTCGTCATCAATCGGTGCCCATTTGATCACAGCGCCCCGGCGTTCGCGGTGAAAATGCCACGGCACAATGTTGGAGTGATGTTCGAGGATAGAGAGAATAATCTCATCGCCCTCACCAATCACCATGCCGCCGAAACTTTGCGCCACAATGTTGATGGCATCGGTGGCATTGCGAGTGAAGATGATTTGATCTTTAGTTGGCGCGTTAATGAACCGTTGCACGGACTCACGCGCATCCTCAAAGCTTTGCGTTGCGGCATTGGACAGGAAGTGCAACCCACGATGCACATTGGCATATTCTTGCGTCATCGATTTCATCATGGCATCGAGCACGGGTTTAGGCTTTTGCGCCGAGGCCGCATTATCAAGATAAATCAGCGGCTTGCCATAAACCTCACGGGAGAGGATGGGGAAGTCATTTCTAACACGCTGGACATCAAAATTTTTCATACCCTTCTCCCCTTGAGGAAGAAGGTGGCGCGAAACGACGGATGAGGGGGCTGCCAAATGCAACCACCGAATCCAGAGCAAGCAAACCCCTCATCCGCCCTGCGGGCACCTTCTCCCTCAAGGGGAGAAGGGGAGATATGAAAACTCGCCTTCACTTCGCCTTCCTCGCAGTCAACCAATTCTCGGCGAATGCCACCAACGCTTCACGCATTGCATCATTCACGATGCCATCAAACGCCTCGCCTACAAACGCGCCAATCAACAATGATTTGGCTTCCGATTCGGGAATACCGCGTGACTGCAAATAGAACAGGTGATCGTGGTTGATGTCGCCTGCAGTTGCGCCATGGCCGCAGACCACATCATCAGCGTAGATTTCCAATTCTGGTTTGGCATCGAATTCAGCGGACTCAGAAAGCAACAAAGCATGGCTGGATTGTTTGCCATCAGTTTTTTGCGCGTGTTTGCGCACAACCACTTTGCCTTGGAAAATGCCGCGTGCGCTTTCATCCATAACGCATTTGAACATTTCGCGGCTGGTGCAATGCGGCACCTTGTGGTCCATCACCAATCGTGTGTCGGCGTGTTGTTTGTCATTGAGCAAGTAGGCACCGGCGATGAGCGCATTTGCGTTTTCGCCTGCGAATAAGTAATTTCCGTTCTGGCGGTTGAGAGCGGAGCCGGATGTGAGCGTGAGTTCGTTCAGCTTTGCATCTTTGGCCAATGTGCAATCGATGTATGAGAGATGGGTGGCGTCGTGCGATTCTAATTCCACTTTCACGCGGTCTAATCTAGCACCTGCTCCAACCTGAATCTCAGTGACGGCATTAACAATATAATCGCCCTCGCCCACAAAAGTTTCGATGATGGTGGCGGATGCGCCTTCGCCCACTTCAATGCGGTTACGCAGCGCCATGGCACGCGCGGCACCAAGCGTTGCGATGTGAATGATTTCCACGGGCACATCCAAACTCGCATCAAAGCGCAATGTGAGGCCCGCTGGTTCGATGGCGCTGTTCAAATGAATGACAGGATCATCAACAGCCGAAGACGACGGCACACCCAATTCAAAAGTTAGCCCTGCGAAGTTAGATCGTTCTTGGTCCAAGCTGCCATTTATAAACACAATGCGATGCGTGGTGAGTTTTGCAAAGAGCGACGTAGCCATAAGACGGGCTACATCTTTGTCAGCAACCGCAATTTCTTGCGAAGGATAAGGCTTATCAATGCGGGCGCGCAAATCAGTCCAGCGCCATTCTTCCATGCGGCGATGCGGCAGGGATACGCCGAAAGCTTCCTCTGCTGGTGTTTTGGAAAGAGCTTGAATCACGCCACCTTCTCCACAAACTCGGAATAGCCATTGGCTTCGAGTTCTAATGCTAATTCCTTGCCGCCGGATTTTACGATCTTACCGGCTGACAGCACATGCACAAAATCGGGCACGATGTAATCGAGCAAGCGCTGATAGTGAGTGATGACGATCATAGCGCGGTCTGGCGAACGCAGCGCATTCACACCATCAGCCACCACTTTGAGAGCATCAATATCAAGGCCCGAGTCCGTTTCATCCAACACGCAGAGCGATGGTTCCAGCACCGCCATTTGTAAAATCTCAGCGCGCTTTTTTTCTCCTCCGGAGAAGCCCACATTCACCGGGCGCTTCAACATTTCCTGACTGATGTTGAGTTTGGCGGCCCGCTCTTTCACAAAACGCATAAAATCGGGGATAGACAATTCCTTTTCGCCGCGCGCTTTACGCTGGGCATTGAGGGCCACTTTGAGGAATTGCATGGTGGCCACACCGGGAATTTCGATGGGATATTGGAAGGCCAGAAACACGCCCTTGGCGGCGCGTTCATTGGGGTCCATGGCCAACAGGTTTTCGCCTTTGAACATCACGGTGCCCTCTGTCACTTCATAGCCATCGCGGCCAGAGACCACATAAGACAATGTAGACTTGCCAGAGCCATTTGGCCCCATAATGGCATGCACTTCACCCGCCTTCACATTGAGTGAAAGGCCCTTTAGGATTTCGCGCGGTTCGTCTTCGAGTTTGACGTGGAGGTTTTTAATTTCGAGCATTTTAACCGACTGATCCTTCCAAACTAATGCCAATCAGCTTTTGCGTTTCGGCCATGAATTCCATGGGGAGTTGTTGCAGCACATCGCGCACAAATCCGTTGACGATGAGGGCCACGGCTTCTTCTTGGCTGAGCCCGCGTGACATGCAGTAGAACATTTGATCGTCGCTGATCTTGCTGGTGGTGGCTTCGTGTTCGAATTGGGCGGTGGAGGTTTTTGACTCGATGTAGGGCACCGTATGCGCGCCGCATTGATCGCCGATCAGCAAGCTATCGCATTGCGTGAAGTTTCTGGCATTGGTGGCTTTACGGTGGGCACTTACTAAGCCGCGATAGGTGTTATCCGAACGGCCAGCGGCGATGCCTTTCGAAATGATGCGACTAGAACTGTTCTTGCCCAAGTGAATCATCTTGGTGCCGCTATCAACCTGTTGGCGGCCATTGCTGATAGCGATAGAATAAAATTCACCGCGAGACGATTCACCGCGCAAGATTACGCTGGGATATTTCCAAGTGATGGCTGATCCAGTCTCAACTTGTGTCCACGAAATTTTGGAGCGTGCGCCACGGCAATCGCCGCGCTTGGTCACGAAATTATAAATCCCGCCTTTGCCTTCAGCATCGCCAGGATACCAATTTTGCACGGTGGAGTATTTTATCTCAGCATCTTCATGGGCGATCAATTCGACCACGGCGGCGTGAAGCTGGCTTTCTTCGCGGGTGGGCGCTGTGCAGCCTTCGAGATATGAAACGTAAGAACCTTTATCGGCGATGATCAACGTGCGCTCAAACTGGCCGGTGTTTTTGGCGTTCATGCGGAAGTAAGTTGAAAGCTCCATCGGGCAGCGCACGCCCGGTGGCACATAAACGAATGAGCCATCGGAGAACACAGCACTGTTGAGGCCCGCATAGAAATTATCATTCTGCGGAACCACAGAGCCCAGATATTGCTTCACCAAGTCTGGGTGTTCGCGCAAGGCTTCCGAAATTGAGCAGAATATTACGCCCGCTTTAGCAAGCTCAGCTTTGAATGTGGTGACAACGGACACGCTATCAAACACCGCATCAATGGCCACGCGGCCTGAGATGATTTCATTGCCTTCATCATCCAAGTGGCTGGGTTCGCCTTGTTTACGAATACCTGCGAGGATCTCTTGCTCTTTGAGTGGAATGCCAAGCTTGGCATAGGTTTCCAAAAGCTTTGGATCAATCTCATCCAAGCTTTTGGGGGCTGCCATAGATTTGGGTGCTGCATAATAATACAAATCTTGAAAATCAATTTTAGGATAATGCACGCGTGCCCAAGTGGGTTCCTCCATGGTGAGCCACACGCGATATGCTTCCAAGCGCCATTCAAGCATCCATGCTGGCTCGCCCTTTTTGTTTGAAATGAAACGCACGATATCTTCATTCAAACCCTTGGGCGCATAGTCGGACTCGATATCGGTTTCGAAGCCGTATTTATATTTATCGACTTCGATCGTTTTAACGAGATCAATGGTATCTTGGTCGGCCATGTTGTTCCTAAGCTGCGTGTTTGGCGCGGTGGCGCGCGGAGATTTTTTGCCAAGTGGCGATGAAATTTTGTGCGTCTTGTGGGGTTGTGTTCCACCCCAATGATACGCGAATGGCGGCTGCGGAGATTTCAGGGGCAACACCCATGGCTTGCAAAACGTTTGAATGAGCCACCTTGCCGGAGGAACAAGCCGAACCGGAAGACACCGCAATGCTTTCAAGATCAAAACTCATCAACAGAGTTTCGGTGCGCATTCCGGCATGGCCGAAATAAATTGTGTTGTTCAGCCGCGCCGCACCTTGGCCAAAAATCACACTGCCTTCGAGGGCTTGCTCAATTTCGCTGGTCAATTTTTGCACGTTGATTTCGGCGCATTGTGTGAGGGCGGCAAAACCGGCCATGCCGATGAGATTTTCGGTGCCGGGCCTTCGGCGCAATTCTTGACCACCACCGTGCAACAAGGGCTCAACCACCAAACCATCGCGGATAATAAGCGCGCCAATGCCAGTGGGACCACCCACTTTATGGGCACCAACCGTCATCATATCGACACCCATTAAACCGAAGTTAACTTTGGTTTTGCCAAAGGCTTGCACAGCATCCACATGGGTGAGTGCGCCTGCTTTGCTGGCTAAGGCAACAATGTCCTGCACGGGTTGAATGACACCTGTTTCATTGTTGGCAAACATAACGGACACAAGCGCTTTCGGGCCTCTCAATATTTTTTCTAACGCGTTCAAATCCACACTGCCAAAACGATCGACGGGGATGATTTCTACAGGCTTGCCACTTGCGGCAGCGGCAGCCTTAACGCTCGGGTGCTCCACTGCGGAAATTAAAATACGCTCAACAGCCACACCGCGCAGCGCCATGTTATTGGCTTCGGTTCCGCCAGATGTGAATGTGAGCATAGGTGGCAGACAGCCCAAATGAAAAGCCAGCTTATCTCGAGAGTCATCCATGTGCTTTCGCGCATTGCGGCCTTCGGCATGAATGGATGAGGCGTTGCCATCAACGTCCATAGCAGCCGTCATCGCCTGCTTTGCTTCTGGGCGCAGCGGGCTGGTGGCATTATGGTCGAGATAGGTTCTCAAAATGCTTTCACATGCCGATCTTTGGCTTGGCGGATCGATGCAGCCAAAGCGAGGTTGCGGTTTTGCACCACGTCTTCAAGGGTGATTGAATCGAGAAAGCTCATCATCTGGCGGCCGAGCGACGACCAGAGATCATGGGAATTGCAGCGTTCGCCTTTCACGCAGCCGGGCACAGCATCGCCAGCACAGCGGGTAGCGTTCAAGGTTTCGTCGGCGGCGAGAATCACTTCCGACATATTGATCTCTGCCGCATCGCGCGCCAGCACATAACCTCCGCCTGGACCACGAGAGCTTGTTACTAAATTGGCGCGGCGCAATTTTCCAAAGAGTTGCTCCAGATATTCTTGGCTAATGTCTTGGCGATCGGCAATTTCAGCTAAAGACACAGGTTTTCCTTGGCCATGTTCGCCAATATCTATCATCGCCATAACGGCGTAGCGTCCTTTGGTGCTCATTTTCATGGGCTTTTGCCTGTTCCATTAACGAAATGCTTGCTTTTTGCCCCCTGCTCCGTGCTAAAGGCGCGGAGGCTTTGAAGCTGAACGGTTTTTTCGATTTCCGTTCCGACTGAAACTACTAAATCCGACAAGCGGAGTCAAGTAATGGCACTGTGGCGGAACAACGGGATGCATGATGCCAGAAGTGATTTTTAACGGACCTGCCGGGCGCATTGAAGCGCGATACCATCAAGGCAGAACCAGCGCTGCGCCCATTGCCATTTTGCTGCATCCGCACCCCACCTTTGGCGGCACCATGAATAATCCAATTGTGCATTCGCTTTATCAGCTTTTCCAAAGCCGTGGATTTTCGGTTTTGCGCTTTAATTTTCGTGGCGTTGGCCGCAGCCAAGGCTTGTTTGACAATGGTGCTGGTGAATTGGCTGATGCGGCTTCAGCGCTGGATTGGCTCCAAGCTTTAAACCGCGAATCGAAGATTTGCTGGATTGCAGGCGTTTCATTTGGCGCTTGGATTTCCATGCAGCTTTTGATGCGGCGTCCTGAAATTGGTGGATTTATTTCCATTGCGCCTTTGGCCAAGCATTATGATTTTTCATTCCTCGCCCCCTGCCCAGCGTCTGGCCTGTTTATCAATGGTGGCAAAGACACGGTGACAGCGCCAGAAGCCGTTCACACGTTGGTTTCCAAGCTGAAAACCCAAAAGGGCATTGCTATCGAGCACAAAGTGATCGCCGATGCCAACCACTTCTTCCAAGACCGCATTGAGGACTTGACCAAGATTTGCGCCGATTATTTGGATAAGCGGCTGACCCAGGAAGAGTAACGGCCTTTCATATATTTCCGCCAGTTATGTTGTTCTTTGAACCCCAAAATTTCGCGGATTTTGCGGTTTGACATTGGGGCTTCAAATTCACCAAGTTCACGCGTGATTGATGTGGCTGGACAATGCTCAGCAAGAAATTGTGCCGTTGGTGTGTCGGCGGTGATCGTGTCGTTCACAGCGTTAAAAACTTGAAACCCTAAGCCATCTTTTTGCAGGCAGAGGTGCACAATTTCACCTAGATCACGCGCATCAATATAGCTCCATGCGTTGCGTTTACGAGATTTCGGATTCCTAATGAATTCGGGGAACTGAGCATAATCATTTGGTTCAATCACATTAGCAATGCGCAAGGCATAAATATCAGCGCAATAACGTGCGGCAAATGCTTTGGCCGTTTGCTCATTCACAAGCTTTGACAGACCGTAGCTATCCATGGGATCAATGTCGTAATCCTCTTCCAATGGGAATTTTTTGAAGTCTTTGTCGCCCTCGGCAAAACACACCCCATATGTGGTTTCGCTGGATGCAATGATGATTTTACGCACGCCTAACTTCAATGCGGCTTCGATCACATTATAGGTGCTTGTTACATTGGCTGAGAAGGTTTTGTTATCTGGTTCAAGCAACACCCGGGGAATGGCGGCAAAATGCACCACAGCATCTGGTGCGCTCGGCGGAGAACCCTTTTCAAATCCATCAAAACCAAAATGTGTGGTGAGCGCGTTGAACACTTGGCCGCTATCGGTAAGGTCAGTGATCAAGGAGTTCACACCGGATTGATTATATGGTTTCAAATCCAGATTGAGAACTGCATAGCCTTTGGCAATTAAATGCTCAATTGCATAACGCCCAGCTTTGCCAGAACCACCTGTGAAGACTACCCGCTTGTTCATTTATATCTTTCGCCCACTAAAACGCCACCTGTCAAAGCAGATGCTACACCAGTTGTTCCAGGAAATGAAATCGGTAAACCCCGCAGGCTTCTAACTGCGAGATAGGCCCAGGCTTCGGCTTCCATGCTGTCGCCATTGAAGCCTGCTTCCTCAGCGCTTTGAACGTTACCGAGAATTTCCTTCAAGCCCTGCATGATGGCGGCGTTGTGACGTCCACCACCACAGATCACCCAAGTGTTGACGGGTTCGTGGAACCAGTGTGCTGCTCTGGCAATGGAATGCACTGTGAAGGCTGTGAGTGTGGCGGAGCCATTTTCTAATGACAAATCCTCGACTGAGAAATTCTCGAAGCTGTTGCGGTCTAATGATTTTGGCGGGCGCTTTTGGAAATAGGAATTTTCCAGTGCGGCCTTCAAATGCTTGGCCGAAATGTTTCCCGCCAAAGCCAATGCACCGCCTTCATCGTGTGTTGCGCCTGTGTGCTTATGCACCCAATCATTGATCAACGCGTTGCCGGGCCCAGTGTCGAAAGCCAGCAAATCGCTATTGGCGCTTATGTGTGTGACATTGGCAACGCCGCCAATGTTTACAAAAGCCATGGGCGGATTTTTGGCAAGGGCGCGGTGATAGGCCGGAACTAAAGGCGCGCCCTGCCCGCCTGCCGCTACATCAGCGGCGCGCATGTCGTAGACCACTGGGATTAGGAAAGTATCGGCGATGATTTGGCCAAGGCCAAGCTGCACTGTTAGTTTTTGTTCTGGCCTGTGCAATATGGTTTGGCCGTGAAAACCGATTACATCAATCATAGTGTTATCATAGTCTGTGGTCTCAAAAAACTTTTCGAGTGCCCCAACATGCCAATGCGTGAGCTTCTCTTCCACTTCGGCAAGACATCCGGGTCGTTGCGTGCGATCGGTTATGACAGCCGCATCCTTCAGCGCTTGGCTTAACAGTGCTTGTCGCTCAGGCGGATAACTGTAAGTCATACTCGGCCCACGTTCCAAAAATCCCTCGCCATCGGTGCGGATCAAAGCCACGTCAATTCCATCCAGTGAGGTGCCAGACATTAACCCGATGCTGTTGTAAATTTTTGACATGCAAATCACCTGTGATAAGAGGCCTTTATCATGAACCAGTACAAATCAGAATTCCTTAACACTTTGGCCACCCGTGGTTTTATTCATCAATGCTCGGACAATGAAGGGCTGGACGCTCTGGCTGCCGCCAAAAAGCTGGTAGCTTATATTGGGTTTGATTGCACAGCATCTTCGCTTCATGTGGGGTCGCTTGTTCAAATTATGTTGCTGCATTGGTTGCAGGCATCCGGCAATAAGCCCATTGTTCTGATGGGTGGTGGCACCACGCGGGTGGGCGATCCATCAGGGCGCGATGAGAGCCGCAAGATACTTTCGCTTGATGATATTGAAAATAACAAGCGCGGCATTCAACAGGTGTTCGATAAATTTATGAAATTTGGCAGCGGCGCCAGCGATGCCATGATGGTGGATAATGCAGAATGGCTGACCAAATTGAACTACATCGACATGCTGCGCGATGTGGGCAAGCATTTCAGTGTGAACCGCATGTTAGCCATGGACTCGGTGAAGTTGCGCTTAGAACGCGAGCATGAGCTTTCGTTTATTGAGTTCAATTACATGGTGCTGCAAGCCTATGATTATTCCGAATTGGCACGGCGCTATGGTTGCAATTTG
>JANLPA010000061.1:0-15555 GCA_031366855.1 Hyphomicrobiales bacterium | reverse complement strand
TATTAACCCTCATGCGGAGGTGCGCGGGACGCGCCTCGAAGCATCCTGCTCTAGCTTTCGCTGCCCCTTTTCCCATATAAGGCCCAGCATGTCTCTTGCATTTCGAAAAATGAACGGTCTTGGCAATGATTTTGTGGTTTTGGATGCCCGCAAGAAACCTATTGCTATAACTGAAGCGCAGGCTCGGGCCATTGCGGATCGCAAGACGGGCATTGGCTGTGATCAGCTGATTGTTTTGGAAAAATCTTCAGTGGCCGATGTGCGCATGCGGATTTGGAATGCTGAAGGTGGCGAAGTGCAATCCTGCGGCAATGCTTCGCGCTGCATTGCGGATTTAATTTTCGACGAAAAACACGATAACACTGCCACCATCGACACCAAGGGCGGATTTCTGATTGCCACCAAGGCTGGCGACAAGATGGTGACAATTGACCAAGGGCTGCCCAAGTTTGATTGGAAAGATATCCCGCTCTCCGAACCATTTGCCGACACGCGCCATGTGGAACTGCAATACGGGCCGATTGATGCGCCACTTATTCATTCGCCCTCGGTTGTAAATGTGGGTAATCCACATTGCATTTTTTGGGTGACTGATTTGGATGTGGTGGATTTGGGCCGGGCTGGGCCCATGCTGGAAAACCACCCGCTATTTCCGGAACGCGCCAATATCTCATTTGCCAGAGTGGTGGCGCGGGATCATGTTATTTTAAAAGTGTGGGAACGTGGGGCTGGCCTCACACAAGCCTGTGGCACAGCTGCATGTGCCACCATGGCAGCTGGCCACCGGATTAAAATTATTGATTCACCTTGCAAGATCACCTTGCCAGGTGGCGATTTGTTTATGAGCGTGCGTGAGAGCGATGGCCATGTGTTGATGACCGGGCCTGCCGCTTATGAATTTGATGGCGTGCTGCCCGAAGGCATTCTAGCATGACCGAGCTGCAAACTTTCGGTTGTCGACTGAACACTTTTGAATCTGAAATTATGCGTGGCCATGCAGAAAAAGCTGGCCTTGAAAATGCGATTATTTTTAACACCTGTGCGGTGACGGCTGAGGCCACGCGGCAAGCCCGCCAAGCCATTCGCAAAGCGCATAAAGAACAACCGGATGCACAAATTATTGTGACCGGCTGTGCTGCCCAGACCGATCCTGAAATGTTTGCCAACATGCCCGAAGTGTCTCGCGTGTTGGGCAATGAAGAAAAATTGCAGGCGTCTTCTTGGTTGGTGGGGAGTAATCGCCCCCGCATTGATGTGTCTGATATTATGACGGTGCGTGAAACACGGCCTCCGATGATTGATCGCATGGCGGCGCACACGCGGGCTTTTGTTCAGGTGCAAAATGGCTGTGACCATCGCTGCACGTTTTGCATCATTCCTTATGGTCGGGGCAATTCGCGTTCGGTGCCGATTGCTGATGCTGTCGAACAAATTCGCCGGTTGGTGGCTATGGGCCATGCCGAGGTTGTTTTATCTGGTGTTGATCTCACATCATGGGGTGCGGATTTAGAAGGTGCGCCCAAGCTTGGTTCGCTTCTGGCGCGAATTTTAAATTCTGTGCCGGATCTCAAGCGCTTGCGGCTTTCTTCCATCGACTCAATCGAAGCTGATGATGAAATGGTTGAAGTGATTACCGGGGACTTGCGCGTGATGCCTCATCTACATCTGTCACTGCAATCAGGTGATAATATGATTTTGAAGCGCATGAAGCGCAGGCACAGCCGCGAGCACACGATTGAATTTTGTAATACTCTCCGCGCCAAACGACCTGACATGGTTTTCGGCGCTGATATTATCGCAGGTTTTCCCACTGAGACCGACGAGATGTTTGAAAACTCGATGAAGATCGTGGATGAGTGCGGACTCACCTATTTGCATGTGTTTCCCTATTCGGCGCGACCTGACACGCCTGCCGCAAAAATGCCGATGGTGGAGCAAACTGTGATCAAGCGCCGTGCAGCTCTATTGCGGACCAAAGGAGAAGCGCGTTTAGAAAGTTTCTTACGCCACGAAGTTGGTTCCTCGCGCGCAGTGCTGGTTGAAACGCCAACCCAAGGCCGCACCGAACATTTTGCATTGGCCAAGTTTGAAACGGCTATGGTGCCTGGCGCTGTGGTGCAGACGCGTGTGCACAGCGCTTCAAGTTCACACTTGCATGTGGGGATGTGATGGCTGGATTTTTCAAAAAACTTTTTAATCGGATCACAGGCAAGCCTGCTGAAGAGGTTGCACCAGTTGAAGAAGTGCAAGTTGCGCTGCCAGCACCTGAGCCAGCGGTTGAAGTTATTGCGCCTAAAGCTAAGGCGAAGAAACCTGAACCTAAAAAAGTTGAGAAGGCAAAGGCAGCACCCAAAGCTTCGGTAAAAGCGGCTCCTAAAACGAAGGCCAAAGCCAAAGTTGTTGAACCGCCGCCGAAAAAGCAGGCGGTGAAGAAGCCTGAACCAAAAAAGGCCGTGCCAGTTAAAAAAGCGGCACCTCCACCGGTTGCCAAGCCCAAGCCTGAAGTTAAGAGACCAACGCCTCCGCCGCCACCGATAGAAATTGTGGAAGAGGTTTACGTTGCGCCACCCCCAGTCCCTGTTCCAGTGGCAGTCGAGCCAGCACCGCAGCGCAGTGGCTGGCTCTCGCGGCTTACGCTAGGGTTATCTAAATCATCAAAGTCGATCACAGGCTCCATCACCGCGATCTTCACCAAGCGCAAGCTTGATCGCGAAACGTTGCAAGAACTTGAAGACACATTGATCCAAGCCGATCTTGGTATTGCTGTGTCTGAGCGGATCATCGCCGCTGTCTCGCACGGGCGCTATGATAAGGAAGTTGATCCTGAAGAGGTGAAGCAAATTTTGGCCGATGAAGTGGCTAAGGTTTTAAAGCCAGTTGAGGTGCCTTTTAATTTTGGTTCAGAAAAACCATTTGTGATTTTGGTTGTGGGCGTGAATGGCTCAGGCAAAACCACCACTATTGGCAAGCTTGGCTCCATAGCTGCTTCCGAAGGTTTTAAAGTGATGTTTGCGGCTTGCGACACATTCCGTGCGGCTGCTGTTGAGCAGTTGACCGTGTGGGGTAAGCGCATTGGCGCCACCACGAAGAGTGCGGCGATTGGCGCTGATTCAGCGGGGCTTGCCTTTGATGCACTGAAACAAGCCCGCGAAGACGGCACAGATATTTTGTTTATAGACACCGCAGGTCGCCTGCAAAATAAAGCTTATCTCATGGACGAGCTTGATAAGGTTGTGCGGGTGATCAAGAAGCAGGATGAGGCGGCCCCTCATGCGGTGCTGCTGGTGTTAGATGCCACCACAGGTCAGAATGCATTGGCACAGGCCGAGATTTTTACGAAAGTTGCTGGGGTGACCGGCCTTATTATGACCAAGTTAGATGGTACAGCGCGCGGTGGCATTTTGGTGGCTATTGCGGAAAAGTTTAAATTGCCAATTCACGCCATTGGTGTAGGCGAGAGCATTGATGATTTGCAGCCCTTTGATGCAGCTGCCTTTGCGCGTGCCATAGCAGGATTTGAAAATTGATGAGCCAGACTCGTAAGCAGATTTTAGAACTTGGGCCCTTAGTGGTGTTCTTTCTCACCAATTGGAAGTTCGGAATTTTCTATGGCACTGCGGTGTTTATGGCGGCCACGGCGATTTCATTGATCGCCACTTATATGATCACCGGAAAAATTGCGAAGTTTCTTCTCGCCAGTGCAATTTTTGTCGGCGTATTTGGGGGGCTCACGCTTTATTTGCACAATGATATTTTTATTAAAATTAAAGTAACCTTGGCCAACCTTTTGTTTGCAGGTGCGTTGTTTGGCGGTCTTTATTTCAAGCGGCTGTTTATCAAAGACATCATGGGCCATGCCATGGAATTGCCAGATGCCATTTGGAAATCGCTAACATTACGCTGGGGGACATTTTTTCTCGCTATGGCGGGCTTGAATGAATTTGTGTGGCGTAGCTATTCAACAGACACATGGGTCACCTTCAAAGCCTTTGGATTGATGGGTCTCACATTCATGTTTGCACTTGCGAACGCACCCTTCATGGCACGCCATATGAAAGACGAAACACCGGAAAAAACTTCATCCGCTGACTGATCATCAGTGTACGGTTGATTGGCAATTTCATTTGTCAAGTCTTGCGTAATTTAAAAATTTGGACCTAGCTGCCACAGCTGAAAAGTTTTTTGCGTTTTCGCTTGCCGCGTTTGCAATGACTCGCTAGGACTCACCAGCTTTAAGAAAAAGACTAACCTTCCAAACTTTTCGGAAGGTGTTGGCGCTGCTCTTTATTATTGGGGGGAGCTCAAGCCAACGGGGAACAGGGAACGTGATGTCGGGTCAAAAAGAAACTAAACAATTTTCAAAATCATTCTCGCACTTGCTAAAACGGGCCGTGCAATATTCAGTTCATCTTTATATGAACGAAGTTGGCAACACAGGTTTGACGCACAGGCAATTCACGGTGCTTTCGGCTGTCGACACAAATGAGGGCAAGAGCCAAACTGAATTGGTGAAGGTGACGGGGATTGATCGCTCCACCTTGGCTGATCTGGTTTCGCGTCTCATGGCGCAAGGTTATTTGCAGCGCCGCCGCTCCAAGGAAGATGCGCGCACCAATGCCATTCGCTTAACACCCGTTGGCAAGAAAATGTTGAAGTCGGCCCAGACGGGTGCCGACGATATTGATAAGACCATGCTTGCAGCATTTTCTGCTGCTGATCGGCGCACGGTGATTGAATGCCTTACAAGTTTGGCAACCGAAATGGACAAGGTTGATGAAAAAGCACCCGAAGCTGAAACTGGAAAAGTGAAACTGCGCCGCAAGATTTAATCGGCGTTTAGGTCTTTAAGTTTTTTTGCAAGATGGTGGTCTCGCAACACCAACGTGATGACAAGACCGGCAAGACACAGGCCAGTGAGCAGATAGCTGGCAATCACCACATCAACGTGAACGGCAGAAAAATCCATTAGCGGTTTCCTATTTCGGCAAATCTTATTTGGCGCAGTTTGCGCGCAGCGATTTCACTGCGCAGTGAAATGACAAGTAAGGTTAAAAATAACATTCCATAAGCCAGTGCCATCAAGAAAAGCGGCCAGAGCATTGAGCTATCAATGGAAGGCCCACCCATTTTCAAAATGCTGGCGGGTTGATGCAGTGTGTTCCACCAATTTACTGAGAATTTTACGATGGGCACATTGATCACACCCACGATTGCCACAACGCGGGCAATGGCTGCCGCGCGGTGTGGATCGTCAATGCTGTTGCACACCGCGATATATCCTAGATAGAGCAGCATCAGTACAAACATGGATGTGAGCCGCGCATCCCATACCCACCAGGTGCCCCACATGGGCTTGCCCCAGAGAGAACCTGTGGCTAGCGCTAAGAAACAATAGACCGCGCCAATGGGGGCTGCTGATTTTGCCGCGGCATCAGCTAAGGGGTGCCGGAAGATAATCGCTATGGCGCTGAAAAAAGCCAGACCCATATAAATGAACAGCGCCATGGAGGCTGCTGGCACATGAATATACATAATCCGGACAGTTTCACCTTGGCGCGCATCGGGCGGGCTGGTGACGAGGCCTGTGTAGAGACCGCTCGCAAACAGTATCGCAGTGATGGCAATCAACCACGGCAAAGCGGCATTTGCGAGTTTGAGAAATAAAGCCGGATTGGCAAATTTTTGCATCAGGGTTCCTTAGCGCAAATAGGCTTTGAGGGCGGTGGCGCTGGCCCATGGGGTCACAACAACACTCATCAAGGTTATGGCGCTTAGCACGATTAACGCTGGGGTTGAACTGGTGGCACCAAGGCTTGCTGTCGCAGCAGCCACGCCAAAGATGAGCACTGGTACATAGAGTGGCAAGATCAAAAGCGAGACAAGCAAGCCACCACGGCGCAACCCTGCAGTTACAGCACCCCCAATGCTGGCCAGCATGGAAAGAGCCAAGGAGCCTAAAATCATGGTGGCCCAGAGAATTGGTAATTGGCTTAGATCAATGTTGAGCAGCAGGCCCAGAGGCGGCGTGATCAAGGCCAATGGCAGACTTATAGTGAGCCAATGGGCCAGTGCCTTCACCAAGGTTACAAGCTCAAATGGCAAATGGCCCATTGCCATCACATCTAATGAACCATCTTCAAAATCCTGTTGGAACATGCGATCAGACGTGAGCAATACGGCGAGCAAAAGGGCAAGCCACATCATGCCGGGCGCTATGCGTTGCAGCAAAATTTGATCTGGCCCAATGGCCAGCGGCACCAGCACCATAACCGCTAAAATAAATCCAAGCGCAGCGCCCAAGCCACCGCCTTGTTTGCGCGCCAGCAGCACATCACGCTTGATCAGTGCCAAAGCCGCACCGCGCATCATTGCCGATCATCCATGTTAAGTGTTTTTGCTGCCTTAAAACCAAACTCAGCATGGGTTGCCACCAGCGCCATGCCACCTTCATCCAGATGACGAGCGATATGGTTTTGCAAAATCATACGTGATTTAGAATCAAGACCTACATCTGGCTCATCAAGCAACCACACTGGGCGCTGCACGCAGTGAAGGCGGGAGAGAGCTAGTCTCCGCCTTTGACCAGCCGAGAGCAGCAGGGCTTGATCATCAGCCAGTGCTCCTAAATTGAAGGCATCAAGTGGTGTTTTATTTTCACCCAAAAACGCGGTCCAGAATTTTAGATTTTCCGAAACTGTCAAAGCCGTTTTATTAGCATCGGCGTGGCCAATGTAATGGGCTTGCTCGGCGAGGCTCAGATCAGGTGAGCCATTTTCAAAATTGATAGAGCCTGCGCTGGCCGCATTTAAGCCAGCCAGCAAGCGAAGCAGCGATGATTTGCCAGAGCCATTGGCTCCGCGCAGTTCCAGCATTTCACCTGCGTTCAAAATGAAGTTGAGATTGGAGAACACCAATCGGCCACCGCGTTCACATGCAAGATTTTCGACCTTCAACCGCAGCAGCAATGCCATGGTTTAAACCATATATTGTCCGCCATTGGCGCTAAGTGTCGCTCCGGTAATGAAGCTTGCATCATCAGCGGCCAAGAACGCCACGCAGCGCGCAATTTCTTCTGGCTCTCCCAAACGACCCACAGGGATTAATGGCAGAATGCGCTTTTCGCGAACTTCTTGTGGAACTGCCATCACCATTTCAGTTGCAATGTAGCCGGGGCAAACAGCATTCACAGTGATGCCTTTGGCAGCACCTTCCTGGGCCAGTGATTTCACAAAGCCAATTTCACCAGCTTTGGCTGCGGCATAATTGGCTTGGCCCATTTGGCCTTTTTGCCCGTTGATGGAAGAGATGCAAATGATGCGGCCAAAGCCACGGTCGCGCATGCCGCTCCAGATGGGTTGGGTCATGTTGAACAGCGAATTTAAATTGGTGCTCATCACCTCTTGCCATTGCTGCGGCGTCATTTTGTGGAACATGGCATCGCGCGTGATACCTGCATTATTGACGAGAATATCGACAGGCCCAATATCGGCTTCAATGGTTTTCAAAGTTGCGGCACAAGTGTCGTAGGATGAGACATCGCATTTATAAGCGGCAATGCCGGTTTCGGTTTTGAAAGCATTGGCCGCTTCATCATTGCCAGCATAGATGGCCACAACTGTGCAGTCCTTGGCTTTGAGTGATTTTGAAATCGCTGCCCCAATTCCTCTGGTGCCACCTGTTACCACTGCGATTCGACCCATAATTTTATTCCTTTACCTGCATGACCAATCATCTATGGCTACACTAACCAATTGCTTATGCAAAGAGTAGCGTTGCCAAATTATACAGTTGGCGGTTTGAGGCGCTTTAAAACGATGGGTAAGTTGGCATCCATTTTAGCAACCAGACGATCGCGGTTGCGGTGTAACAGAAGGCCCAGATAGATGATGAGAATTCCAATTGCGGAAAGAGCAAAGGCAAAACCTAAGACATCATTGAATACATTGAAGGCGAGATCGCCTAGGTAGATAGCAATGCCAAACCCGCCGAAAATGGCATAGACTCTGCGGTTCATAAAGAGGCTGAAGCCCAACAAAGTGATATTGATCATAAGATAAATAAATTTTTCTAAACCCGTGCCACCATCATGGAGGGACAGCCCGCCCCAGAAGGCAAGGGCACCTGCAATGTGGAGCCAAAAGCTCATATCTGCGCCACCGCGCCGCTTCAAATCCATTGCCCAACTTATTGCAATGGTCGCTAAGCCAAAGATAATTGAGACCGTTCTTCTGACGTCAAACTCTGCATAAGATTGCGGAGACTGTGTGAACCACATGGCAAGGTCCATCGACATGAACCATAAGGCTACGGCTGCGATAAGAAGAATAAAGGGAAAGCGATAAAAATACGCAGCTAGGCAAGCAGCTAAAATTGTGGCTAACTCCATATAAATCCAACTGCCATTTATGTAGGGATAGAAATTATGGTAGGTGCCGGGATCGCCTTGGGCATATTTCCACAGATCAAGGGCATCTTGAACGCCGTAAACAATCATCGGAACCATTGATATGGCAACAGCAATCAATAATCCGCCTGGAATGCGTAAGGATTTTTTGGTCCATAAATAGTCGCCCCCCGCAAATGCGATCACAGCATAGGCCGCACCACAAGCGGCTAAGGCCCAGCCGCCCATGCGGTTGAAAGCATCATTGGTGAATAGGCCCATGGCCGCAATAATGATCAGGGCACCCAAATACCAAAGAACATGGGTGAGATCAAAGCGCGGTTGCAGGCGCTCACCTTGGCGTGCCTCTAAAAACGCCGCGATTTTTTCTTTTAGAGTTTGGTCAATAAGGCCAGCGTCCAGCAGCGCCTGCAAATCTGATGCAGAAAGATTCTTCTGCTGGACCTCTGACATTAATTTATCTTTCCAAGCACATGGCAACGCCCATGCCGCCGCCAATGCATAAGGTAGCAAGGCCCTTCTTGGCGTTGGAGCGCTTCATTTCAAACAACAAAGTGTTGAGCACGCGGGCACCCGATGCGCCGATGGGGTGGCCAATGGCAATGGCACCACCATTCACGTTTACTTTAGACTTGTCCCAGCCCATGTCTTTGTTCACAGCGCAGGCTTGGGCAGCAAAGGCTTCATTGGCTTCGATCACATCAAGATCAGCCGCGTTCCATCCGGCTTTTTTTAATGCGGCTCGTGAGGCTGGAATCGGGCCTGAGCCCATGATCGCAGGGTCAACACCAACGCTGGCCCATGACGCAATGCGGGCTAAAGGTGTGAGGCCACGTTTTTGGGCTTCAGCTGCTGTCATCAAAATAACAACGGCGGCACCATCATTGATGCCGGACGCATTGGCGGCAGTTACAGTGCCGTCCTTCATAAAGGCCGAGCGCAGTTTGGTCACACTCTCAAGGGTGACACCTTTCTTAATATATTCATCATCGCTCACAATCACATCACCTTTGCGGCCAGCGATTGTAACCGAGCAGATTTCATCTTTGAATTTTCCAGCAGCTTGGGCCGCTTCAGCTTTGTTTTGCGACGCAACGGCGAAGGCATCTTGCTCAGCGCGGGTAATCTGCCATTTGGTGGCCACGTTTTCAGCAGTCGTGCCCATATGGTAGCCATTGAATGCATCCCACAGACCATCGCGGATCATCGTATCGATCATTTGATAGTCGCCCATCTTCACGCCATCGCGCAAATGCTGCGCATGAGGGGCCTTGCTCATCGATTCCATGCCGCCAGCGGCGACAATGTTTGCGTCACCTGTTGCGATTTGTTGCAAGCCCAGAGCCACCGCGCGCAGGCCAGAGCCGCACAGCTGGTTCATGCCCCACGCTGAAGCGGTGTTGGGGATACCAGCATGAATGGCTGCTTGGCGCGCGGGGTTTTGGCCCTGTGCAGCGGTGAGCACTTGACCCAAGATCACTTCATCAATTTGATCGGCCTCTAAGCCAGCGCGGTCGATGGCGGCTTTCAAGGTGATGGTGCCCAATTGCGCTGCTGTTAAGCTGGCGAAGGCCCCATTGAACGAGCCAACGGGGGTTCTTGCGGCTGAAACGATGACGATATCTTTAGACATAACATTCTCCAAAACCAATTGCTTTGAATAAACCATAGCAGCGATAATGGTGCGGTTGCGAGATATTTTTGCACTTGCAATTGTGCGGTGCAAGGTGCAGATTTTTGCAAAGCTAAAAGGCTATGGGAGAGACGATTGTGAGTGAAGATAAGAGTCAAGCTAAGTCTGCCACTGTCATTAAAAAATATGCCAATCGCCGCCTCTATAATACAGCAACCAGCACCTATGTGACGCTGGATGATTTGGCGCAGATGGTGAAAGCTGGTGCTGACTTTTTGGTTTATGATGCAAAGTCTGGCGAAGATATTACACGTTCGGTTTTAACCCAGATTATTTTTGAAGAAGAAAACAAGGGCGCGCATACTTTGTTGCCAGTTAATTTCTTACGCCAACTCATCAGCGTTTATGGCGATAGCATGCAAGGCTTGGTGCCGGGTTACTTGGAGTTTTCGCTGGACAGTTTGATGAAAGACCAGGAAAAATTACGCAAACAGATGCTTGATGCCGCTGGCGTTGGTGATGCCTTTAAGGGCATGGAAGATCATGCCAAGCGCAATATGGCCATGTTCAATGATGCAATGAAAATGTTCAATCCATTTGCCGCCATGATGGGTGGCACCATAGCTGGGGCCTCGCCTGAAACTTCAAAACCAACGGCAGCACCTACTGCCGCCAGCAAAGATGATTTGCAGGTGTTGAAGGATCAACTGGCTGCAATGCAGCAGAAGCTTGAGACAATTACCAAGTAATCGCTGTTACGCGGCGTTGCGTTCAGCTTCATCATCTTGGGTTTCGGCATGCAAACTATCCAGCATTTGTTTCAGCGATGAAATGCTTTCGTCAATGCCGGAAAAATCTAATTCAGCATGGGTTTCAATGGGCTCATTATAGTCTGGTTCAGCAATCACAGCTGTTTCTGGCGCTGCAATAATTTCTGGCTCATTGGCAATCGTTTCTGGTTCGGTAACTTGGGGTTCGATTACTTCTGTTTCTAAAGCAAGCACGGGCTTAATTAACTGCTCAAACTGCGGAGCGAACAGTCCGGCTTCAGGCTCCAGCGAGAATGTGGTTTCAACTTCTTTGGTCCAAGGTGGCACAATTGAGGCTTCGCCAAGCAAATGACCTTGCATATAGTCAACGCCCCATGCGCGCAGAAGCTCGGCATCTTCTTCATTTTCAATCCATTCAGCAACGATCTTCAGATTGAATTTTTTGCTAAGGTCAATCAGGCTTCGGACAATATATTCGTTTTCAGGATTGTTTTTGAGATCCGAACAAAAACTACCATCGAGCTTCAACATATCAACTTGCAGATCACGCAAGTTCTTGAAAGATGTATAGCCTGCGCCAAAATCATCAATAGCCACGCTGCACCCTATAGTGCGCAAGCTTTCAACAAATTGCCGCGTTGCTACAACATCGTTCAGAGCGACTGTCTCAGTAATTTCAACAACCAATCGATCAGCAACAGAAGAGTTAGCTGTTATGATCTCGAGGATTTGATTGTACCAGCGTGGATCAGTGGCCGTGGTTGCCGATACATTCATCGCCAATCTGGCTTCGGGATATTTATGGAGAGTGTTTACGATCATCTGCGTTACACTGCGGTCAATCAATCTGATCAAGCCTAAGCGCTCTGACATTGGCATTAAATGCTTGGCCGCAATCAACTCATTGCTCTGATCATCGCTCATGCGCAACAAGGCTTCGTGTAAAACCACTTCACCAGTTTTTGCTGATACAATCGGTTGGAAGGCCAGTTTGAAGAGATCGGATTTTAGGCACTTTACAATTTCGGTGGCGCATCGTGCATTTAACTTGCGCTCATTGGTGCGGGCTTCTGAGGGCTTGAAAATGACATAGCCATCCGATGGCAACTTCCTTGCTTCATTCAATGCTTCTTCGGCACGCGCTGTGGCTGTGTTGGCGTCATGGGCTTGGGCAGGCAAGCATAAGGCCCCAATTGAAAGCATGGCCCAAACTGGACCGTGTTGCGTTTCAATAACACTGTCACGCACCGATGCCAGAAAGCGCTCCAAAGCAATTTTCAATTCTTTCTCGTCGCAATTATTCAGAATGATTCCAAATTTACCGCCAGAATAACGTGCAATACCATCGCCTGCGCGCATCACCTCGCGCAATCGGCGACCCAAAGCCACGATCACCTCATCAGCCACTTCAAAGCCATAGGCTTCATTGACCACAGAGAGATTATTCACGGCAGCAATAGCAAAGGCGCAATTGGAACGTTCGCGGCCAGCCACTGTAATGGCTTCGCCCAAAGCTTCTGTCAGGCGGCCGCGGTTCATCATGCCAGTGAGGGGGTCGCAATTGCCGAGAAAATTTAAATGTTGGTCGCGTTTATGGCGATCATTGATGGGGCGAACTGTTCCGTAAACGTGGGCAGGTCTTCCGTCTGGGCCCGCATGCCAGCGGCCTTGATCTTCAACCCAAATTGATTTGTCGCTATCTTTGCCTTCGCAACGGAAAAGATATTCAATGCTGAAGGGAACGCCCTTGCCTTGATCGGTGGTTTGCGTGCGCATCACCGTATCATAACGGGTGGTCAGGTTTTCTGCGTCCATAAAGACCGCAAAACGCTTGCCGCTTGAAATAAGGTCGGCGCGGCAGAAGAGAATTTCGCTAGCATTGCTGCTCCAAACAATTTCGTCGTCGCTAATTGTCCAATGGTAGGCTGCTTCACCAGCAGCTTCGAGCGCGCGGTTCAATGTGGCTTGATCAGCACCAAGCAGTTCCATTGCAAAATCCTCTTGCGCTACCGGGCCTCGGGTTGGGCTCTGGGTTGGTTGCGGTGGTGTAGCAACGGTTCCTTCGAAGGAAAAAACCTGATCGAGTTCAAAGTTAGACAAAACGCCTCCCCGTGCCACGCATGAAACTGATTTTGCGGCGCTAAAGCTGTTTTGAACTGGAAAGGTAAAAAAGTGTCCAAAAAACATGGCTAATGGTTGTTAATCATTAGGTTGGGCTGTTCTGCTGCATTTGCGAGGAGAATGAGCCTTAAAGGTCGTAAAATTGCCGCAATCCAGACTGTTTTTTAGGCATAATGGCGCATAGCTAAACAGTGTTACGATTGTGTAAACGATTGTTTCATAATAGGTATTATGAGCCATGCAAAATTTGCAATGGTAATTTGCTGCATTGCACCTAAATATGTTGCATGAGCGAAGACGATCCGCTCTTATATATGAAAGGAAGATATTATGTTTGAAGTATTGAAAAGCCGTGTAGCCACTTGGAAGCGTTACAGCCGTACTGTTTCTGAACTACAATCCCTGTCGAACCGTGAACTTGCCGATTTGGGCATTGCACGCACCGATATTAACCGCATCGCGAAAGACGCAGTGCGCTAAATGAAGCTTCTTGGCTTAGTTCAACGCATTCAGCAGCGGCAAGCCAGACGGAAGATTATAAACCAATATGCCCGTCTGACACATGTCGATTTGGCTGATATGGGAATCAAGCGTTACCAGCTTGAGGCAAATTCGTAAGGGCTACATCCCTTCACACAACAGAAGTTGGGCCCGAACGGTACTTTGTTCGGGCTTTTTTATTGCGAAAATTTCATATTGCGGCAATCCGCCGCCAGTGGCAGGTTGCCAGTTTCTTTAGGTTGTGATAGCGAACGCCCGCGGCGCGTTTTCTAACGCGGTTTAACTTATGCGGAAGTGATCAATTTTGGCGGCAAATCAAATCATCTCAGGAGTGGCAGGGCGATACGCAAACGCTTTATTTGATCTTGCAACTGAAGAAAACGCAATTCCAGCAACGGCTGCTGGCTTGACTGGATTTCAAGCCCTAATCGACGAATCAACCGATTTGCAACGCCTTACGCAATCACCCGTATTTAAAACTGAAGACCAGATGACAGCTCTTGATGCGCTGGCTGCAAAAACCAAGCTTTCAGGCCTTGCTTTAAATTTTGTCCGTTTGATGTGCGCGAAGCGCCGCCTTCCTGCTTTGCCTGATGCAATTCGCGGCTTTCAAGCCCTTGTTGCCGAAGCCAAAGGCGAAGTTGTGGCTGAAGTGACCTCTGCTGAAAAGCTAACGGCTGCTCAACTTAAAGATCTGCAAGCCGCACTCAAAGCCAAATTGGGCATGGACGTAAAGCTTGAAACTCAAATTGACCAATCCTTGCTGGGTGGCCTCATTGTTAAAGTGGGCACCACAATGATTGACGACTCACTGAAAACCAAACTCCAAAATCTCAAAGTTGCTATGAAGGGAACCGGCTGATGGATATTCGCGCCGCAGAAATTTCGACAATTCTCAAAAAACAGATCAAGGACTTTGGCAAAGATGCCCAAGTTGCTGAAATTGGTCAGGTTCTGTCCGTAGGCGACGGCATTGCCCGCGTTTATGGCCTCGACAATGTTCAGGCTGGCGAAATGGTTGAATTCCCAGGCGGCATTCGTGGCATGGCGCTCAACCTTGAAACCGACAATGTCGGTGTGGTTATTTTCGGTAATGACCGTGACATTAAAGAAGGCGACACCGTTAAGCGCACCGGCGCAATTGTGGAAGTTCCAATCGGCCCAGAATTGCTCGGCCGCGTGGTTGATGCACTCGGAAATCCGATCGATGGCAAAGGCCCGATCAAGACCAAGCTTCGGTCCCGCGTGGACGTGAAAGCGCCCGGCATTATTCCGCGCAAATCTGTGCATGAACCAATGTCGACTGGCCTCAAGGCAGTTGATGCTCTCATTCCTGTTGGCCGTGGCCAACGCGAATTGATCATTGGCGATCGTCAAACAGGTAAGACTGCGATTATTCTCGATGCTATTCTCAATCAGAAATCCATTCACGTGAATGGCCCTGATAAAGAAAAGCTGTATTGCGTTTATGTGGCTTGCGGCCAGAAGCGTTCTACAGTGGCGCAGTTCGTGAAGATTTTGGAAGATGCTGGTGCGATGGAGTATTCCATTGTGGTTGCGGCAACCGCTTCTGAATCAGCACCGATGCAATATCTTGCACCGTTCACAGGCTGCACAATGGGCGAATATTTCCGCGACAATGGCATGCATGCTTTGATTGCTTATGACGATCTCTCGAAGCAAGCTGTGGCTTATCGCCAAATGTCCTTGTTGCTCCGCCGCCCACCAGGCCGCGAAGCTTATCCAGGTGACGTGTTCTATCTTCACTCTCGTTTGTTGGAGCGTTCTGCCAAGTTGAATGATTCACTCGGCGCTGGCTCCTTAACTGCTTTGCCGGTTATTGAAACTCAGGCCAACGACGTTTCTGCTTACATTCCAACCAACGTGATTTCGATCACCGATGGTCAGATCTTCTTGGAAACTGATTTGTTCTACCAAGGCATTCGTCCTGCGGTGAACGTTGGTCTTTCGGTTTCGCGCGTGGGCTCTGCGGCTCAAATTAAAGCGATGAAGCAGGTTGCTGGTAAGATTAAGGGTGAGCTTGCACAATACCGCGAAATGGCGGCGTTCGCGCAGTTCGGTTCTGATCTTGATGCGTCTACACAAAAACTTTTGAACCGCGGTGC
>JANLPA010000060.1:0-37972 GCA_031366855.1 Hyphomicrobiales bacterium | reverse complement strand
CCAGTTTAAAAAATAAAACTAAAATGCGGATTTAAAATTGTCTAAGAAATTGTTATTAATATATAATATGGCGCACCCGACAGGATTCGAACCTGTGACCTCTGCCTTCGGAGGGCAGCGCTCTGATCCAGCTGAGCTACGGGTGCACTGCGCTCCGCTATAGCGGAGCTCTGGCAGGGCCGCAACCCAAGCAACGATACTATGTGAGGCGGCGCTGGCTTTGTTTGGTGAGAGCTTCCTCAAATTGCGCGGCAGGCCAATTTTCTTTGAGCGCACGGCGCATCAGGGCGGCTTGCGTTTCAGGGGCTAGACCACCTATAGGCGGATCACGGTCTAAATTGGTGGGGAAGGCATAGCCTTCGGCACATGCGGCAATTGAATTATGGGCTGAATGTTCATCCAGGTTTAATTGCTTCAACACTGGATAGAGAGCAGCACTCATGCGGGCACGGTCCATTGCTTCCATGGCGCGGCCGTATGCTGAACTCACTTGCAACAGATTGCCCATACGTTTTCTGTTAGTGGTTTTGTTGTGGCCTGCGGCATGGAAAAGGGCTGGATTGAAAAATGCCATATCGCCTTTGGCTAAAGGCAGCTGCGTGTAGTTGGCATTGAAATACTCTTTAAACTCAGGTTTGCGCCAAGCAAAATATCCGGGCGCAAATGTTTGACTGAAAGGCATGTAAAGTGTTGGACCAGTTTCAAGCGGCATATCCACATGAGCCACCGCCCCTTGCAGCGTGAGTGCTGGTGACAGCAAGTGGGCATGAGCTGGAAACGTTGAAATCTCTGCTGCCGTCTGAAAACCCATATGATAATCGCGGTGAACCGATTGGGCTTCGCCACCCGGATTAACCACATTCACCTGTGCAGTGATTTGATAGCCCGTGCCCAGCCACGCCTCGCTCACCATGGCGATCATTTCATTGGCATAATAGCGCGCGAAACAAGCAGGATCACGTAAGGCGATTTTTTCGAGCGCATTCCAGATGCGGTCATTGGCACCTGCTTTGGCAAAGTGATCGCCAGCACTGGTGTTGCTGGCATGTTGCTCGGCAATGATGGAGTTGAAATGCGCACTCATCTGATCAAGGGCTGCCATATCTGTGAGGGCGCCTTTAAGCACCACAATGCCAGGGCCAGACAGAAATACTTCGGCCCATTCGGCCATCACAGCTTTGCGGCCCTCTTGATTGGCGGCAATTTTTGCAATCGCTGCGCTGTCATAGATTGGTACATTTTTTTCAATGGCCGCAGCATATGGATAATCTTGCGGATCAGTTGTGCGGGCAATCAGTTTTTTGAAATCTTCAAGATTGCACGACTCTGGCGTGAGCCAAACGCGCTTTGATCGCGAAGTGATAAGCTTATCTTTGACCATGATGTTCTCCTGCAAAATATATCTGTCGAATATTCAGACATTACAGTAAGGTTAAAACTTTATTACCTCTCTAACACCTCAAAAACACCTCATTTAAAAAATGAAAAAATCGGAATTCACCCTCAAGGAAATTGCCCATCAAGCGGGTCTCAGCCTTGCCACTATTGACCGTGTGATAAACGCAAGACCCGGGGTGAAACCATCCACATTGAAGCGCGTTAAGCAAGCCCTTCGCGAACTTAAAAACCAGCAAGACCAAATTTTTATGGTTGGGCGAAAGTTTATGATTGATGTGCTGGTGGAAGCGCCGGATCGTTTTTCTGAGCTATTACGGGGTGCGCTTGAACAGGAATTGCAAGCCTTGAACCCAGCCGTGTTTCGCTGCCGTTTTCACATGGCGGAAATTATTGAGCCGGAAAAAATCACAACCCAGCTTCGCCAGATTGGCCTGCGTGGCAGCCATGGGGTTTTGTTGAAGGCACCAGATTTGCCGGAGATTATTGAGGCTGTGGATGCTCTTATGCAAAAAGGCATTCCCGTGATTACGGTGGTGACCGACATTCCCCATTCAAAGCGCCTTGCCTATGTGGGTATTGATAACCGGGCAGCTGGTGAAACTGCGGCTTATTTAACGGGGTCCTGGCTTGGCAAAAGCAAGGCGACGGTTTTGGTCACACTTTCAAGTCTGGGCTTTCGCGGCGAAGAAGAGCGCGAAATGGGTTTTCGCAAAGCGCTTCGGCAAAACTATCCGCACTTGAATATGGTTGAGGTGAGTGAAGGTTTTGGTAAAAATCAGGCCACGGGCGAACTTGTGATAGAGGCTTTGCGCAAGAATGGAGATATTTGCGCTGTCTATTCGGTGGGTGGCGCAAATACCGCGGTGGTGAAGGCTTTCGCGGAAATGAAACGCAAAATTCATGTGTTCATCGCCCACGATCTTGATGCTGATAATATGAGGTTGTTAAAACAGGCAAAACTAAACGCGGTGCTGCACCACAACTTAAATACCGATATGCACATCTGTTGCAGGCTCATATTGCAAGCCAATGGTGCTTTGCCGGGTCAAAACATAAATCCACTTTCTTCTATTCAGGTGATCACGCCTTTCAACATTCCGTTGGCGTGAACCTAAATAATTAACCTTAGAATCAATTTATTCAAAACCGATGCGATACCTTTGCAGTTTTGGGTCATTGTTTGCATAGATTCAACTTGAACGGATCTGTGCCGATTCGAGAACATGGAAATGTGCTATGGATAATATTGAAAAAAACCGCATTAACTGGGTGGATTATGCCAAAGGCATTTGCATCATCCTGGTGGTGATGATGCATTCTACACTTGGTGTAGAAAAAGCCGCTGGCGAACTCTCGTGGCTGCACGGCTTCATTGATTGGGCGCGGCCTTTCCGCATGCCAGATTTTTTCATGATCTCTGGCCTCTTCCTCGCCAGCCGTATTGACAAGCCGTGGCGTGGTTATCTCGACAGCAAGGTTTTACATTTTACCTATTTTTATGTGTTGTGGATGACCATTCAAACTTTCACGAAGTCTTTCGGTGTGTTGCAATCTGATGGTTTGACCAGTTTTTTGAAGATCTATCTTGAAGGATTTTATGAACCTTATGGCACATTATGGTTCATTTATCTTTTGGCAATATTTTTTGTTATCACAAAATTTTTGCGCCAAGTTCCGGCACCTTTAATTTTCGCTGCCGCTGCGGCATTAGAAATGGCCCCTATTGAAACCGGATTCATGGTGATCGATGAATTTGCATCGCGCTATGTTTATTTCTTTGTCGGTTTTTGGATGGCCAAACACATTTTGAATTATGCCACCGCCGTGAATCTCCGCCAGCTTGCAGTTATTCTTGCTGGATTGGTCATTTGGGGCTTTGCCAATTACGCCTTGGTTCACGCTGGCCTCTCCACACTGCCGGGCATTGGCTTGGTTATGGGCTTTGTGGGGGCAGCAGCCGTGGTCAGCGCTGGAGTGTTTTTGGCAAAAACCAAACTTGCCAATGCCATTCGCTATTGTGGTGAAAACTCCATTGTTATTTATTTATCATTCTCCCTATTTATGGCTCCAGCGCGCGTTTTGCTTCTGAAGTTTTTGCCCAATTTAGATTTAGGTTTTATCTCATTGGCCACCACGTCTTGTGGCGTGATTGGTGCCATCCTATTGTTCTGGGCCACGCGCAATACTAAGCTCTCATTCTTGTTCACAAGGCCGGATTGGGCAAAGCTGGCAAAACCGAAAGCACAATGGCATAGTGCGGGTCATGTCAAACTCAGCACAGCTAAAAGCCGGTGATCATCTCTATTTAATTGACGGTTCTGGCTATATTTTCCGCGCTTATCATGCGCTGCCACCGCTCACCCGCAAAACTGATGGCTTGCCGGTGGGTGCTGTGCAGGGGTTTTGCAATATGTTGTGGAAACTGCTTGAAGAAAAATCAGGCGAGAAGAAGCCCACCCATTTGGCGGTGATTTTTGATCATTCCGGCAAAACTTTCCGCAATGATTTCTACCCAGACTATAAAGCCCACCGCCCAGAGCCTCCAGCAGATTTGCGCCCGCAATTTGGGTTGATCCGCCAAGCCACGCGCGCTTTCAATGTGGCTTGTGTGGAGATGGAAAATTTTGAGGCCGACGATCTGATCGCCACTTACACGCGCCAAGCCGTGGAAGCTGGAGCGACGGTTCGTATTGTGACCTCTGACAAGGATTTGATGCAGCTCATAAAGCCCGGTGTCACGTTGCTGGACACTATGAAGGACAAGGAAATTTCCGATGCGGAAGTGTTTGAAAAATTTGGGGTGACGCCAGATAAGGTGATTGAGGTGCAAGCCCTTGCGGGGGATTCGGTTGATAACGTGCCGGGTGTGCCTGGCATTGGGTTGAAGACAGGGGCAGAGCTTATCAATCTTTATGGCAATCTTGAAACGCTGCTCGAAAAGGCCTCGGAGATTAAGCAAAATAAACGGCGCGAAAACCTGATCGCCTTTGCGGAGCAAGCGCGCGTTTCAAAACGCCTTGTAACCTTGGATGAACAAGTTCCTGTGACGCAAGATTTGGGCAGCTTCGCTGTTGATGTGCCGCGTGCATCTGACTTAATCGGATTTTTGAAAGCGATGGAGTTTACCAGTTTCACACGCAAAATTGCGGCTGCCTTGGATGCCAGCAGCGATGCAATTGATGCAGTACCTGTCACTTTCTTGTATTGGCCGCCTGAGGGTGGTGTTCCCGAACCCTCCCCAAATCCGTCATTTCCGCGCAAGCGGGAATCCAACTCACCTTCAGACACGGATGCTAAGTTAGATTCCCGCCTGCGCGGGAATGACGATGTTGTTGTTACGGATGATTTAGAAACCAATCTCAAATCCATTCCCGTCACCCACGCTGATTATGAAACCGTCACCACGGTTGAATCCTTAGAGCGTTGGATTGCCACTGCCACAGCCCAAGGCTTTGTGTGCATCGACACAGAGACCGATTCTCTTGATGCCATGCAAGCCAATATCATTGGTGTGTCTCTGGCCACGGCACCCGGCAAGGCTTGCTATATTCCGCTCGCCCATCAAGGCGCAGGCGATGGCCTGTTCAGTGCTGGACTCATCGCAGGTCAAATCCCCCGTGAACAGGCGCTTGAAAAATTAAAGCCGCTGTTTGAAAACCCAAGCGTTCTCAAAATTGGCCAGAACCTGAAATATGATATGCTGCTCTTGTCGAATTATGGCATCAGCGTTGCACCTTTAGACGACACCATGTTGCTTTCCTATGTGATTGAATCAGGCGATGTAGGGCATGGTATGGATGAGCTTTCGCAGCGGCATTTAGGCCACAAACCAATTGCCTTTAAAGATGTGGCGGGCAGTGGTAAATCATCAATCACCTTCGACCGCGTGACCATTGATAAAGCCACCGCCTATGCCGCTGAAGATGCCGATATCACATTGCGGCTGTGGATGCTTTTAAAACCGCGTCTTTTGAAAATGCACAAGGTGACAGTTTATGAAACTTTAGAGCGCCCGCTGGTTCCCGTGCTCATGCAAATGGAACGTGAAGGCATTGAGGTCGATCGCAGCGTGTTGGCAAAGCTTTCGTCTGAATTTGCTACCAAACAAGGGGCAGTTGAAACTGAGATTCATGCGCTTTCTGGACAATCATTCAACATCGGTTCGCCAAAACAATTGGGCGATATTCTGTTTGGGAAAATGCAATTGCCCGGTGGCCGCAAAACTGCAACGGGTGCATGGAGCACGGACTCTGATGCGCTGGATGATTTGGCCGCCCAAGGCATTGACCTTGCCAAAAAAGTTTTGGACTGGCGGCAACTTGCGAAACTGCGCTCAACTTATACCGATGCCTTGCCGGAATTTATCAATCCAAAAACCGGCTGTGTTCACACCTCTTATGCCATGGCGTCCACGTCCACTGGCCGTCTCTCTTCCACTGATCCTAACTTGCAAAACATCCCAGTTCGCACTGATGATGGCAGGCGCATTCGCACGGCTTTTGTGGCGCCAGCTGTATCAAAGCTGATCAGCGCTGATTATTCACAAATTGAATTGCGCGTGCTGGCCCATGTGGCCGATATTCCGCAGCTTAAAAAAGCCTTTGCTGATGGCTTGGATATTCACGCCATGACCGCAAGTGAAATGTTTGGCGTGCCGATTGTAGGCATGGAATCTTCCGTGCGCCGCAGGGCTAAGGCCATTAACTTCGGCATTATTTACGGCATTTCAGCTTTTGGCCTCGCCAATCAATTGTCGATCAGTCGCGAAGAGGCGGGCGAATATATCCGCACTTATTTCAAGCGCTTCCCCGGCATTAAAGATTATATGGAAGCCACCAAGAAATTTGCCCATGACAAGGGCTATGTTGAAACCATCTTTGGGCGGCGCATGCATTTTCCGCGCATCAATTCCCCAAATCCATCCGAAAAAGCATTTTTGGAGCGCGCTTCCATCAATGCGCCCATTCAAGGCTCAGCCGCTGATATTATTCGCCGCGCCATGGTGCGTATGATGCCAGCATTACAAGATGCTGGTTTGAAAGCGCGCATGCTTCTGCAAGTGCATGACGAGTTGATTTTTGAATGCCCTGATAATGAGATCGAAGCGACACTGCGTTTGGTGCAGAAAATTATGATCAAAGCGCCTGAACCAGCGCTTAAATTGGCAGTGCCCTTGCAAGTTGACGCCCGCTCCGCAAAGAACTGGGATGAGGCTCACTGATCAGGAGGGTGCGCCCAACACTGCAACACCACACACAATCATGGCAATGCCCAGCCATTGCCAGGTTGTGACTTTTTCCTTTAAAAATAACATGGCGAACAAAACTGAAATTGCCCCATAGGCGCTAATGCCCATGGCGCCGAATTCTTTGCCGGGGAGGCGGCCCATATAATTGATCGCGGCAACCGCAGCCACATCAAGGCTGGCCATGATTGCAATACCACCCCATGCGGCTTTGCCAATTTTATGAACTTCGGGCCTTTCGGTAAAAGCAAAAGGCACCAGAAACAGTGCGGCGGGCAATCTTGAGAGTGACGTGGTTTCTAACTCGCCCAATTGCGTGCTGATCGTTTGTCCCAGCACCACCGCGGCCGCAAAGCATCCAACGGCCAGAACGCAAAATGCAATCATTGGCAAGATTTTGCCCTTGGCAACACTGCGCAAGCCGCCATCATCAGGGCCTGTCTGCCCCACGACAACGGCACCCGCCAAGATCAACCCCACAGCCCCATATTGGGCCAAACTTGGCGCAAGCCCAGTGTAAAGACCCCACAAAACAATCAATGCCGGATAGCCCGCCGTGAATGGCCCAACAATTGAAACCGGCGCATAACTGAAGGCCTTGAACAGGCTGCTGACCGCTATGCCATAGATAACGCCCAATATGAGAAGGAGTCTAAGAGTTGCGTTTGAAGCTGTTAAAATTGAACCGCTCCACAACACAAATCCGCTGAGCAAGAGGGCGCCAACCAACATCGTTGCCATTGCCATGCGATATGAACCGATGGCGGCTGCAAATTTGCGCGCAAATAAATCATGTGCCGACCAGCAGGTGGCCGCAAAAAGTCCTATTAGAATAGCAAGCATTTTAACCTCATTGGACGGTCATAGCAGCCTGTGTTCAATCGCCTAATGACGGTTTTGCATGACGCTATGACTGGAACCGACTTACGGCGACGTTTTTTTGTTCTAACATGATCCCATGTTTTTATCGGTCTTTGATCTTTTTAAGATTGGCATTGGCCCGTCCTCGTCTCACACCATGGGGCCGATGGTGGCAGCATTTCGGTTTCTGGAAATGGCTCAGGGCCACAAAAATGCCTCTCGCCTCACCGCCACTTTGCATGGCTCTTTGGCCTTTACGGGCAAGGGCCACGGCAGTGACCGCGCTGTTGTGCTGGGCCTGGCTGGTGAAAATCCGCAAGACATTGACCCTGATAAGGTTGACCTCATCATAGCGAATATGACATCACTCAACATTGGCCATGAGATCGGTTTTGACGCTGAGCATGATGTTATTTTTGATTTTGGTCCGGCCCTTAAAGGCCATGCCAATGGCTTGGTATTCCGCCTGCTCGATAAAGATGACACGGAAATTCTCAGAGAAACTTATTTTTCAATTGGTGGAGGCTTTGTACAAACGGAAGCTGAACGCCGTGTTGAAAAGGTTGACGTCACCATCAATGTGCCGCATCCCTTCAGCAATGCCGCACAGATGTTGGACATGGGTGCAAAGTCTGGCCTTTCCGTGGTGGCTATGAAGCGCGCCAATGAAACTGTTGCAATTTCAAATGAAGAACTGGATGCAGGTTTAGACCGCATCTGGAATGCCATGAATGCCTGCATGAATCGCGGGCTGAAAGCCCATGGCATTTTGCCAGGTGGTCTCAAAGTGAAACGCCGTGCTGCTGAAATTTTTGCTAAACTAAAAGCTGAGCAAGGCGATAATTCCATTCAGCCACATCAGATTATGGATTTTCTATCGGTTTATGGCATGGCCGTGAATGAGGAAAATGCAGGTGGCGGCAAAGTGGTAACGGCCCCCACTAATGGTGCTGCAGGCGTGGTGCCCGCCGTTATCCGTTATTATTTGGATCATTGCATTGGTGCTGATCAAGCTGGCATCAGAACCTTCCTACTGGCTGCCGCTGCCATTGGCGGCATCATTAAACACAACGCCTCCATTTCGGGTGCTGAAGTGGGCTGCCAAGGCGAAGTGGGCTCAGCCTCGGCCATGGCAGCTGCCGGATTATGTGCCGCGTTAGGCGGGACTAATGAACAAGTGGAAAATGCCGCTGAGATTGCGCTTGAACATCACTTAGGCATGACCTGCGATCCCGTCGGCGGCCTTGTACAAGTGCCGTGCATTGAGCGCAACGCCTTTGGGGCGGTGAAAGCCGTAACCGCTGCATCACTGGCCCTTCGTGGTGATGGCAAGCACTTGGTGCATTTAGACAGTTGCGTGGAGACCATGCGCCAGACAGGTCTCGACATGAGCGAACGTTACAAGGAGACCTCACAAGGAGGTCTCGCTGTTAACGTGGTGGCCTGTTGAGATTTATTGCTGTTCTACTAGCCTGATCAACATGGCAACTTCGCGGGCCAGTTTTTCATCGCCTTTAATTTGCTCATCAATTTTACGCACGGCATGAAGCACGGTTGAATGATCGCGGCCACCAAAGCGCCTGCCAATTTCTGGTAGGGAGCGTGCAGTTAGTTTCTTGGCCAAATACATGCCAATTTGACGGGGCATAACCACGGCGCGGGCCCGGCGTGGCGACAATAAATCGGTGCGGCCCACATTATAATGGCGGCCCACGATTTTCAGAATGTCATCAATTTTAATGCGGCCAAGATCAGCGGTGCCCACAGCATCGCGCAGTACCATCGAAGCCAAATCAAGCGTAATCGCCGATTTGTTAAATTGCTGATAGGCCATGATGCGATTGAGAGCGCCCTCAAGTTCACGGCCACCACCGGTGATGCGGTTGGCAATGAGTTCTAGAATTTCTGGCGCAATGGCTGACGAGAGATCGCCGCCCAGCATGGCATTGTGGCGCACATCGAGAATCTTGCGGCGCTGTTCCAAGTCTGGTGTTTCAATATCAATGACGAGACCCCCCATCAGGCGTGAGCGCATGCGTTGATCAATGGTGTCTAATTGCGCTGGCGGCACATCGGCTGCCACCACAACTTGGCGTTTGGAATCAACCAGTGAGTTAAAGGCGTGGCAGAATTCTTGTTGAATTGCTTTGCCTTGCAAGAACTGAAAATCATCAATCAACAACACATCAACCGATTGGAACTGGTCTTTAAAGGCCAACGTATCGCGCTGGCGGATGGCATGGATAAAGCCATACATAAAGCGTTCTGCGGTGAGCATCAGAACTTTGCGGCCAGGTTGCGTCATGCGCACATGCTGGGCAATGGCATTGAGCAAATGGGTTTTGCCAAGGCCAGCTGCAGAATGAATAAACAGGGGGTTGAATGTAAGAGCAGCGCCACTCACGGCGTTGGCCACCCGCATAGCGGCGGCATGGGCCAATTGATTTGATGAGCCCACAATGAAGGAGCCAAAAGTTTGGTTCTCATCAAAATTATTGCCGCGTTCAGCGGTGAGGAAAGTTTGGATTTGAGCGGCAACTGCACTGTTGCGTTCAGGCATGGCCACAGCGGCACGCGGTTGATCGACCACCGCTTGGCCATTGGCGCGTGAGATTTCGCCTTGAATGCGCACGCGGACTTGCACAGAATTCAGCGGGCCAAATTCACTTTCGGCAATCTTGTGCAATTTTGTGAGATAATGGTTCTCGATCCAGCTCCGCAAAAAGCGGGTGGGCACCGAAACAGTTAGCAGGCCCGATGCGCAATCTTCAGCGTCCATGCGGCCAAACCAACTGTTGTATAGGTCATCACCGAGTTCAGCTTTTAGGCGCTGTGCGATGCGCTGCCACTGATCTTTCAATGGATGGTCTTTCAGTTGGCCGTGTTTTGCCGTGCTAACCAGAGCTTGTGCTAAATTTGTCATTGTGTTGCCGCCTCTTATATTATCACACTTTTATTCAACACCATGCAGCCCCGCATAGATGTTGGCGTGTTTACTCATTAAACTTATACCCAAGACGCATGGCCTCAGGCACACCCCCTTCACTCACCCTAATAATCCAGACGCAACACAAAACTCTCCATTCACTGAAATTACGTTTTCAGCGTTAAACACACACAATTCTGACAGTTATACAGTTGCAGACACGCAAACCGCACACACATGCCCCCTGTCGATCTTGTTTTGAAGTGGAATTTACCTGTTCAAAACGTCAACTTGAAAATACGCTAGCTAAGGCGCAGCGCTGTGCGCAAGATGAATCAGCAAACGCTCCGTACACGGAGGACAGCGGGGGCTACGGGGGCTGCTTTCAATTGCCACGGCTACAATTTAACTTATTGTTTTTAAACACCAAATTAAAGTCATGGATGGCGTAAAACCGTGCAAATCCAGAATGCCTCTTTTGGATTTTTTTGGGCTTTTGCGCACTGTTTTAGGTGGCAAGTAGCCCGTAAATAATCCTAGCCCTTCCAAGTTAATGATTCAAAACAGATATTTATGTGCATAACTGTCCGTGGTCGGACAAATAAAAACGCCGCTGAATTAATCAACGGCGCTTAAAACGAAATCACCTGAAAGATGATCTATAAATAGATTAGCCTTGCATGGCACGAACGCGCAAGGTGAGGCGCGAAACTTTGCGCGAAGCCGCGTTCTTATGCATGATGCCCTTTTGAGCGCCGCGCATCACTTCTGGGGCTGCTACAGCAAGGGCTGCTACAGCATCGACCTTAACGCCAGCAACGATTGCTTCTTCAACCTTGCGCACATGGGTGCGGATGCGGCTGGTGCGGTTCTTGTTCACTTCGGCACGGCGTGCTGATGCACGGGTGGCTTTCTTGGCTGACGAGGTATTGGCCATAAGAGTTCCTGATTAATAGACATTTAGGTGCAGAGCCCTCTCTACACCGCTTGTGATGGCGGGCTTATAGGTGGACAAATCCTTGCCGTCAATCACTAGGATTCACTCATTTTATATATGGGCAGACTTGAGTTGGCGGATGCCTAGCAAACACTTAAGGTGGCTTTTTACGAGATTCGCTGGAGATATGCACCATGTATAGTGAAACACGACCATGGGGTTCATTCCATGTTTTGGATGAGCAACCGGGATTTAAGGTTAAACGTATTGTTGTGACCAAGGGTGGCAGGCTTTCGCTGCAAAGCCACAAACACCGCAGTGAACATTGGACGGTTGTGAATGGTACAGCCACCGTGACCGTGGGCGATAAAGTGGTTGCCATGATGCGCGGGCAATCAATTGATATTCCACTGGGGGCCAAGCACCGCTTAGAAAACCTGCTTGACGGTCTTGTGGAGATCATTGAAGTGCAGTTTGGTGATTATCTGGGTGAAGATGATATTATTCGTTACGATGACGCTTACGCCCGCAGCTGAACTGGAACTTATTTGATAATAAATTAAGGGCCCCGTTGGGGCCCTTTTTTGTTCGGCTATTTCGTCGCTTTCGGGGCCAAGATCATAATGATCTGGCGACCTTCAAAGCGCGGTTCCATTTCAACTTTGGCAATTTCCAAAGTATCGGCTTTCACGCGGTTGAGCAGCTTATGGCCCAATTCCTGATGATCCATTTCACGGCCGCGGAAACGAAGAGTCACTTTCACTTTATCGCCTTCACCAAAGAAGCGTAATGCGGCTTTCAGCTTCACGTCATAATCATGATCATCGATCATGGGACGGAGCTTGATTTCCTTGATTTCAATAACGCGCTGTTTCTTGCGCGCTTCAGAGGCTTTCTTTTGTTCTTGGAATTTGAATTTGCCAAAATCCAGAATCTTAGCAACCGGGGGCTTGGCATCCGGCGAAATTTCTACAAGATCAAGATTGGCTTCTTCGGCCATTATCAAGGCTTGTCTGGTGGGCACAACGCCCACATTATTTCCATCAGCATCGATCAAGCGCACTTCGCGGCTATCGATGCGACTATTGATTTTATGGGTTTCTTCCTTAGGGGCAGGTGTGGCACTTCTAATAGGTGCTGGTTTGCGTGGAGGTATGCTCAAGTGGGTTAATTCTCCTTGGTTGATCTAACTGGTTCGGCTTAAATGCGACTCCAGCGGGGTTTCATTAGCAGAAGTCTTTGGTTTGTATAAGGGGCATCATGGCGAACACATTATTTGATGAAGAACTGGGGCAATCAAGCCTCGCCTACAAGCTGGATGGCGGCGATGACGAGATGGGGCCTACCAGTTTTTTCTGGCTGGGGGGCTTTAAATCCAGCATGACGGGCACCAAGGGTGAGGCCATGGCCGATATGGCCAGAGCCACCAGACGGCGCTGCTTGCGCTTTGATTATTCCGGCCATGGCGAATCGGCTGGATTGTTTACTGACGGCACAATTTCATTGTGGTTAGAACAAGCCGTTCATATGTTTTTGCGCCACACAAAAGGCAGGCGCATTATTGTGGGCTCATCTATGGGCGGCTGGCTTACCTTGCTATTGGCCAAGCGCTTGCAGCAGGAAGACCCTTCAGCTTTCAAGCGCATTGCGGGCATGGTATTGATTGCGCCAGCGACCGATATGACCCAAGATTTAATGTGGGATGAATTTGGCGTGCGCGAGAAACGCGAGCTTGATCAGACGGGCGCATATGTGCGGCCATCAGACTATGGCGAGCCTTATGTGATTACCGCCCGCTTGATTTCGGATGGTTTGAAACATTTAATTCTGAAGGATGGTTTGCAGCTGCCATTTCCAGTGCGAATCTTACAAGGCTCAAAAGATGTTGATGTGCCGCCTGCTCATGCGGTGAAAACGTTTGAAGCGCTAAAGGGGCCAGACATTTCGCTCACCTTTATTAAGGGCGGCGACCACAGGCTATCTACACCATTGCAAATTCAAATGATTCAAGATGTGGTGCTGCGGCTGGCCGAGCGGGCTGATGGGATTAGTTTTTGAGAAGTGCGGTGAGTCCCACTCGATAGTTTGGATATTTCAACTGATAGCCCAATTCAGTTTTAATCCGCGCATTGGAAACGCGTTTTGAATCGGCGTAAAAACTTCTCGCCATGGGCGATAGTTCAGCTTGCTCAAATGGAATTTCTGGGGGTGGTGCTACACCTAATAATTCACATGCATATGTCACCACATCTTGTGGCGGACAAGGCTCATCATCAGCCACATTATAAATTTGCCTGGGGTTGGGTTTGGTAATTGAGGCTTTTAGAATTCCGGCAATATCTTCCACATGAATGCGGCTGAAAATTTGGTCAGCTTTGATGATACGTTTGGCAGTTCCATCCTTCACAGATACAAGCTGGTTGCGGCCCGGCCCATAAATGCCAGGCAACCTGAAAATATGAAGTGGCAGATTGGTAATGGCTTGCCATTCATGTTCAGCATCCGCGCGGGCTTGACCACGCTCCCCATTAGGGCGAAGTTCTGCGGTTTCATCGATCACTGCGCCAGAGCGGTCGCCATAAACACCCGTGGTTGAAAGATACGCTGCCCATTCAAAATGTTGCGCAGTGAGGGCGCCTGCGAATTGGCAAAGAACAGGATCACCCGATTTATCAGGAGGAATAGATGAAAGAATGTGGGTGACGGTGACTGGAATTGACTTCAGTTCGTCAAATAAAAGGCCCTCATGCCCAAGTGCATTTATGGCTGCCACACCTTCAGCACTGCGGCTAGTTCCCGAAATCCGCCATTCTGAATTATCTAAAATTGCTGCCAGATGTTGTGCTGAAAAACCAAAACCAAAACAGAGTAGATGCTTCATTGCAGCTCTGCCCTTGCCCAGTTTGCAGCTTCTCTGATCGTTGCAGAAGGGTCCGTTAAATGCGCCTCTACAGCGGGTTTCAAACTCTCATCGCCGCTATTGCCGGCTGCGATTAACACATTGCGAATGAAGCTCTCTCGGCCAATGCGTTTGACGGGTGAGCCTGAAAATTTTGCACGGAAGGCGACATCATCTAACTTTAATAACTCTTCAAGTTTTGGTTCAATTAAATCTTCGCGTGCCGCGAATTTAATTTCTTGTGAAGCGCTAGCAAATTTATTCCAAGGACAAATAGCCAAGCAATCATCACAGCCATAAATGTGGTTGCCGATGCTCTTACGAAACTCATGCGGAATTTCGCCTTTGTGTTCGATGGTCAAATAAGAAATGCAGCGCCGGGCATCAATCTGGTGTGGACCCGTGAAAGCTTGGGTGGGGCAAATATCAAGGCAGGCTTGGCAACTGCCGCAATGATCTATCTCTGGCGCATCGAAAGGCAATTCTGCTGTGGTGAGAATGGAGGCAATAAAAAACCACGAGCCCAATTCGCGCGAGACCAAATTTGTGTGCTTGCCCTGCCAACCCAGACCTGCTTGGGCTGCCAAAGGTTTTTCCATGAGCGGTGCCGTATCCACAAAAATTTTAACATCATGGCCAGAGGATTTGGCAAACCATGTGGCCAGCGTTTTCAATTTGCCTTTGATCACATCATGGTAATCGCGGTTTAAGGCATAGGCTGAAATGACACCGATGGATTTCTTTTCAAGCCGCGCAAAAGCATCAAGGCCCTGATCATAATTCATCGCCAGCACAATTGCCGAGCGAGCCTCTGCCCACATAGCATTTGGAGATTTGCGGCGCTCTAAAGTTTCCGGCATCCACGCCATTGTGCCGTGATGGCCCTTGGCGACGTAGGCTTCAAGATCATCGCCGATATGAGATGGCAGTGTGGCAGCTGCTATGCGCAAACCCGCAAAGCCCAGTTCATTCGCTTTGGTTTTCAGTTCAGAAATCAAGATCAGCGTAACTTGCTGAAGGCGGCATGGCACCTAAATTATCTTGCAATAAAACCCGGAATGATGGCCGCGATTTGATGCGTTGATACCAGCTTTTAACCACCGCATGTTCGTCCCAAGGCATGTCACCCAAATAATCAAGCGCTGAAATATGGGCGGCGGCGGCAAGATCGGCCAAGGATAAATCATCGCCCGCCAGCCACGAATTTTCCTCAACCAAGTATGAAAGATAATTGAGGTGCGATTTAAGTTGCTGGCGCGCACTACGCACGCGGACCATATCAGGCGCACCACCACCGTTTTCAGCACTTAGAAAGCGGCGCACCACTTTTTCCGAAATGAGAGGTTCAGACACCTCAGTATAAAATTTTACATCAAACCACGCGACCAAGCGACGAATCTCAGCACGCTTGGTGGCCGAACCCGGGAGAAGACTGATTATGGTTCCGCGGGTTTCTTCCAGATATTCCGAAAGCGCTTCAATGCCACAGACAGCAAGACCAGTGTCTTCCACAAACACTGGTAAAATTCCCGAAGGGTTATAGTCAAACAGGGTTTGCGTGGGGGCCCACGGGCGCTCCTCGGCAAGCGTACTTGACACGCCATATTCAGCAAGCGCTAATCTGCTGCGGCGGCTATAGGGATCAAGCGGGAAATGTAAAAGTTTCGGCATGGCACTCGTATTACGATAAATTAAGGCAATAATGCCGTCATTACACTGGATTTTTTTGGGATATAAGCCTGTGGTGCTTGGTCAGCAAGCGATTCGCGCGTGAGCCGAATGGGGGGTATATGTCGTTAGAGCAAATTATTGTTTTGGCTTTGATCCAAGGCATCACTGAATATCTGCCAATTTCATCATCAGGACATTTGATTTTGGTGCCCGCTCTCACAGGCTGGCCGGACCAAGGTGTGCTTACTGATATGGTGACCAACCTTGGCACGTTATTTGCCACGATGATTTTTTTCTGGCGCGATGTGGTGTCGATGTTCTGGGGCCTTATTGATATTGTTAAACGCCGCAGTACTTATAGTTCCAATCTCGTGATCAATGTGGTGATCGGCACAATTCCAATTTTGGTGGCCGGGCTTATTCTTAAACTCACACATATGGATCACTTGATCCGCAGCCCGATGTTGGTGGCGATCAATTCTATCATATTCGGCTTTCTGCTTTATGCGGCCGATACTTATGGCTTGATGCGCCGCACGGTGCGTGATCTCACGTGGAAGACAGCGCTGATCATCGGCGTCTCACAAATGTTTTCACTTAGCCCCGGCACCAGCCGTTCGGGTGTGACCATGACTGCTGGCCGCGCCCTTGGTTTTGTGCGGCCAGAAGCAGCGCGATTTTCATTTTTGCTCTCAATTCCGGCCAATGCGGCAGCTTCAATACTTGTCATCGGTGATGCATTGAAATCTGGTGAAAGCATTTCAGCACCCGTGATGCTGACGGGCATTCTCACATTCTTTGTGGGGCTTGGCACCATCACGCTGTTGATGCGCCTTATCCGCAATTACAGCTTTTTGCCCTTCGTGCTTTACCGTGTGGCACTGGGCGGCATTATTTTAGGAATGATTTATTCCGGTGTCACATTCGGCACTGTGAACTGACCAGCTTTACGGAAACGATAAAGATAGCCCGGCACAATGGCTTCGATGCTGCGTGGGGTTAGCCCCAAGCCTTGCAAGGTCCGGCCATCGCTAGTGGCCTTTGCTGAAACCACATTATCGGTTTTCAGCAATTCCACTTGATCCATGGAAATTGGTGCATTTGGCAAAATGCCAACAATGGCACCCATCAGTGAAGCGACGGGGAAAGGCAATGGCAGAAGCACGCGCTTTCTTTGGGTAACGCTCAACACATATTGAATAAGCTCTTTGAAGGTTTTTTGCTCTGGTCCACCCAGTTCATAAACCTTGCCATCAGCCACGCCTCGGTCCACCAGATTTGCAGCAGCTTCAGCTACATCACCCACGAACACGGGTTGAAATTTAGTGGCTCCGCCTATGACAGGAATCACGGGTGAGAAGCGCGCCATTGTGGCGAACTTATTGAAGAAGCGATCTTCTGGTCCAAAAATAATAGAGGGGCGCAAAATAATAACATTGGGATAGGCCACCTTGGCCTTGGCTTCGCCCTCGGCTCTGGATTTCACATAATTACTGTTTGTTGGCAGATCGGTGCCAAGGCCCGACATGTGGATGAAAATTTCTGCCTTGGCGGCTTTAGCAGCCTTAGCCACAGCTTCAGCACCAAACACATGCACCGCATCAAAGCTTTGGGCTCCAGCATCATGGAACACGGCTGTTAAATTAATAATACCATAGGCGCCTTCACAGGCCGCAGCCAGAGATGCTGGGAACCGCACATTGGCTTGCACCAAAGCAATTTGGCCGGGTGAACCATTTGAAATAACATGACCAGCCAAATCAGGCCTGCGGCAGGCCACACGCACGCGGTAGCCGCGTTTGGCCAAGCTGCGCACCACTTGGCGGCCCACAAAGCCGGAGCCACCAAAAACCGTGATGAGCCTATCTGAATTTGCTGTTGTCACTTATTTACCCTCGAATTTCGAAAAGTCTTTTAGCCTTGGTAAGGCTACTTTGAAAAGACATGATTTGACAATGTGCGCTCACGCCTACTAAGAGGGCCCAAATGCCCTGATGGCGGAATTGGTAGACGCGCACGGTTCAGGTCCGTGTACTGAAAGGTGTGGAGGTTCGAGTCCTCTTCAGGGCACCACGCTTCGCCCCCTTTCGGGGGCGCAGCCATGACAGAGACCCTAAATATAGTTGAGTCCGGCATAGAGTTTTGAGCGCATTGAAAGTAGCATCATTTGATGCTATATTGCGTGTCTCAACTGAGGTTTCATCATGCGCACAACGATTGCTTTAGACGACGAACTTATTGCCAAGGCTCAAGAATATACCGGAATTAAAGAGAAATCAGCTTTGCTGCATGAAGCCTTAAAGTCTCTTGTGGCGCGTGAAGCTGGTCAGGCTTGCGGCGATGGGCGGGTCTGATCCTACCGCAACAGCTGGGCCAAGACGCAGGTCGGAGCCTGCATGATCATAGCTGATACTTCGGTTTGGATTGATCATTTACGTGCCCAAAATGCCTTGTTTGGCCGTTTGCTGGTCGAAGAACAGATTTTGGTTCACCCCTATGTGATCGGCGAGCTAGCTGTTGGTAATTTGCGGGAGCGAGGCAAGTTGCTTCGTGAATTGGCCGACCTACCAGAAGCAAAAAAGGCCCTCGATAGTGACGTTCTCACGCTGATAGAGCGCAACGAATTGTTCGGCAAAGGCATAGGCTTTATTGACGCGCATCTTTTAGCTTCAGCAAGAATATGTAATGCTAAAATTTGGACAACCGATAAACGTTTGCATGCGATTGCCGTCAATCTCGGCTTAGCTGATGCTTACTGAAGCTTACAGCCTTGAGTATTCCCCGCTCGTCTAGTAAGCCTCAAATTTTAGCGCAGGACTCAAATTTATTATGACCGTGAAACTTTACCGTGGTGATTTGCCCGCTGATTTTAACTCAGGCCCTTCGATTGCGATTGACACTGAGACGCTGGGTTTGAAGCCGGGGCGCGATAAGCTTTGCTTGGTGCAAATATCGACTGGCGATGACAACGCGGTTTTGGTGCAGATTGACCGCGACACGTTTGCAGCACCAAATTTGAAAGCCCTGCTCGTCAACCCCGCTGTCACCAAAATTTTCCACTTTGCCCGTTTTGATGTGGCGGTGCTGAAACATTATTTAGGCGTTGATACTTATCCCCTCTATTGTACCAAGATCGCTTCCAAATTGGTGCGCACGTACACCGATCGCCACGGCCTTAAAGACTTGATCAAGGAACTTTTGGGTGTTGAGCTTAACAAACAACAGCAAAGCTCAGACTGGGGCGCGCATGTGCTCTCCGAAGCGCAGAAACAATATGCAGCCCTCGATGTGGTTTATTTGCATGAAGTGAAAGCAAGGCTTGATCAGATGCTGGAGCGCGAAGGCCGCACTGCTATGGCTAAATCTTGTTTTGATTTTATCCCGACGCGTAGCGCCCTTGATCTTGGCGGCTGGGCCGAGGAAGATGTGTTTTCACATTGAGGTAGTTGGTGAATAATCGCCTGCAGCGTTTGAGTAAACAGGCTGGAAGACGAGCCTTGTTTGCACGCTTTGTTGGCCCACTGGCGGGGCTTGGTGGGCTTGGCATTTTTGTGGCTTATCTTTTCCAATCTGGTTTTTTTGCCATGCTGATGCCAGCTCCGCAGGTTGAGACCGACAGCAGACCCGCCACCACAGAAATCAGTGGTGTTGATGCTTTAATCAATGGTTTTGATAAGGATGGCCTGCCTTACACCATCACTGCCAACCGTGCCGTTCAAGACGCCAACAACTCAAAGCTTGTGCATCTGGATGGCCCGCATGGGGTTTTTTCACGAGGTTCTGGAAAGACGATGGAACTCTCGGCAAAGACTGCTGTCTATGACGCCGAAACCAAATTATTGAACTTGGAAGGTGATGTTGTTTTCGCGCAAGCGGGAAGCTACAAAGCCACCATGCTCAAAGCTGATCTGAATTTAGATGACATGGGTCTCTCTTCAAAATCTGCGGTTCATGTGGAAATGGGCAGCGGCCATGTTGATGCTGATCATCTTGAAATTAATGACAACGGAAAAAAGACATTGTTTACGGGCCATGTTAAGGCCAATCTGAAATCTGATATTGAAAGTGGAATCGTGCCATGAAAACATTTGTCTCACTCTTTGTTGCCACTCTGCTAGCAGCCTTTGCGCAAGTGCCTTTGACTTTTGCCGGCGAGAATGTTTTGGTCGATGCTGATTCAATGGAAGTGATTGATGCTGAACACCGCACCATATTTAAGGGCAATGTGGTGGCAACGCGACCGACCGATAAAATCGTTGGCGATGTGATGATCGTGACCACGGAAGATCAAAAACAAAGCGATGGCACGATTAAAACTGTTACAAATTTTCTTGACGCCAAAGGCCATGTGACAATCACTACAGCCACTCAAACAATCAAAGGGGATTGGGCTAAATTTTACATTCAAGAAGATAAATTGGAAGTGGGTGGCAATGTCAGCGTGGTGCAAGGCAAAAGCACGGTGCGCGGCAGCAAGCTTACGATCAACCTTAAATCCAATCACTTGCAAATGAGCGGTGGGCGAGTTCACGGAAGTTTTGTTCCGAAGTAACCCTGAAATTCACGCAATATTAAGATAAATGGGACCTAAATAGGTGACGCAATACGAAGGACGACGAATTAACCCTGCTCCGATGGCGCCGCGCGGAAATTTCCGTGTCGCACCAACGATTAAGAGAAGGGTTGAGGAGGGGCTTTCTGCACGGTTGCTGACCAAATCTTATAAGAAGCGGCCAGTGGTGCGGAATGTGTCGGTCTCCGTAAGGCGGGGTGAGGCTGTTGGGCTGTTGGGGCCAAATGGTGCGGGTAAAACGACCCTGTTTTATATGATTACAGGGTTGATTGCTGCGGACCAAGGCACGATCAGTTTAGACGGCGTGGATATAACCAACCTGCCCATGTATCAACGGGCGCGTTTAGGGATTGGCTATCTGCCTCAGGAAAGTTCTATTTTCCGGGGTCTCACGGTTGAACAAAATCTACGTTCGGTTCTCGAGCTCCATGAGCCCGAGAAGGCCAAACGTGAAAGTAAGTTGCGTGAGTTGTGTGATGAGTTCTCAATATCCCATATCCGGCATTCGCCGGCTGTTGCGCTCTCTGGCGGAGAGCGCCGGCGCGTGGAAATCGCTCGCGCCCTTGCAGCTAACCCCCAATTTATGCTCCTCGATGAGCCCTTCGCCGGGATTGATCCGATTGCGATCGGTGATATACGCCAGCTGGTGCGACAGCTCACCGCTCGGGGAATCGGGGTGCTTATTACGGATCACAACGTTCGAGAAACCCTCGAACTTATTGACCGTGCACTCATCCTCCATGAGGGCCAGGTCCTAACGCAGGGAACGCCGCAAGATATTGTCAATGATCCAGATGTTAGACGCTATTACCTTGGTGAGGATTTTGCTTATTAGGCTCACGGTGCTCAAATGGCATTGATGCAGAAACTTAGCCTGAAGCAGGGCCAATCACTGGTGATGACGCCGCAATTGCAGCAGGCAATTAAATTGTTGCAAATGTCCAATCTTGAAATTCAGGATTTTGTTGACGCTGAATTAGAGCGCAACCCGCTGCTGGAACGCAACGACGTTGGCGTTGAAGTGGCTGCTCCCAAGGAAGAAATTTCAACTGCATCTGAAATTGAAAACAGTTCTGCTGTTGATGCCAAAGGTGCTGATGGTGATGGGGCTGATCTTGGTTCTGATAGCGCTGCTGTTGCTTCAGAATCAAATTCAATGCCCGCACCAGAAAGCGGTTCGCGAAATTCGGGCCAGGTTTCGCTCGATGGTGAGGCTTATGATTTTGCCGCCAACATTAGCCGTGAAATTACACTCAGCGAGCATTTGACCAGCCAGCTCAGTATGCATTTTAAAGATCCGGTGGAACTTCTCATCGGACAATATCTTATCGGCATGGTGAATGAGGCAGGCTACCTCACTGGCGATGTGGCTTCTGTGGCTGAGCTGCTGGGTGCTGATGTTGCACGAGTTCAAGCTGTGCTCACAGTGATGCAAAAATTTGATCCGCCAGGTGTGTTTGCCGCTGACCTTAAAGAGTGTCTGCGCATTCAATTGCAGGAGCTTAACCATTATGATCCTGCAATGGCGATCTTGCTTGATCATCTTCCGCTGGTGGCCAAGCGCGATTTTCAAGCCCTGAAAAATCTCTGCGGCGTAAGCCTTGAAGATGTGCAGGATATGTTTGCCGAGCTGCGCAATCTTAATCCAAAGCCTGGCCATGCTTTTGGATCTGATCCTGTGGTTGCCGTGGTGCCTGATGTTTATGTGCGTGCCGCCAATGATGGCTCTTGGATTGTTGAGCTTAATTCGGATTCACTGCCGAAGGTTCTGGTCAACAATCAATACATGGCTAAGGTTTCGCGTGATGCGCAAAAGGTTGAAGATAAATTATTTCTCAGCGAGTGCCATGCACAAGCATCTTGGTTGGTCAAAAGCCTAGACCAACGCGCCAAAACAATTCTCAAAGTGGCGCGTGAAATTGTAAAGCAGCAAGATGCGTTTTTAGTTTTGGGCGTGCAACATTTGCGCCCCATCACTTTAAAGTTGGTGGCCGATGCTATTGAAATGCATGAATCAACAGTGAGCCGTGTTACCTCTAATAAATATATGACGACACCGCGCGGCAATTTTGAACTGAAGTATTTTTTCACAAATGCCATTCAATCAGCCTCAGCCGATGGGGATAGCCATTCAGCAGAATCTGTGCGGCACCGCATTCGTGAAATGATCGGCAATGAAACTGCCGATAGTATTCTTTCTGATGATGATATTGTGGCAGGATTGAAAGTTGCTAACATAGATATTGCCCGGCGAACTGTTGCTAAATATCGGGAATCACTAAATATTCAATCATCAATTGGGCGCCGTAGGGAAGCGCGGGCAAAGCGCTAAGCTGGTGTTGACTTTGGCCTTGCCCCTCAACTAGTGTCCGCCCGACTTTAAACTAGCAGTGCCAGCAAGACGATATAAACAGAAATATATTTTCTGCTTGATTGTCTTGTGAAGGTGTTGACGAACGGGCCGATCAGGCCCATCTCTATCTTATCCGGATGGCTGGCAAGGAAACTGAACCATGCAAATAAAGATCACCGGCAAGCATCTCGATATTGGAGATGCGTTGCGCACCCACATTGAAAACAAGCTTCAATCATTACGCGAGCGCTTTTTTGAAGGCACCGTGCATGGCAATGTTGTTTTAGAAAAACGCCGAAATCTTTTCCTCACAGATTGCACAATTCATTTGGCCACTGGCTTGGTGTTGCAAGCCCACGCCGAAGATAGTGCTGCAATGAGCAGTGCCGATGGTGCTTTGGCACATTTGGAAAAACAGCTTAAAAAATATAAGCAACGCCTGAAGGACCATCACCGCAATCCACGCGAAGCGCGTGAACCGCGCGAAGCAGCAAAATATGTTATCCAATATGAAGAGCATGAGGGCGATGAGCCGGAAGGCCTGCATGCACCCGTGATTGCTGAAACTTCAACAGTGATCCCGCAACTTTCTGTGGGTGAAGCTGTGATGCAACTTGATATTTCAACCACACCATTTGTGCTGTTCCATAACAGCAAAGAAGGCCGGTTGAATGTGGTGTATCGGCGGCCTGATGGTAATATTGGCTGGCTTGACCCACGCGCTAATCTTGTTGCAAATTCTGCTTGAAGCTGAAAGTTAAATCAGATGAACCTTGCTGAAATTATCAGTGCGCAAGCAGTTATCCCGCAGCTTAAAGCCCAGAACAAAAAACACTTGCTGCAAGACTTGGCGCAAGCCATGGCCCCGATTGTGGCTGTTGATCACCGTATTGTTTTTGAATCACTGCTCACCCGCGAAAAACTAGGCTCCACTGGCCTTGGTCAAGGCATTGCTATCCCACATGGCCGCTTGCCCAACATCACGCGGGTTTATGGTTTGTTTGCGAGGCTATCATCACCCATTGCTTATGACAGTGTGGATGGTGAACCGGTTGATTTGGTGTTTGCTTTGCTATCCCCAGACCAAGCGGGGGCTGACCATCTGAAAGCCTTAGCACGCATTTCGCGGCTGCTGCGTGAATCCGACACCATGAAAAAACTGCGCGGCACTGAAACGGCGCAGGGGCTTTATGCTATTTTGACCGAACCCGTTGCCTCGATTACTGCTGCTGCTTAATGGACACTCGCTGCGATCAATTCATGTTCTATCGCACTGCCGATGGCTGCTTGATAGTTCTGAGAAATTGAGATCGGCGCACCACTGGCGTTGTAAAGGCAGAAGAGTTCAGCATTAGGAGGCAGGTTAAGTTGATTGCCAACCAGTTTGGCTGCCGCTGCTGCCTCAATCTTGCGCACATAGCCCAATATGCCGCCGCCTAAATGGGCAAGCTCGGCACTGCTAATTACTGGTTTTGCTAACTTGTCCATTACCGTCTCCTTAAACTCGTGAATGAGATATGTGGATGATTAAATGTCTTTTCAAGTCTTGCATCCCGCTTGCAAAAAGGACGAATTTGGCGTCAAGTGCCCCAAGGCTTGATCAGCCGGTCAAAAATCAGGGAGCGTTTACTTATGGATACAAAAAAACTTTTAGCTGGTGTTGCTATCGTAGCTGTCGTGATTGGCGGAGTATGGTGGTACAAGCAAAACACACAAATGGCAGGCGGTTCAGCCAGCGGCCCTGCCATTGTTTTCGACATTGGTGGTAAGTTCGATAAGTCGTTCAATGAATCAATGTTCAATGGTGCCGAAAAATTCAAAACTGAATCTGGCATTGCATATGGTGAATTTGAAATCGCCAATGAAGCACAACGCGAAGAAGCCATCCGCAACTTCGCTGATAAAGGCTATTCCCCCATCATTGCTGCTGGCTTTTCGCAAGCTGCCGCAGTTGAAAAAGTGGCCAAGGAATATCCTGAGCTGAAATTTGCAATCGTTGATATGGTTGTTGATTTGCCAAATGTTGCATCCATCGTATTCAAAGAACAGGAAGGTTCCTATCTCGTTGGCATGGCCGCAGCACTTGCTTCTAAATCTGGTAAGGTTGGCTTTGTTGGCGGCATGGACATTCCATTGATCCGCCGTTTTGGTTGTGGCTATGCGCAAGGCGTTAAAGCTGCAAACAAAGACGCAACTGTTTTCCAGAACATGACTGGTGATACGGGTGCTGCATGGAACGACCCGGTTAAGGGTGGTGAAATCACCAAAGGCCAAATGGCCAAGGGTGCAGACGTTGTTTACGCGGCCGCAGGTGCCACTGGTCTTGGTGTGTTGCAAGCTGCCGCTGATGGTGGTGCGCTTTCAATCGGCGTTGATGCCAACCAAAATTATCTGCATCCCGGCAAGGTTCTCACCTCCATGATGAAGCGTGTTGACGTTGCTGTTTACAACACCATGAAGGGCGGCGTTGCTGGCTTTAAACCCGGCATTCAAGCTCTTGGTTTGAAAGAAGCAGGCGTTGACTATGCCATGGATGATAACAACAAAGCTTTGTTCACTGCTGATATGACGGCAAAGGTTGAGGCTGCAAAGGCCGACATCATTGCTGGCAAGCTGGAAGTGCATGACTATATGGCCGACAGCAAGTGCCCGGTTGAATAAGAACTGAGTGATAACGCCTCGCCCTTCGAGGCCGCTCTGCGGCACCTCAGGGTGAGGCGTTTTATTAAGCCCTCACGCTGAGGTGCTTTGCGGTGCAAAGCCTCGAAGCGTGCGCCGCAAGCTCAAGGTCCACAATGTCCGCTACCCCAGCCATCGAACTCATTGGAATCGACAAACGCTTTGGTGCCGTACACGCCAACAATGATGTGTCTTTGTCGATTGCGAAAGCCTCGATCCACGGCATTATCGGAGAAAATGGGGCGGGCAAATCGACTTTGATGTCAATCCTATTTGGATTTTATGCCGCCGATAAAGGCGAGATTAAAGTTCAGGGCAAGCCCGTTAAAATTAAATCCTCCACCGATGCAATTGCTCTGGGCGTGGGCATGGTGCACCAGCATTTTATGTTGGTTGATCCTTTTACTGTTTTAGAAAATGTGATTCTGGGGGTCGAAGGTGGCGCACTTATTGGCCCGGCTCTGGCCAAAGCGCGGGCGGAATTGAAACGCCTTGCTGATGAATATGAGCTGGATGTTGACCCTGATGCGATTGTGGGGGAGCTGCCTGTTGGCTTGCAGCAGCGTGTGGAAATTTTGAAAGCACTTTATAAAGGTGCTGATGTTCTCATCTTGGATGAACCCACAGGCGTTCTCACCCCTGATGAGGCTGATCATCTCTTTCGCATTTTGAAGGTTTTGCGTGACCAAGGCAAAACCGTCATTTTGATTACGCATAAGCTGCGTGAGATTATGGCGATCACCGATCATGTGTCCGTCATGCGGCGCGGTGAAATGGTGGCGACCAAAGAAACAAAAAAAACTTCAGTGGAAGAATTAGCCGAACTTATGGTGGGCAGGCGCGTGCTGTTGCATGTTGAAAAGGGCAAGGCCAATCCGGGCGAGGTTGTTCTCGAAGTTAAAGACTTGGTGTGGCGCGACCGCAAAGGAACGCCGCGTGTGGATGGTGTTTCATTCACCGTGCGCAAGGGTGAAATTGTTGGCATTGCTGGTGTCTCTGGCAATGGACAATCAGAATTGCTTGATGTGATCACAGGCATTGCCAAGGCTACCTCAGGCACCGTGCTATTTGAGGGCGAAGATATTACCGCTCTCAATGACCCCTCAGAATTGCGAAGGCGTGGCATGGCACATGTACCGGAAGACCGCCAACATCGAGGCTTGATCACATCTTTTAGCGCTGCCGAATCTGCAATTCTCGGCTGGCAAAATGATGAGAAGCTTGGCAGCTCTTATCATCTTAATCGTAATGCTGTGATTGAACGCTGCCGCAAGCAGATGGAAGAATTTGATGTGCGGCCTGCCAACCCGCTTTTGAAATCCGCCAAGTTTTCCGGCGGCAATCAGCAAAAACTTATTTTGGCGCGCGAGATTGGCTCTAATCCCGATCTCTTGATTGTGGGCCAACCGACACGCGGTGTTGATATTGGCGCGATTGAGTTCATCCACAAACGCCTCATTCAATTGCGCGATATGGGCAAAGCGATTTTGTTGGTGTCGGTGGAACTTGATGAAATTCGATCGCTGTCTGATCGTATCCTTGTAATGTTTGCTGGCCGGGTGATGGGCGAACTCGATGCTTCCGCCGATGAGCGCGAATGCGGATTGTTGATGGCAGGTGTTGTGAGGGAGGCTGCGGAATGAGTGCGCGCGGTGAGTTGCCAACGTGGGTTGATGTGGGAATTATTCCGTTGCTCAATTTGATGATTGCGCTGGTGATTTCTGGCCTCGTTGTCGTGATCATCGGTGAAAATCCATTCCAAGCTTTGGGCTTCATGCTGCATGGTGCTTTGGGTTCTCTCAAGGGGTGGTTTTATATTTTCTATTACGCCACGAATTTTATCTTCACAGGCCTTGCCGTGGCGGTGGCGTTTCATGCTGGCTTGTTTAACATTGGTGGCGAAGGCCAAGCTTATACAGCTGGGCTTGGTGCGGCGACGCCTGGGTTGTTGCTAGGCGCAGGTCTGGCCACGGTTTTGCCAAGTGCTGCGTCACAACCCATAACCATTTTGATTGCCCTCATCGGCAGCATCTTAATAGGGGCTTTGTGGGGTTGGGTGCCCGGTTATTTGCAAGCCAAGCGCGGCAGCCACATTGTGATCACGACCATTATGTTCAACTTTATCGCGTCGAGCTTGATGGTTTATCTGATCAACAATGTGTTTCGCCCCACAGGCAAAATGGCAGTGGAAAGCCGCGCTATTGATGACGCCTATATTTTTAGTTTCCGCGAGATCGGCCGCATGATTGGCATGAAGCTGCCATCATCGCCTTTAAACCCTGTGGTTCTCTTGGCACTGCTTGCTGCTTATTTGGTTTGGTATCTTTTATGGCGTACCAAGCTAGGCTATGAAATTCGCACCGTGGGAGCCAATAGCGATGCCGCAATTTATGCTGGGATAAAACCCGCCCGAATTATTATGATTGCCATGGCCATTTCTGGTGGGCTTGCAGGGCTTTTGGCTTTCAATGAAATTCTGGGCGTGCAGCACCGCTTGCTTTTAGACTTTGCTGGTGGGGCTGGTTTTGTGGGTATTGCTGTGGCGCTGATGGGCCGCTCTCACCCTATTGGCATTGTTCTCGCCGCGTTGTTATTTGGCTTACTCTATCAAGGCGGAACCGAGCTTTCTTTTGAAATTCAAACCATCTCGCGCGATATGATTGTGGTGATTCAAGGTTTGGTTATTCTGTTTATGGGGGCGCTTGAAAATGCGTTCCGGCCCTATCTATCGGCTCTGTTTTTTACGGCGGAGGATTAAATGGATTTATCCTTGTTGCCTGAAATTTTAAGTTCCACCATTCGCATGTCGGTGCCGCTCATCCTCGCTTGTTTGGCGGGCCTGTGGAGCGAGCGTTCTGGCATTGTGGATATTGGCTTGGAAGGCAAGATGTTGGTGGGAGCCTTTGCTGCGGCGGTGGCAGCCTCATATTTTGGCTCGGCTTGGATGGGCCTCATTTTTGCAATTATGATTTCAGTTCTCATGTCGCTGGTCCATGGCTATGCTTCAATCAGCCAGCGCGGCAATCAAGTGGTGTCAGGTGTTGCCATTAATATGCTGGCAGCAGGGCTTTGCGTGGTGATTGGCAACAGTTGGTATAAGCAAGGTGGGCGCACGCCTGCACTTGATGCGAGTTCGCGATTTTTATCGATTGATTTTCCGGGACGTGAAAGTCTTTTTTCTACGCCGATGATTGGCCCGCTCTCTAAAATTATTCTGGACCATTCTATCCTCACTTATGTGGCCATCGCCATGGTGCCTTTAACTGCTTGGGCTTTGGCAAAAACACGATTTGGTTTGCGTCTTCGGGCTGTGGGCGAGAACCCGCATGCGGTGGATACGGCTGGAATTTCAGTTTCTAAACTGCGCTATCAAGCGGTGATTATTGCTGGTGTTTTGTGTGGCATTGCTGGCGCTTATTTATCCACGTCACTCTCAGCCAGCTTTGTGCGCGATATGTCGGCAGGGCGTGGCTTCATGGCGCTAACCGCTTTGATCTTCGCCAATTGGCGCGCATGGCCTGCGCTCTATGCGTGTTTGTTATTTGGCTTTTTGCAAGCCATTGCCAATTTCATGCAAGGTGGGCATTTGCTCGGTGTTGAAATTCCCGTGCAGTTCTTCAATGCCCTGCCCTATATTATGACGGTGATTTTGCTGGCTGGCTTCATTGGCAAATCCATTCCGCCACGCGCTGCTGGCATTCCTTATACAAAGGATAGATGATGCTTGATCTGATTGAAGCTGCAAAAGCCGCAAGGGCAAAGGCCCACGCGCCTTATTCAAAGTTCTATGTGGGCGCTGCGATGCGCGATGAATTCGGGCGCATCCACGGCGGGGCCAATATGGAAAATGCCGCTTATCCGCAGGGTTGGTGTGCAGAATGTTCGGCCATTTCGCATTTGATTATGGCTGGAGGAAAACACATTGCTGAAGTTGCGGTGCTGGGCAATGGTGATGCATTGTGCACGCCATGTGGAGGTTGCCGCCAAAAAATCCGCGAATTTGCCAAGAGTGATGTAAAAATTCATTGCTGCACGGAACAAGGTGCATTGATCCGCACTTACACACTGGATGAATTGTTGCCTGCTTCATTTGGGCCGGAGAATTTATTATGAGTGACCTAAAATCTAAACTTCAGGGCCGCGCGCCGAAAATTGCGATCATCTTAGGGTCGGCATTGGGGTCTGTTGTGGATGCTGTGCAGGACCCATTAATTATTCCGTACACGGAGCTTCAAGGATTTCCAGTGCCTAAAATTTCTGGACATGCCGGAAAATTTTATGTTGGGAAAATTGGCAGCAAAGAAGTGGCAGTGTTGGCAGGTCGAGCGCACCCATATGAAAGTGGTAATGCTGGCGTGATGCGACCAGCATTGGATCAGTTAAAAGCAGCTGGCATTGAAACTCTAGTTCTAACCAATGCGGCGGGATCATTGAAAGCGTCAATGAAGCCCGGCTCCCTGATGGTTCTGACTGACCATATCAATTGTGCGGGCATGAACCCGTTGGTCGGCCAACATGGTGATGAAAATTTTGTGTCTATGACCAATGCTTATGATGCAGACTTGCGCAAAGCACTGTTGGCGGCGGCAAAAAAAGAAAAGTTAGCGCTGAAGCAAGGGGTTTATTGTTGGTATTCTGGTCCGTCATTTGAAACACCTGCGGAAATTCGCATGATGCAAATTATTGGTGGCACGGCGGTTGGCATGTCGACAGCACCTGAAACCATTATCGCGCGCAGCTTGGGCATGAGGGTGGTGGCTGTTTCCATCATCACTAATTTGGCAGCTGGCATTAAGGGCGCATCACCTTCCCATGAAGAAACCAAGCGTGAAGGAGCCAAGGCAGCAGGCAACATGCAAAAGCTGCTCACGCGCTTCTTCAAGGACATGAAATAGTGCTGCCGCAGGAAGTTATTCGCGCCAAACGCGATGGCCGCGCACTCACAAGCTCGGAGGTGAAAGACTTCATCACAGGCCTGACCAACGGTTCCGTATCCGAAGGTCAAGTGGCCGCCTTTGCCATGGCGGTTTTTTTCAAGGGCATGAGTGCTGATGAAGCTGTGGGGCTGACTTTAGCCATGCGCGATTCCGGCACGGTGCTGAAATGGGATTTACCGGGGCCTGTGGTTGATAAGCATTCAACGGGTGGCATTGGCGATAATATCTCATTGATGCTTGCACCTATGTTAGCTGCCTGTGGTTGTTATGTGCCAATGATTTCTGGCCGAGGCCTTGGCCACACGGGTGGCACTTTAGATAAGCTTGATTCTATTCCGGGATATAACACTGCCCCTGATCTTACACTCTTTCGCAAAGTGACTCGTGAAGTTGGCTGCGCCATTATTGGGCAGACAGCTGATCTGGCGCCTGCTGATAAGCGGCTCTATGGCATTCGCGATGTGACGGCGACGGTGGAATCAGTGCCACTCATCACAGCCTCTATTCTTTCCAAAAAATTGGCGGCGGGCTTGGAGCATTTGGTGATGGATGTGAAAGTGGGCTCTGGCGCGTTTATGGAGAGCCGCGAGGATGCAGTGGCTCTCGCCAAATCTTTGGTCAGTGTTGCCAATGGTGCGGGATTAAAAACAACAGCCCTCATCACAGACATGGATGAGGCCTTGGCCCACAGTGCGGGCAATGCTTTGGAAGTGCTGCACGCGGCCCATTATCTCAATGGCACTTTGACCAATAGCCGCCTTGAAAAAATCTTAAATGCTTTGGGTGCTGAACTTTTGCTCTCCACCGGCCTTGTTGCAAGTTTGGAAGAAGGTGAATCAAAACTGGCTGCTGTGCTTTCATCGGGAAAGCCTGCTGAAATTTTTGCCCGCATGGTGGCAGCCCTTGGTGGTCCCAAAGATTTTATGGGGCGGCCAGAATCTTATCTGGCACCTGCGCCCATCATTCGAGCCGTCTATTCAGATGCTGAAGGCTTGGTGACTTCGCTTGCCACGCGCCAGCTTGGGCTTGCGGTGATTGAGCTTGGCGGCGGGCGCAGGGTTGCTTCCGACAAAATTGATCACGCAGTTGGGCTATCACATATTTTAGGAAAGAATTTTCGCAGTGATTTTGAATCGCCCTTGTGTATGGCGCATGCGCGGGATGAACAAAGTTTTGAGCGGGCTGCCCAAATTATTCGGGAAGCCTATGTGATTGGCGAAGGGGCTGAATCGTGGCCACCCATTCTGGAGCGCGTCACCGCATGAACCGGGCATTTCTGTTTGTGATGGACTCAGTGGGCATTGGCGGTGCGCCAGATGCTGCAAGTTTTGGTGATGAAGGTTCCAATACAGTTGGGCATATTTCGGACCACATGAACCTTCATGTTCCCAATCTCACGGCATTGGGATTGGCCAAAGCCGTGAAGGCCGCGAGTGGTTCGGCGCATGGTCTTGATGCTGGTGCTGCCACTCACGGCTCATGGGGTTTTGCTACTGAGGTTTCGCAAGGCAAAGATACAATCACCGGCCACTGGGAAATGGCGGGTGTGCCGTTGCAATTTGCGTGGGGTTATTTTCCACACACCATTCCGGCATTCCCACAAAGCTTGATGGATGAGATTATCAAGCGCTGCAATTTGCCGGGACTGCTTGCACTTTGTCACGCTTCGGGAACTCAAGTGATTGAGGATTTTGGTGAAGAGCATGTGCGCAGTGGCAAGCCCATTATGTACACCTCTGCTGATTCAGTTATTCAGATTGCAGCGCATGAAGAATCTTTTGGGCTACAGCGGCTTTATGATGTGTGCAAAGTGGCGCGTGAACTGACTTATGAAATGAATATTGGTCGCGTTATTGCCCGGCCATTTTTGGGAACCGCTGCTGCCAATTTTGCGCGCACAGCAAACCGCAAAGATTTTGCGGTGCTACCGCCATCGCCAACTCTGCTGGATGTTTTGACTAAAGCTGGGCGTGAGGTGATTTCAGTTGGAAAAATTGGTGACATTTACGCCCACTCGGGAACAGGCAAGGAATTTAAGGCTTCGGGCAATGCGGCTTTGATGGCTGAAACTTTGCGCCACATGGACGATCTCGCCGATGGTGGATTTCTAATGACCAATTTCGTTGAGTTCGACACGGAGTATGGCCACAGGCGCGATGTCGAAGGTTATGGGCGAGCACTCGAAAGATTTGATGCGATGTTGCCAGACGTTCTAGTAAAATTAAAACCTGATGATCTGCTGATCATCACGGCCGATCATGGCAATGACCCCACATGGAAAGGCACTGATCACACGCGCGAAGCCATTCCGATTTTGTGCAATCAGAAATTTGGGATTGGCAAGCGCGATTGTTTTGCTGATATTGGGCAAAGCGTTGCAGCACATTTGGGTGCACCTGCGCTTTCTTCCGGAATTGCTTTCACGTAATTTGCCGGTTACTAATGATTTGCTGGGGTGCTTTGAATCGGAGATTTACATGAAAAAATTTATCGCTTTGGCAATATTTGCCTGCGCTGCTGCGACACCTGTCAGTGCGCAATCAATTGGTGGTCATTACAAAGTTGAGGGCACCAATATCAATGGCACCACATATGATGGTGAAGCGACGATAACTCTAACTTCAGAAACTACATGCGACATTGAATGGGCAACAGGGCCCACCACATCAAAAGGCATTTGCATGCGTAATGATGATAGTTTTGCGGCGGGCTATCAAATTGGCAATGATGTTGGTCTCGTCATATATAAAGTTGGGGCTAATGGCGTGCTGAGTGGTCTGTGGACGATTGCTGGCAATGGTGGCGCAGGCACAGAAACATTGACGCCAATACAGTAGTTATTCTGCGCGTTTAAGAACAGCGCGCAACACGTCCTTCACGCCAATTGCACCAGCAAAACTGTTATCGTCATTGAACAGTGCCACTGGTGCAGTTTCGGATTTATGCATGGCGAGCATGACGGTTTTTAAACTGGTGCCAGGGGTTGCCCAGAATACTGGTTTTGATTTTGCGTCTTGCGTGTTTTCGGCATCAGCACAGGACACCCAACTGGCTTTCTCGCCATCGCGTTCGACCACGGTCACTTTATTATCTTTGCCCAACTTAAAGCGCGTAGTTTTGCGACGGTCGAGCCAAATCCAACCGCCTTTGTCTTTCTCCAATTCGTGAGGCCCGCGCATCACATTCCACGCGGTAAGAACCGAGAGCGGATTTACGTTGGCGATAAATTCGCGCACATAATCATTGGCGGGACGCAACACGATATCTTCAGGGCGACCCGATTGCACAATGCGGCCACCTTCCATAATGGTGATGGTGTTGCCGATCTTGAGCGCCTCTTCGAGATCATGGCTGACGAAGACGATGGTTTTCTTCAGCGATTTTTGCAGTTGCAAAAGTTCATCTTGCAACTTGGTGCGGATCAGTGGGTCCAGAGCTGAGAAGGGCTCATCCATCAGCAGAATTGGCGCTTCAGTGGCAAAGGCACGGGCAAGCCCCACGCGTTGCTGCATTCCGCCTGATAGCTCATGGGCAAATTTCTTGGACCATTGATCAAGGCCCACAAGTTTCAATTGTTTATCTACACGGGCTTTGCGCTCTTCATCGGAAACGCCTGCAAGCTCTAAACCAAAGCCAACATTTTCGGCCACAGTGCGCCATGGCAGCAGTGCAAATTGTTGGAACACCATGGCCACTTGGCCTTGGCGCAAATGGCGCAATGTGGCTTCATCGCAGGTGACAACATCAACCATCTTGTCGCCGTTACGCACCAGCACAGAACCACGGGTAACTTTGTTGAGGCCATTCACGGCGCGGAGCAGTGTGGATTTTCCTGATCCCGAAAGACCCATGAGCACTGAGATTTCGCCTTCCTTCACGACAAGGCTTGCACCAGCACAGCCCAGCACAGAGCCGGTCTTTGCTAAAATCTCAGTACGGTCTTTGCCAGCATCAAGCAAAGCTAAGGCTTCGCGCGTGTCCTTGCCGAACATGATATCAACATTTTTGAATTCTACGGCTGTGCTCATGATTTGGCTCCTTGGCCAACGCGGCACATGCGGTCAATGATGATGGCAAGCACCACTATGGCGAGGCCAGCTTCAATACCCAGCGGAATGTTAAGTGAGTTGAGCGCACGCACCACTGGCGAGCCCAAACCATTGGCCCCGATCAAAGCCCCGATCACCACCATTGAAAGCGAAAGCATGATACATTGGGTAAGGCCTGCCATGATGGTGGGCAGTGCTGATGGTAATTCCACCTTCCACAGAAGTTGCCGCTTGGTTGCGCCAAAAGCTTCGCCTGCTTCAATGAGTGGTCGCGGCACTGACGTGATACCAAGATGGGTGAGGCGGATGGGGGCGGGGGCGGCAAAGATTACGGTCACGATCAAGCCGGGTGCCACGCCTAAGCCAAACAAAATTAAAACCGGAATGAGATAAACGAATGTTGGCATGGTTTGCATAAGATCAAGCACGGGCAACATGAATTTATAAACGCGCGGATTGTGTGCTGCCCAGATGCCAAGCGGCACACCAATGAGCATGGACATGCTGGCCGCCGCGCACACGAGAACGATGGTTTCTACAGTTTGCTTCCACAGGCCTTGATTGAGAATGAACAGAAGACCGAGCAACACGCCCAAAGCCAGTTTCCAAGATTTTTGCAGATAGAACGCGAGCGCTACAATTGCAGCGATGAGAATGAGCGGCGGGAACCAGAGAAGAATGTTCGCCATACCTTCAAGCAAAAATGTGAGGCCATTAGCAAGCGTATCAAAGAATGTACTGAAATTTGTGGTGAGGAAGGCAAAGAACTGTTTGCCGATGGGACCAACTGGAATTTTATTATCGGTGATCAGTTTGACGATTTGTTCCATGGTGCAGGCTTTCCATTCACTTCACCCTTCTCCCCTCGCTGGAGAAGGTGGCCGAAGGCCGGATGAGGGGGATGGTAACAAATGGACTCGCTGACAGATACCCCTCATCCGTCTCGCGCTAGAAAGAGGCGCGATCCACCTTCTCCCGCAAGGGGAGAAGGCAGACCACTCAAAGTGATTAAAGTCCCAGACCTTTCTTCACAGCATCAAGCGCTGGGCCTGAACCGTCGAATGTGGTCACACCATCTAACCAAGCGATGAGTGCATCTGGATTGGCTTTTACCCATGCAAGGGCTGCCGCTTTTGGATCAGCGGAATTGTTCAAGATTTCACCCATCACCTTGTTTTCCATATCCATGGTGAACTTTAAATTGGAAATCATTTTTCCAGCATTGGGGCATTCAGCCACATAACCTTGGCGCACTGTGGTATAAACATTAGCACCGCCAAAATTTGGCCCAAACAAATCGTCACCACCGGTGAGATATTGAATTTTGAAGTTAGCGTTCATTGGGTGTGGGGCCCAGCCTAGGAACACAATATCTTTGCCAGCACCGGTGCTCTTTGCCACTTGAGCCATCATGCCAGCTTCGGAACTTTCTACGAGTTCAAAACCATCCATCTTGAATTTGGGATCTTTGATAGCGTCGAGCACGAGACGGTTGCCGTCATTGCCTGGCTCAATGCCATAAATTTTTCCGCCAAGACGATCTTTAAATTTCGCGATATCAGCAAAATCATGAAGACCAGCATCGTAGATTTCTTGGTTTACGGCGAGGGTGTATTTTGCCCCTTCAAGATTGGCACCTAGTGTTTCAATTGAACCATCTTCACGATAAGCCTTAATGTCATTTTCCATTGATGGCATCCAGTTGCCCAGGAACACATCAATGTCTTTCGACTTCATTGATGCAAATGTGACTGGCACAGCAAGCTGCTTAATGTCTCCCACATAGCCCATGGGTTCCAAAATGGCCGAGGTCATGGCAGTGATTGCGGTAATATCAGTCCAGCCCACATCCGAGAGGCGAACGGTTTTGCAGGATTCAGCGTCGCCAGCATAGGCTGTGCTGGAAAGTGCGAGCAGGCCAAAACCTGCGATGAGTGATTTAAATGTCATTGTTTCGTTTCCTTAAATGATCTGTGTTTGCGCGCCCATTTTCTATGGCACAGGCTTCGCCAATACATGCAGTGGACCAAATTGGTGAGCAAAACTCAACTAAATTCCGTCACATGGTAACTCACAAACGACACTCTACCTTTTTCGCTTCAAATGATTCATAATGAATTCAACAAAAAGGGACCGAAAATGACGAAACCAGTGAAATGGGGCATTCTCTCCACCGCCAATATCGGCATGAAAAAAGTAACCCCGGGCATGATGAAAAGTGCCGATATTCAGGTGGTGGCCATAGCGTCACGTAATTTGAAAAAGGCCAAGGCTGCTGCGGCTGAGCTGGGCATTGCCAAGGCTTACGGTTCTTATGAAGAACTTCTGGCTGATCCTGAAATTGAAGCGATTTACAATCCGCTGCCCAATCATTTGCATGTGCCATTAACTTTGCAAGCCGCCAAAGCTGGCAAGCATGTGCTGTGTGAAAAGCCAATTGCGATTACCGCCAAGGAAGCCAAACTTCTGAAGAAAGCGCCCAAGAACGTGTTTATCGCTGAAGCCTTTATGGTGCGCCACAACCTGCAATGGATTGATGCGAGAAAGCGCGTGAAAGCGGGCGAGATTGGCGATGTGGTGGCCATTCAATGCCTGTTTAGCTATTTCCTACGTGATCCCAAAAATGTGCGCAACATGGCTGATATTGGTGGCGGTGGCATGCTGGATATTGGCTGTTACCCCATCACCATCGCCCGCTATATTTTTGACGCTGAGCCCAAGCGTGTGACAGCCGTGGTGGACCGTGACCCAAAATTCAAAACGGACCGCACCGCTGGTGGCCTTGCTGATTTTGGCAAGGGCCGACATTTGAGCTTCACCATTTCAACCCAAGCCGCCCCTTATCAACGCGTGCATATTCTGGGCACAAAGGGCCGCATTGAAATCGAAATCCCCTTCAACGCCCCGCCAGATCAACCCAACCGCATTTTCATCCAAAAAATGGAGATGAATATGGGTGAGTGGATTTCATATCCAGTGTCTGATCAATACCAGTTGCAAGCCGAAGCCTTCGGCAAAGCCATCCGCGCCAAGAAGAAACCCGCTTGGGGTGTTGATGACGCCATTCAAAATATGAAAATCATCGATGCGTTCTTTAAAAGCGAGAAGAGCAAGAAGTGGGAGAAGGTGTAACCCATCCATCATGCTGAGGCGCGAGCGTAAGCTCGCCTCGAAGCATAGCTAGACTTCAAGCCGCCCTTCGAGGCCCTGCTTTGCAGGGCACCTCAGGGTGTGAGGGAGCAGATAGGCTTGCCTTTCCTGCCCAATTCTGCTTTATCCAGCTTACTTCCACTTAACTGCGGAGGTTTCACGTCGCCTGGCCTGTTAGGGCATGCCATGGCGGCTATTTTAATGCTATAACTACAAGGACTTAAGCAAAATGCCCAAAATGAAGACGAAGTCGTCTTGCAAGAAGCGGTTTAAAATGACTGCATCTGGCAAGCT
>JANLPA010000053.1:0-15484 GCA_031366855.1 Hyphomicrobiales bacterium | reverse complement strand
GACCTCATCCGGCCTTCGGCCACCTTCTCCAAAGGAGAAGGGCATAAGTCTAACTTCACCCTTCTCCTATGGAGAAGGTGGCGCAACGCGCCGGATGAGGTCCCTATTTTCGTTAAGCCGTCTTCTTCGCAAACATATAGAGCATCATGGCGGCACCGATGATCACCACTAATGCGCCCACGCGCACCAGCATGTCTGATCCTCCGGCATCCACTTGGCCTTTGCCTGCAACCAACAGCACAGCGCCCACTTCATAAATGATAAATTGCCAGCCAGCGATGCGTGAGCTTTTGAGCGTTGGAAAATTAACATGCAGCAAGCCAAACAACACTGATGCCACAAAGCCTACAAGATTGGCGTGAGCATGCGTGTTGGCGAAGTTCATTTGCTGGGTCATGCCCATATAGATGCCGAAGGCCATGCCACAAATGAGCCAAACGAGGCCTACCAAAACGTAATTGCGTCCAAGATTATTCATAAGAATCTCCCACCCGAATTAAGCCCCCATGATGGAAAGTTACACTTAATTCTGCATCATGCAAACAGCAGTCCATTGTACCACTTGTATTGCGCAAAACTGGCACATGGCGTGGCAGTGAATTCATGGCATAGTGCGATTCATGTCCTGCAAACTCTCCGTCAACGTCAATGCCATCGCTTATTTGCGCAACCGCCGCCATGTGCCGTGGCCGGATTTGGCGGAGCTTGGGCGGGTAGCTTTGCGGGCAGGGGCGGTGGGCCTCACCGTGCATCCGCGCCCTGATGAGCGCCATATTCGTTTTGCCGATGTGGCAGTGCTGCGCGAACTTCTGCGCGAGGAATTTAAGCGTTGCGAATATAATATCGAGGGGTATCCCGATGAGCACTTCTTACAATTGGTTGAAGCGAACAAGCCTGATCAAGTGACCTTGGTGCCAGATGTGCCGGGACAAAGCACATCAGATCATGGCTGGGACTTGTCGAAGTCTGGCAACCTTCTGCCGCCCATCATTCAGCGCTTGAAGGCGGGCGGCATGCGGGTGGCGCTGTTTGTTGATCCTGATCCAGCTCTGCCATCACTTGCCAAGAAAATGGGCGCAGATCGGATTGAGATTTTTACTGGCCCCTATGGTGGCGCAGTTGATGAAGCAACAATGCTGGCAGAATTTGCCAAGGTGGTGGCCACGGGCAAAGCTGCGGCAGCCGTTGGCATTGATTTAAATGCGGGCCATGATTTGACACGCGAAAACTTACCACGGCTTGTGGCGGCATTGCCAAACCTCAAAGAAGTCTCCATCGGCCACGCCATCATCGCCGATGCCATGATGTTTGGAATGGAAAAAACCGTGCATCTGTTCCGTGAGGCCATTGATGATATTTAAATCGTGAGACGATTAGAGATTGCCATTTGCGGGGCAGGGCCTGCGGGTCTTGCTGCGGCAATCGCGTTGGATCGCGCTGGGCATAATATTTCCATTTTTGATCAGTTTGACACCCCTAGACCTTTAGGTTCAGGTCTTATCCTGCAACCCACCGGCTTGGCGGTTTTGGATTGGCTTGGCGTGGGTGAGCGGATGCGGAGTCTGGGCGCGCGGATTGACAGGCTCTACGGCAAAGCGGCCGAACGCGTGGTCTTGGATGTGCGGTATGAGGCTTTGGGCAGGTTGCGCGGACTCGCTGTGCATCGCGCTGGCCTATTCAATGTGTTGCATGATCAGTTAAAGTTGAGTGGTAAGAACGTCATTAATAATAGTAAAATAAATGCTATAGATGATAAATATGTGATTTCAAATGAAAGTGAAAGGCATGGCCCATTTGATCTGATTATTGATGCGTTAGGTTCAAGGTCGCCCCTAATCCCCTTTGCTTCTGGTCCAGATTATCGCCGCAAGATGCCTTATGGCGCTGTGTGGGCTAGCTTGCCATGGCCAGATGCTCGATTTGACGATCACGCTTTAGAGCAGCGATATTTCCGCGCATCCATCATGTCTGGCGTGCTGCCCATTGGCAAACAACATGAAACGGGTGAATTGCAAACTGCTTTTTTCTGGAGCCTGAAAACCGCCGATTATGCTGCGTGGAAAGCTGCTGGCCTCCAGTCATGGAAGCAGCAAGTCGAAAATCTCTGGCCAGAAACAGCCCCGCTTTTGCACCCAATCTCCAGCGTCGATCATCTGACCTTAGCAAATTATGATCACCACACGCTTTCGCTTCCCTATGGCAAGAACCTTGTTTTCCTTGGCGATAGTGCCCATTCCACCAGTCCGCAATTGGGGCAGGGTGCCAATATGGCCCTGCTGGATGCGATGGCGCTCACTGAAGCGTTGGAGCAAAACCAAAATCTTGTATCAGCTTTAGCGTCTTATGCCAAAGCCCGGCGCAATCATGTGAAGCTCTACCAGGCACTCTCGCTCATTTTCACGCCGTTTTATCAATCGGACTCCACTGTGTTGCCAATGGTGCGAGATTATCTGGTCGCCAGCCTCAGCCGCTTGCCGCCAGCACAAAAGCTACTGGCGGCTGTTGTCTCTGGCTCATTCCGAAAAGCTTAACTGCGCCCTTGCCTTAATTCTCCCATCCCGCTATTTCCCAGCCCAACATTTTAACCAAGGACAATTCACATGCGCGTATATTATGATCGGGATGCAGACGTTAATCTAATAAAGGGTAAGAAAGTCGTCATCGTCGGTTACGGCAGCCAAGGCCGCGCCCATGCTTTGAACTTGAAGGATTCTGGCGCCAAGCACCTCGCAGTTGCGCTCAAAGCCGGTTCACCCACAATCGCCAAGGCCGAAGCCGATGGCCTCAAAGTGATGACAGTTGCTGAAGCCGCCGCATGGGGCGATTTGCTGATGATGGCAACGCCAGATGAATTACAGGCCGATATTTACAAAGCCGACATTGCACCAAACATTCGCGATGGCGCTGCAATCGCTTTTGCCCACGGCCTCAATGTGCATTTCGGTTTGATTGAACCAAAGAAAACAGTGGACGTTGTGATGATCGCACCAAAAGGCCCAGGCCACACGGTGCGCGGCGAATATCAAAAAGGCGGCGGCGTTCCATGCCTCATCGCCATTCACCATGATGCTTCCGGCAATGCCCATGATCTCGCATTGTCTTACGCCTCAGGCGTTGGCGGTGGACGCTCTGGTGTTATTGAAACCACATTCAAAGAAGAATGCGAAACCGATTTGTTCGGCGAACAAGCTGTTCTCTGTGGTGGCTTGGTTGAGCTCATCCGCGCTGGCTTTGAAACTTTGGTTGAGGGTGGCTACGCCCCTGAAATGGCCTATTTCGAATGCTTGCATGAAGTAAAGCTAATCGTAGACCTGATCTATGAAGGCGGCATTGCCAACATGAACTATTCAATCTCGAACACTGCCGAATGGGGCGAATATGTCACCGGTCCTCGCATCGTAACTTCAGAAACCAAAGCCGAAATGAAGCGCGTGCTTGCCGATATTCAATCTGGCAAGTTCACATCCGAGTGGATGCAAGAATACCGCGCTGGTGCTGCAAGGTTCAAGGCCATCCGCCGCAACAATGACAATCACCAGATTGAAGCTGTAGGCGCGAAGCTCCGCGAAATGATGCCGTGGATCGCTAAGAATAAGTTGGTTGATAAGGCGCGGAATTAGGTTGCTCAAATATCATTTACGTTTTGAAGGCTCCTTTGCGGGAGCCTTCTTTTTGAATCGAGAGGATTTTGTTCCCGATCTTGTAGACACCGTTGCAGCACAATTGGTAGATCATTATTAAGGTGAGTTACGTCCGGACTGGCTTTCGGATAGCTTAATGTGATTGCATAGATGGGATTGTGTAAAATATCGTCAAGATTGAGTTGCTTTGAAATTTCGTGATGTGCCAATGCAGCTGTTGGGCACCCTGTTAACCCATGGGCGGTCGCTGCTAGAACGATGTTTTGACCAATATGTCCAGCTTCAATTAATACTACACGGTAGGCATTGTCATCTTGGTATTTCCACATAGTTCTTTCGAGCATTGCCACAAGAAATACAATTGCGGGCATATCTTCTGCCCAACTCTGTCCACCAAGGAGTACCGTAGACGAGAGTTCAGCTGGTGGGTTTAGTACTCTTGTTAGTACACATTCGCTCGACGAAAAGTGATAGAAGCCAGGTGTCATTCCCGTGACATCTTTCACCAACACGTATGCTTCAAATGGATTTCGTGCTCCGCCCGAAGGTGTCATTTTTAATGGAACCGTACCTGCAACTGTTTGTGTGAAAGACGTAATTCCGAGGCCTGCGAATAAACAGTCCAACAGCTGGCCTTGATTAAGAGAAATACTTTGTGCCGAACGATTTGTTCGGCGGGTTGCCATGAGGCGCAATAGATTTGCTATTCTTGGCATGCTGTCAAAACCAAACGAATTTTTCAATTGGCTGCTGCGCTTAAAAAGTTGAGGTGGAGGTGCTTCACTGAGTTTTTCGACTTGGCGTACAGCCGACTCTTCAAGCGAAATATATGTGCTGTTTGTGCAGGTGAAATGTAAGATAGCAGAGGAAAGTCCAAACTTCCAATCGCGACTAAAATGTTTTTCTCGAGCTGCAGTTTTTGAGCCTTTTTTTTGTAGTAAGCCAATTTCTTGGAGTTCTAAAAACTTTTGGATTAAATCTTTGCGATCATAGTCGGGATGCTCGTCGGCTATTTTTTCTGGACTAGACCAAATGTTGAAGCGTGAAAGCCAGTAGAGAGTTTCAACTTCGCATTGGATAGATACTTTCGAAAGATAGTCGTGACACACTATCGTTCGTTTATTTGGGATTACTACAATGGTTTTTGATGAGCGGAGGAACATAATTACAACCTCAAACCTACCGCCGCGCCTGCGAATGGCACGGCGGATCGGTAAAACTGGCGTTAAGCTTTATTGAACCATGCACTCACTGCAGTGAATGGAGATTTTACGCGTTTCAATTTGAGAGTTATCTTCTTCGGGGGGGTAGATTTTTTCATTTTATCTTCTCCATTTAAGGTTGTTGTTTCTATAAACAGCTATTTAAGGTAGAAGATTAAATTTTGTTTGAATAGCAATCAAAGGTTGAAAGCGAATTCGCTCGCTTCATAGAGCGAGCCAGCTAAATTTTCAAAGCGAGTTAAATTCGTGATGGTGTTCTCTCAATAAGGAGGACAATGCCATGCAACACCTGTCGAAAATATCTATGGAGAAGGTAGAAACGAAGAATACACACCATTCGAAAAAATTGAATGTGATTCAGACAAGTCAGTATTTGAAGGACGCGCTTTCTGGCAAGGATCTCGACATGTTCAAGTCGGTTCGAATTGATCGCAAAGAAGCAGCGAAATTCATTGAACGCCTTGCGAAGATTATGCGATTTGTCAGCATTAGCGCGGAGTTGCCGACAATAACGTTTCTTGCAGAAGAAATATACTATTCGGCATTTGAGCAGTCCATTCTAAAGGAAATGAATGACTTTCAGGAGTTTCGCAATATCCTGAATGTGCAGGACGAACATAGCTTGTGCGATTAGCCCAATTGTTACTTTACCAGACTTGCAAAAATCTCGTCAGAGCTGGGTGGAAACATGACATGTTGAGTGAAATTTTCTTTCTGAGAGAGTGCGAGACGAATTTGTTTTGGCACAGAATTGTCTATTGATTGGACAACCCCCAAAGCGCCAATGATTTTGCGATTTGGTCGAATGGCTCCCAAATATTCCATGGCCACGCGGCAGGCCATGGAGTTTCCTGCCGCTCGGGTGATGGCCAGACCAAAATAATATCCATTGAATGTGCTCTTGCAGTCTAAATTAATGAGACTTATCTGATGTGGAGGCTGCTTATTATGGCCAATAAATGACACTTCATCCTTCGATTGCACTACGTTTCCGATATGATGGCCTCTGGCGATCAAGTTTCCACTCTCGTCAGGTTGACGGATTCTCGTTATTCGAGAAAATAGAACGTGCCCGTCGCAATTCCAAACACGTACATAGGTGCGAAGAAAAAAACTCTCAGGCCCAGAAAAGGGGAAATAGCAATAGTAAGAACCCTCATTAAGAACACAAGATTCATTCAATAAGTTGCGGCCAAGATTCTTAAACCCATCATTTCGGGATTGTAAAAGAATATTACTATGTAGCTGCGTCTCGCGGTTGTAGGCGCTTTGCATTTTTCTCCGATCAGATTGAGCAAGCCCGCGATCCATGACAACTTCTACAAACATTTTTTCAGCTGCAATATCTAGGTGCCTGCAAATTTTTGAAAGATTATGTGCGTTTGGGAATGAGCTTCCTGACAGATATTTATTGAACTGCTGCCTATGTATTTCAGTTTCTCTGCAAACTTGGGCGATGGAAGATTTTTGATTACAATAAAAGCGAAGGTTTATTGCAAAGCTTTCTGCCAGTTTGCTGGTAAGGACCATTATATCACCCTAATTGATGGGTTCAGTTGAGGCACTGTGTGGGAAGGTCACAACATTGGCAAGTTATAGTTGAACTAATTAACTGAAATATTTACTGTTATCGTTTGGGTGCAAAACTACGCGAAGTGAAGCTATGGATTGCTAAAAACAATCTTCTGGGTTAGGCACGGAGTTAGTCCTCAGCTTCGACATTCGGAAAATTAAAGGCCGCCAATGAAGGGCAGCCTTTTTTTGTTAATGCGCCGCTGCAACACTCAGCGCTGCTGCATTGGCTTTTACCCATGCTTCAAAGCTTTGTGGCTCAGTGCCTGTGAGCGTCTTATAATCGGCGGAGGTGCCGGACAAATCACCTTGCGCGATGCCTGCATCAAAGGAAGCAAACAATCTCGCCATACCCTCAGGCAGGCCTGCGCCGAGCATACCCTGAACTAGGCCTTCTATCGGCACATGAACCACATTCAATGGTTTGCTCGTGGCGGCACTCACCAGTTTGGCTACATCATCAACGGTATATTGTTTGCCACCTGACAGCGTGTATGTTGCTTTGCCATCTTTATCGGAACTGAGAACCGCCGCTGCCGCGCGAGCCAAATCATCGCGTACGATATAAGCCGTTTTGCCTTGGGCTGCGGCTGAATATTGCGTGCTGGACACCAAGGCTTGTGGAATCGAGAAGAACAGGTTTTCGGCGTACCAGTTATTGCGAAGCACAGTCCAACCCGAAAGCTTTGAATCAGCCAAGGCTTTTTCGGTTCCGGCATGATCTGGCGCAAAGAGCACGGCTGATTTATCAGCATTTGGCATGGAGGTGTAAACCACATGAGAAACACCTGCCTTAACCGCAGCGTTCACGGCATTTTTGTGTTGCTTGCCACGCACGCCGGGCTCCATTGCGCTGGTGCTGATCAGAAGCACGCGTGTCGCACCTGCAAACGCTTTGGTGAGGTGGGCTTCGTCATCAAAATCACCATCGCGAACATTTACGCCCTTTGCTTTTAACGCTGCGAGCTTGGACGCATCGCGGCTGACGGCGATAATTTTGTTGGCCGGAACTTTATAGGTGGTGAGCAGATGGTTGATTACAGCTTGGCCCAGTTGGCCCGATGCGCCGGTGACGAGATACATGATAATTCCTTTGTTGATTTAGTCTCTATTTGAGAGTAAGTCTCATTTAGGATTTTTTAGAAAACCCGCAAGAGGGCATTTACAACGCCCTTAGTTACCTAAAAGGAACCACATATGATTTCTCCCCACCGTCTTCATCGTCAGAACCCTGAACTCACTGGCGCTTGCCCTGTGCGTGATGTGCTGGACCGCATTGGCGATAAGTGGAGCGTGCTGCTGGTGCAAAACCTGCGGGAAGGGCCGGTGCGCTTTGGTGTGTTGCGCCGCCAGATTGGCGATATTTCGCAGCGCATGCTCACCGAAACGCTGCGCCACTTGCAGCGCGATGGTTATGTGTCGCGTAAAGTTTATCCCACGGTGCCGCCCTCCGTGGAATATGCGCTGACTGATTTGGGCAAATCACTGTTGGCACCCTTGGAGCAGCTGGTGCAATGGTCGGCGAATAATCACAATGTGGTGCGCGCGGCGCGCGTTGAGTTTGATCAAGTACAATAAAAAAGGGCTCCGCTGTCAGAGCCCTTTAAAATAAATTGTTCAAGTCTTACTGGCTAGCAGCCTTCAATTCAGTGTTGCAAGCAGACCAGTATTGCGGCCATTTTGCGCCATCTTCCAATGTGCCAGCCGCTTTTTCGGCGCGCCATTTTGCACCACAGGTGCGGGCGCGGGCATGGGCTGCAAGTTGGCCGGCGGTGAAAGCTTTGCCATTTTTATCAACCAGCTTCACCGGTGTGATTTCAGAGGCGGCAGTTGGCTCAGTTGGGGCAACTTCCTCAATAGCCACTTTCTTTTTGGTTTTCTTGGCTGCAACTGTTGTTGGTGCTGCACCTTCAATCACGCATTTTGCAGATACGAACTGTCTCCAAGTTAGGCCTTCTGGCACTGTGTTGCCAGCCTTCATGGCTTTCCAATCATCACTGCATTTTTTCATAAATGATTTGTTATCATCAGCCGCAGTTGTGGCAGCGCCTGCAGGTTTGGCGACGCATTTTCCGATTACAAAGGCTTTCCAAGTGAGGCCTTCTGGAACAGTGCCAGCAGCCTTCATAGCTTTCCAATCGGTGCCACATTTTTGAATGAAGGTTTCGGTGCTTGCGTCTGTTGTTGTGGCTGGGGCATCGGCCTTTTTCTTGGCAACAACTTTTGTTGATGTAGGTTTATCAACGCATTTGCCTTTTACAAAAGCCTTCCAAGTTAGACCTTCGGGCACAGTGAATGCGGCCTTCATGGCCTTCCAGTCTGTCGCGCATTTTTCCATAAAGGTTGCATCAGGGGCAGCGGCTTCAACAGGTGCCGCTGCAGGAGTTGCCACACATTTGCCAGACACAAAGGCTTTCCATGTGAGACCTTCTGGAACCGTATTGTTGGTTTTCATGGTCTTCCAAGCAGCAGCGCAATCTTTAATGAAGCTGCCACTTGGAGTGGCTGCCACAGCATCAGCGGGAGCGTCTACTGTTTTCTTGGTCGCTTTGGTTTTTGTAACCGTTGCGTCTGGTGCTGCCACGGCCGTTGCATCAGGTGTGGCTGCCGCATCAGTTTGTAAATCTTTGCACTGATTTTTCATAAAGTCAGTCCACTTGGCGGTATCATCAATACTGCCATCGGCTTTTGCAGCTTTATATTTTGCGCTGCAATCCGCCATGAAGGTGGATTTTGCTTCAGCAGTCTGCGCCAGAAACGGAACAGTGCTTAGAAAAAATGCCACTGCTAAAATTGGAGTGCGGATAAATTGTGCCATCATGGGTGCCCCTTGGAAAATAAATCTAAGTCAACTCTACTACCTTTCAATCATGTTTGAAAGGCGGCAAACACATTACGAAAAATTCATCCGCATTTTTCCAACTTCCACATTCCCGGTGGAATATAATCTTGCGGATCAAGCCCCGCATAATAGAGCCACAGGCCAAGTTCCGCTGCGAAAAGATAGTGCGGTGCGAGTTCGCCAGATTCAGGCAGGCCAAGAGATTTGAGGCTTTTATTGAAAAAACTTATTGCAATATCGTGATCTTGTTTAACGCTTTTAGTCAACAAAACCATGGACTGCACTTCATAGCCATTTGATGCTGTGAATTCAAAATCCAGTTTTCGGGAAGGGGTGTGCAGGGTTGCTTGAATATCACTCCAAGCTTTTGGCTGCTTTTGCTTGGCGAAAGAAATTGTAAAATTCTTGTCTTCCATGTGGCGATAAGTTGCCTTTTCTGCATTGCATGAAAGCGCCGGGCCGCCCAAGGCCACAACCACACCGAAACTTGTCGCAATAATTTTCATATAAGTTTTCTCCACTTAATCGCAATCCTGTTTTGCATTTGTGGTCGGTTTAAGACAAACTAGCGCCAACGCTGTGGTGGAGAAAATAAAGTGAGTCTTGTCGATGATATTGCCTGCATCAAAAAGCAGGAAGAAATTTTGCGCTTCACGAAGTTTGATGAAGCCGATGCATGGGCTTTGGGCCAAATTCTACGAGAGCTAGCCGAACGCAAAAATTTGCCCATGGTGATGGATATTCGCATTGGCACGAGACCGCTATTTTATGCGGCCATGCCCGGCACCACGCCGGAAAATCCTGATTGGGTGCGCCGCAAGGTTAACACCGTGATGCGCTTTCACAAAAGCTCATATCGTGTGGGCCGCGAATATGAAGAACGTGGTTTGGGATTCGATGCCAGCCGCGGCCTAACTGCGATGGACTTTGCCAGAGAGGGTGGCGGATTTCCGATACATATTATTGGTACGGGCGTGGTTGGTGCAGTTACGGTTTCAGGCATTCCTCAGCGTGATGACCATAATTTTGTTACAGAAGCGATTGCAAATTTTCTCAAGATTGATTTTGCCAAAATCATGCTCGGACCGGATGCCCAATGATACATCTTGATTTGTGGTTTTGGCTTTTTGCCATTATTGCAACATTCTTAGTTGGAGCATCAAAAGGTGGCTTGCCTGGCGTTGGCGTGCTGGGCGTGCCAGTTCTGGCGCAAGTCACATCACCTATTGTGGCTGCTGGGTTGTTATTGCCACTCTTGGTCATAAGCGATTGGTATGGCTTATGGATGTACCGCAAAAGCTATGATCTGCGCGTTATCAAATTGATGGTGATCACCGGCACGATTGGCATTTTGATTGGCTGGGCAGCAGCTTCTATTACCAATGCTGATGTTGTGAAATTGATTGTGGGTTTTATCGGGCTTTCGTTCTTTGTTGATGCGCTGCTCAAACTGAAGCGCGACGTGAAACCCGCAACTGAAAACATTCCGCTGGCAACGTTTTGGGGCAGCTTAACCGGCTTCACCAGCTTTGTGGCTCATGCTGGCGGGCCGCCCTACCAAATGTATGTGTTGCCGCTCAAGCTTGATAAAATGACATATGCTGGAACAACCACAATTGTTTTTGCCATCATAAATCTTTTAAAACTTCCGCCTTATTGGCAGCTTGGGCAAATCAATCTCGCCTCTCTGGAAGTGTGCGCGTGGCTTACGCCTGTGGCTTTGATTGGTGCGTTTGCGGGTTATCATTTTACCAAACTGTTGCCAGAAAAACTGTTCTTCCGTTTGGTTGAAGTGGCGCTGTTCATTTTGTCACTCAAGCTTATTTATGACGGCTATAGCGGATTGACAAAAATCTGAAGTAGCACTGGTGATCTTTCAACCATACAATTGGAACAATGTTTTGCTTGCATGATGCGCTGCGCTGTTAATAGTGTGACGCATCATGAAATTAAAATTCCATACGCTAGATGTTTTCACTAATCGTAAATTCGCAGGCAATCCGCTGGCGGTGGTTCTGGATGCCGATCATCTAACCACAGAGCAAATGCAAACTATTTGCAAAGAGTTTAATCTGAGCGAAACGACTTTCGTGATGACGCCGGATAATCCAGCCAACACAGCGAAGATGCGAATCTTTTTTCCAGGCGGAGAAATGCCCTTTGCTGGTCACCCAACTTTGGGCACTGCGATATTGCTGGCGGAGTTGCGTGGTCTCGATGAGATACGCTTTGAATTAAAAGCGGGCCTTACCCCTGTGAAAATATCAAAAGGTAGGGCCGGGGTATTTACCGCGCCGGTTGTTCCGTTCCATGTGGATGTGAAGTTGCCAAGCATTGAAGACACGGCGCGCGCGCTTAATCTTTCACCTGATGATATTGGTTTTGATGGTCATGGCATTGCATCGCTTGAGGGTGGTCCACGGTTTTTCTACGTGCCGGTGAAAACCCGCGCTGCTTTGGAAAAGAGCCAGGTGCGTGAGCCTCATTGGTCTGTGCTTATTCAGCCCATCGGTGGTGTTGATGCTGCCTATATTTACACGCGTGGCGGTGATGCTCCCAATGCCAGTTTCCGCGCCCGCATGTATGCGCCATCGGGCGGTATTCCCGAAGATCCGGCTACGGGTTCGGCTACAGCGCTTTTGGCGGCCCAACTTCTCACCGCCGAACACCTTAAAGACGGCACTCATATTTGGAACTTGGAGCAAGGGTATGAAATGGGACGGCCATCAGATTTGCGCTTGGAAGCTGATGTGAAATCTGGCAAGCTTTTGGCCGTGCGTGTTGGGGGCAGCGCCATTCGTTTAATGAGTGGGGAATTTGAACTATGAGCCTGACACAATTTTTATTGATCATTCATTTGCTGGCCGTTGCGACTGGCCTTGGCATTGGGTTTTCCAACATCGTAGGTTTTCGCGTCGCGAAGAACTTAGGGGGAGACATGGCCAAGGGTATTGCGGCGCATCGCGAGTCCCTTATTCCTTATGGTGATATTATCTTCGTTACCATTCTAATCACTGGCGGATTGCTGCTCTGGTCTATCGGCGGGTCGCAGGGTCTTAGCCCGTGGTTCCAAGTGAAAATGGCAGCCGTAGCGCTATGGGTAATTGTGTACACTCTCATGCGGTTGCGCATCAGGCAATTTCTGGCCAGCCGCGATATGAGCTTGGTGCCGCGCATCCGTCTCCTTGCTCATATTTTGATTACGGCTGTTGTAGTGGCGATTATTTGCGCCGTGCTAACTTTCGCAGTCTAATTATTCGATCCCGAGAATGGCCTTGGCTTGTGCTGTCACGTCGAGGCCTTCTTGTTCGTTGCCAGCACCACATAGCTGCACGGCTTGGCTGCGCAAATCTGTCACTTCGGTTTTCTGATCAGAGTCGAGTTGAGCAGAAGTCAAGGCAGCGTCGATCTTGGCAATATCATCCTGACAGGTGCCAGCAAAAGCTGGAGCCGATAATGTGATGAGGACGGCGGTGGCACTGAGAATCTTGAACATGTGAAATCCTGTTGAATGTGGGCCAGCATTTGCCTGTTAATTTTGACCAAACTATGCCTGAGTCGCGACCAAAGGTAAAATTGATGGTTAATGCACTCTGAGTTGCCAAACCGAAAATCCTGCGCTAAGCACTTTCCATGTTCAAAAACGCGCTCACGTTAGACCTCCTCCTTCTTAGCTGCCCCTAAGGGCCGGCCGGGCGCTCGCGCCTTGGCTCTTTGGGGAATAGAACATAAATCAAACCCAGCTAAGCAGAGACCCAACATTATGATGATCAATCCTCACTCGAAATATCGTGCTTTCCCGCTAATTGATTTGCCAGGTCGCCAATGGCCGAGCAACCAAATTACCAAAGCGCCGATCTGGTGCTCGGTGGATTTGCGCGATGGCAATCAGTCTTTAATCGAACCCATGGGCCATGAGCGCAAGTTACGCATGTGGAATGCGCTGGTGCAAATGGGTTTCAAGGAAATCGAAATCGGCTTTCCATCGGCCAGCCAAACTGATTTTGATTTCTGCCGTTTTCTCATCGACAATCATAAAATTCCAGATGATGTAACCGTGCAAGTGCTGGTGCAATGCCGTGAAGAATTGATCACCCGCACGTTTGAAGGAATTCGCGGAGCGAAATCTGCTATCGTGCATTTTTACAATTCCACCAGCGAATTGCAGCGCCGCGTGGTGTTCAAGCAAGACCGCGCGGGCATCAAGCAGATCGCCGTGAATGGTGCAAAGCTGATCAAGCAACTGGCCGAAAACAGCGGCATGGAAGAGGCTATTCGTTTTCAATACAGCCCGGAAAGTTTCACTGGCACCGAACTCGATTATGCCGTGGAAATTTGCGAAGCAGTGATGGATGAAATTCGCCCCACGCCCGCAAAGCCCATTATTCTCAATTTGCCATCGACTGTTGAAATGGCCACGCCAAACATTCATGCCGATCAGATTGAATGGTTCTGCCGCAATGTAAAAAACCGGAGCAGCATTATCATCTCGCTGCACCCGCATAATGATCGCGGCTCCGCCGTGGCCGCAACGGAGCTGGCTTTAATGGCAGGTGCTGACCGTGTGGAAGGCACTTTATTTGGCAATGGTGAGCGCACAGGCAATGTGGATTTGATCACCTTGGCCATGAACCTGTTCACACAAGGGGTTGCCCCCAACTTGGATATTTCCAATGTGAATGAGCTCATTCGCATGGCCGAATATTGCACGCAATTGCCCGTGCACCCGCGCCACCCTTATGCGGGCGAGTTGGTGTTCACGGCGTTTTCTGGCTCACATCAAGATGCTATCAATAAAGGCTTCAAGCACATGAAGGCCAGCAATCAGCCCTTGTGGGAAGTGCCTTATTTGCCGATTGACCCCATGGATTTGGGCCGCAGTTATGAGGCTGTGGTGCGCATTAACAGCCAAAGCGGCAAGGGCGGCATTGCCTATATTATGGAAACCGAACACGGCATTGAATTGCCGCGTAGACTGCAAATTGAATTCTCCAAAGTGGTGCAGCAAATCGCCGATGGCGAAGGCGTGGAGGTCGAAGCCTCAAGGCTGTGGGCCGCATTCGAAGCCGAATATCTCGAAGGCAATGGCCGCTATAGTTTTGTGGAACACACCAGCCCAAGCGACCACGGCGACCAACCAATTACTGCAAAACTGATGGTGGACGGCAAACCCAAAACCATAAAAGGCCACGGCAACGGCCCCGTCGATGGCTTCGTAGATGCAATCAGAAAAGACAGCGGCATCAGTTTCGACGTAGCTGATTACCGCGAACACGCCATGGGCCACGGCGCCAATGCAGCGGCGATTGCCTATGTGGAACTGCGTCTGGCCGATGGCACCAGCCTGTTCGGCGTGGGCATCGACAAGAACATCGTAGTGGCCAGTTTGAAGGCCGTGGTGAGCGGGGTTAATCGGGCGGGGAAGCGCTGGTAAAGTTCAAATGTATTGCTTTGATGAAAGATAAATGTTATCAAAACGGAACATAAATAGAACATTGTTGAGTCCTCAATGAAAGCAAACAAGCAGCAACGCATTCGTGATCCTATTCATGACTTGATTGTTTTTGATGGGCCGGGAGTGTCTCAGCTTGAAGGGACACTTTGGAGTGTCTTGCAAACAAGACCTTTTCAGCGACTTCGTCGGATTAAGCAATTAGGGTTTTCTGAATTTGTTTATCCTGGTGCAACTCATTCGCGTTTTGCACATAGTGTCGGTGTTTTTCATACGGCACGTCAGCTGATGGAAATCGTGAAGCGTCAAACGGGCGCAAGGCAAGATACCAGAGAAAATCACGCTCTTGCGGCAGCTTTAGTTCACGATGTCGGTCACGGCCCCTTTAGTCATGCTTTTGAAAAAGTTGGGAAGCGCCTAAATTTAAAGCTGGCGGACCATGAGACTTTGAGTGAAGAGTTGATCCGATCTGGCGAGATTGCTGATGTACTGAATAGGGAGATGGGTAAATGTTTTTCGGATGATGTTGCTGACATTATCAAGAAAAACGGCGTGAAAACTGTACATCACGCAGTTGTGTCGAGCCAGTTTGATGCAGATCGGCTGGACTATATTCGGAGAGATCGTTTTATGGCGGGCTCGCAACATGCCGGAATTGATTTTGGGTGGTTGCTTGCCAATTTGGAGATCGGTTTGGTAAAGCATGGTGTAGATGAAATGCCTCTTAGTCCAGTCGAGACTTTTGTTATTGGCC
>JANLPA010000049.1:0-2613 GCA_031366855.1 Hyphomicrobiales bacterium | reverse complement strand
AATGCCATCGCTTTTTCCACAGTCTAGGTAGGGACCTCATCCGCCCCTTCAGGGCACCTTCTCCAAGGGAGAAGGGTGAAGTTTAGCTCGGTGTCCAAATCCGCCCTTCTCCTTTGGAGAAGGTGGCCCAACGGGCCGGATGAGGTCCCTTAAATTACGCCGCCTCAGCAGCCATTTTCTTGGCTTTTTCTACGGCTTCTTCAATGGTGCCAACCATGTAGAAGGCCGCTTCTGGCAGATGATCATAGACACCATCACACAGGCCTTTGAAGCCCTTGATGGTATCGGCCAATGGCACCAATTTGCCGGGGGAACCAGTGAACACTTCGGCTACGAAGAAGGGCTGGCTCATGAAACGCTCAATCTTGCGGGCGCGAGCCACGGCAATTTTGTCGTCTTCGGAAAGTTCATCCATGCCCAAAATAGCAATGATGTCTTGCAAGGCCTTATAGCGTTGCAGAACTTGCTGCACGCGGCGCGCAGTTTGATAATGTTCATCACCGATAATGCGGGCATCCATCATGCGTGAGGTTGAATCCAGTGGATCAACTGCTGGATAAATGCCTTTTTCAGCAATCGAACGCGAAAGAGTTGTCGTCGCGTCAAGATGCGCGAAGGATGTGGCGGGGGCAGGATCGGTCAAATCGTCGGCTGGCACATAGATGGCCTGCACTGAGGTGATGGAACCTTTTTGTGTTGTGGTGATGCGCTCTTGCATCGTGCCCATGTCGGTGGCCAATGTTGGCTGATAACCCACGGCGGAAGGAATGCGGCCGAGCAAAGCAGACACTTCAGAACCTGCTTGGGTGAAGCGGAAAATGTTGTCCACGAAGAACAACACGTCCTGGCCTTCATCGCGGAAATGTTCAGCCACTGTGAGGCCGGAAAGCGCCACACGCGCACGCGCACCCGGAGGCTCATTCATCTGGCCATACACAAGTGCCGCTTTGGAGCCTTCGCCGCCGCCCTTCTTGTTCACGCCGGATTCAATCATTTCATGATAAAGATCGTTGCCTTCACGGGTGCGTTCACCCACACCTGCGAACACTGAATAACCACCATGCGCCTTGGCCACGTTGTTGATCAGTTCCATAATCAAAACTGTCTTGCCAACACCAGCGCCGCCGAACAGGCCAATCTTGCCGCCCTTTGCATAGGGGGCCAGCAAATCCACAACCTTGATGCCGGTGACCAGAATTTCAGCTTCGGTTGATTGCTCCACAAACAGTGGCGCATCCTGATGGATGGCGCGTGTGAGCTTGGTTTTCATCGGGCCTGCTTCATCCACAGGTTCACCGATCACATTCATGATGCGGCCCAGTGTTTCAGGACCAACGGGCATCATAATCGGGGTGCCAGTATCGTAAACGGCTTGACCACGAACCAGACCTTCGGACGAGTCCATGGCGATGGTGCGCACAGTTTTTTCACCAAGATGCTGCGCCACTTCAAGAACCAGGCGGTTGCCATTGTTAGTGGTTTCCAGCGCGTTCAAAATTTGTGGCAGATCGCCATCAAACTGAACGTCGATCACAGCACCGGTTACGGCAGTGATGCGGCCCACGAGGCCTGTATGTTTTGCTGCGACAGCTTTTTTAGCCATGATGAACGGTCCTTCTCTATGTCTTACAGCGCTTCAGCGCCGGAAATAATTTCGATGAGTTCTTTGGTAATTTGCGCTTGGCGCTGGCGGTTATATTTAATCGACAGCTTGTTGATCATGTCGCCCGCGTTGCGCGTGGCATTGTCCATCGCACTCATCCGCGCACCTTGTTCGGAGGCTGCATTTTCGAGCAGGGCTCTGAATACTTGCGTAGAAATATTGCGCGGCAGCAGATCACCGAGAATTTCGCCTTCATCAGGTTCAGCTTCATAAACTGCGCCACCAAGATCAGCCGCAACAGCACCACCAGAAACCGCAGCAGGAATGAGTTGCAGGGCAGTTGGCTTTTGCGAAATCACCGATTTGAATTCAGCAAAGAACAAGGTTGCTACATCAAATTCACCCGCAGCAAACATGCTGATGATTTTGGCAGCAACACCCGTCGCATTGTCATAACGCACTGCTTTTTGGCCACGGAAATCCACAGCATCGACGATATATTTGCCGTAAACGCGCTTAAGTGAATCATTGCCCTTTTTGCCCACTGTCATCATCTTCACAGTTTTGCCTTGAGCAATCAACTTATCAGCATGTTCACGGGCTAAGCGCGTGATCGAAGAATTGAAACCACCGCAAAGGCCACGTTCCGCTGTGCAGACAACCAGCAAATGCACCTGATCTTTTCCCGTGCCAGCCAACAACAGTGGCGCACCCGATTGACCGGCCACTGCGCCTGCCAAATTCGCCAGCACCACAGCCATCCGTTCAGAGTAGGGACGAGCGGCTACAGCTGCTTCTTGCGCACGGCGCAATTTAGCAGCGGCCACCATTTGCATGGCCTTGGTAATCTTGCGGGTCGCCTTAACCGAGGCGATGCGGTTGCGAAGATCTTTAAGTGAAGCCATTGTGCTCTCTTATGCAAAAGCTTTTGCGAAGGCATCAACCGCAGCTTTAAGCTTTGGCATCATCGTATCGGAAATAGCTTTTTCGTTACGGATCGCATCCATGAT
>JANLPA010000014.1:0-21561 GCA_031366855.1 Hyphomicrobiales bacterium | reverse complement strand
TAAGCTGTATAAGTTGCACCACCAGTTTCAGCCAAAATCTTCGTAATAGCTGCAGTCAGTGATGTCTTACCATGGTCAACGTGACCAATCGTGCCGATGTTGCAATGCGGCTTGTCGCGGTTAAATTTCTCTTTGGCCATGTTAATGTTCCTCAAAATGTTGAATGGCCTCACGGAACATCGCAAAGCCAAAATCGAGCGCGTCTTTAGAAAAATTATATGGTGCTGGCAAGAGGTGTTTACGAGGGCTTATCGTATCACCGATTCAAGCGCAGCCGTGTGAAGAATAGTTCTTCACGCGCCTTAGGTTTTCCGAAGAAAAAACCCTGTGCTTTCGTACACCCTTGCTGTCTTACAATTTCCAACTGCGTAGTGGTTTCAATGCCCTCAATTGTTGTCGAAAGCCCTAAGCCCCGGCTTAGGTCCACAATCGCGCGTAAAATTGCAGTTTGTTCTGGACGTTCAATATCCTCCAGAAAAGATCGGTCAATTTTTAGACCATCAAAACTAAAGTGCTTTAAATATGAAAATGAAGAATAGCCAACTCCAAAATCATCAAGAATAATTCGCGCACCGGCAGATCGCAGCTGGTGCAAGCAAGCGAGCTCGATCTCTGCCTGTTCGAGTTTTATATTTTCGGTGATTTCAAATTCGAGATGTCTAAGCGCAACGCGGTGCTGCTTGGCTGTTTGAAGCACGCGCAGTGGAAAGCTTGGCGAACGCAGCTGAATTGGTGATAAGTTGATGGCAACTCGATAACCCATGGGAAAACTTGCCATGTCCATACAGACTTGCTCAATCACCCAATCGCCAATGGCAACGATTTGCCCATTATTTTCTGCCACTGGAATAAAGCGTGAAGGTGGAACCAACCCATGAATTGGGTGGTTCCAACGCAGCAGCGCTTCAAAGCCTTCAACTTTATCAGCAGTTAAATCAACAATGGGTTGGTAATGGACTGCAAGTTCATTCTTTTCCAAAGCCTGCGCAAGATCAATCTCTAAAATCCGCTGATCTTCAGCCTCAGTATCCATACGCGGTTCATACATGCTGTATCGCCCACGTCCGGCACGTTTGGACCTGAACAGGGCAAGATCGGCATGGCGCAAAATGTCCTTGGGCTTTCTAAGACCATCCGTAACTATTGTTATGCCGATACTGGCACCCACTGTTATTTCGCGACCTTCAAAAATAATTGGCGAGGCAATTTCTTCAATAATACGATTCACAACGCGTTGTAGCACCTCAAGTTCGGATACATCTCTCAACAAGATTACAAATTCGTCGCCCCCTAAACGCGAAACCAAGTCTTTGTCTCTAACGCTTGCAATCATCCGCTCGGCCGAAACTTTTAGCACTAAATCTCCAGCGTGATGACCCAGCGTATCATTCACCACTTTAAAACGATCGAGATCGAGATAAACCACGGTGCAAACTTTTCCGTTCTCAACCTCTTGAATTGCATACTTCAACTGCAATTCAAGATAACACCTGTTGGGCAAACCAGTTAAACCATCGTGGGTCGCCCGGTGGATAATAAGTATTTCGCGATATCGCATGAGAATGAATTGAGCGACAACCAATCCAGTCGCTAGAGCAATTAAGAAGGCCGACCAAAAAGCAAACGATTGAATGGCTCTAAATTCTTCAGTCAAATAAAAGTCGCTGTTTCTATAGTTAAACTGTAAAATCCACCCGCCCCGTGGATCATGCTTGAACACTGGAACATTGACTGCAAAATGCAACTCAGCATCATTTGCAAATAGTGATGGGTGCCAGTTGGCACCTTTGCCATTAAAAGACTGATGATCATTGCTGGCATAACCATCAAAGAAACTAGTTAGCGAATACTCGGGTTGCGATTGCATGGCGCGAATAGATTCGCTTCTAAAAATTGCGGCCACAACACCTAACAAACGGCCATCAGTTGCATAGTAAGGAACAGCAAAACCAATCCCGCGCCGATCATTATCTTTGTGTGTTTGATGATAAACCGAATTATCCCCAGTGATAAATTCTTCACTCGCAATAACTGGAACACTTTTTCCGCGAAAAAAATCTGTGTTGGGATATTTATTTTGCAACCAATTAATCTGCTGAACAATGTGCCTGTATTCTTCGTGCGCATCACCATATGAAATTCCGTTGTCTGGCTCACCTTGCAATATTGATGGTAGCTGTTTTCCGGAATCTAATTTGGTTTCATCGCCAGAGCTTTGCTTGCGCTGTTGCTTAAATTTATTGAAGACAACACTTGGAACTTCAAATTTGGCCGTAACTGGATCTAATTTTTCAGGGTTAAATCCAACTTGAACAATATAGATTTCCGATACTTCAGTATTCGTTGCAAGGTTGTTGTAAATCTGTTGGGCCGTGTCTTTAGTGTCAATCGCCAAAACATCATGCCGCGTATAAAGCATTTTCACGCCGGGCAGAAAAGCAATTGTGCGCAAACTCTCATAAATGCGATCGAGTGATTGATCAGTTTGGCGTGCCTCCGCTCGCGCTGACATTTCGGTGCGCACGATAAAGCCCTTCCAAACGGCATAGGCTTGAATTTCTGCGGTTGAAAACATGGCAGTGACAAATAATAACCCGAGCAGAACCACCAAGGCGCAGCCCCATATCAATTTATTTTCACGTAAAAATTGCATATTCTTAAATACTCTATTTAAGATAGAGTATCTGGACAGATGTTTAGCATTAGTTAACTCCCAATTCAGGGGGCATCAGCAGCGAATGAAAATGCCGACGAAACTGATTGAAGCGGGCTGGCTTGCCAGCCGAAGCCTCCTTGGCGAAGGCTGGGTGGATGAAGGGGATCGAACCCCGCGAGCTTTGCGAGCAATCAATAAAGTGAGGGTTCGTCTTTAGGACTAAAAATTGGAGCGGGTGAAGGGGATCGAACCCTCGTCTTGAGTTTGGAAAACTCTTGCTCTACCATTGAGCTACACCCGCATTATTATTCAAGTGCGTGGCTGGTTCCAAAAAGTCTTACAACTTTTTGGCGCCACACTACGACTCATGCGTTCGTTGTGGACAGATAGCACAGTAATGGTGGGAGAGGTAGGACTCGAACCTACGAAGCCGTAAAGCAGGGGATTTACAGTCCCCCCCCTTTGCCACTCGGGACACTCTCCCCCGATTACAAACAATCAGAGAAACTCCGAAAGCGTGCGCTGTATGCCGTGCGAGATTCTTGAAGTCAAGCGGTCAGTCATCTGCATTTTGGGGTGCCGTTCAAGTTTAACTACTGCACTGCCACACAAAAAGCGCCCAACCATTTGCGCAGCAGCAGATACAATCATAAAAAATCTGCTCCCACTAACTATCAAAAAAAATCATTTAAATCATCCAAACATCTACAACCAATCTGGGTGGTTAAGGTGAACATGATAATTGCGAAATTTACATTGCTGAAATGACAAACGCTGCCAACTCATATACCTTGTCAGAAAACCTGTTTAGCTGCGCTCACAATTTATCCAATAAAATCGCGGAACTGCGAAGAACGAACCAATGCAAAAATATCTATTGTGCAGACCACAGGGAGGACTCAATGACATATTTTGTGAAATTGAAAACTGCTGCCGCTACGCCGAAAAATACAATCGGCAGGTCGTAGTTGATACAGCATACCAAACATCAACATCGTTCTAGGACACGTTTGCAAACTACTTTGTGTCAAAGCAGAAATTTTTAGCTCTCGATGTCGGACCATATATAGAAATCTTTCAAAGCCTTTCTGTTTTCCCCAAATCCATTCAAGGATGTTTCAACACTTACAAAGCTGTTTGGCCATGGGATCAATTGACCACTTCTGGGATCCTAAATATAGACCCACCCAGATTTAATTTCCACATGGATTATGAAGAACGATTGCTCGTTCATCATCAATTCAGTTTACAGAAACGGCGTGAACTTTCGCCAGCATTGGGCAAACGTATAAGCCTCCAAAAAAATCTCCTCCGTGAGCTAGTCGAACGACTAGAATTACTTGGCGACAGATTTAGCGCTGTTCACGTGCGGCACACAGATTTGCAATCGAATTATCATGATTTGATCGAGAGTCTAAAATCGTCGAGTCTCAACAACATCTTTGTCGCCACCGACAATCGCCAAGTTTTACAAGATTTTTATGAAGCACTTGGCCACAACCGCATAAAATCTTTTTCAACTTTGCCTGCCAATGCGGGACGAACTCTGCATCACACCAAACACCAAGACATTAGCCAAGCTACTGCAAACAGCGATGCAATTTTAGATCTGTTCACTCTCACTTTTGCTGAACACTTTTCCTTCGGCACGATCAACAACAAACCGACAAGTGAACATTCTGGTTTTTCAATCTTAGCCAAAACCCTGCAAGAAAACCCATTGCTCCGCAATGAGTTCCTCGTCCAGCCGCCATATCAGGTCATCTAATTCAATAACAATAAGTCCTGCGAGAGATTATCGATAATCTTCATTCAATAGCATCAACTCGCATTTTCAAATCGAGCGGGTGCATCGGCATTTTGTTGCGCAGCTTGGTCGCGCTCACCAGGAGTAACGCACACATGATCGCCTTCAGTGGCATCGCGCCACACATAACCATTGCGGCAAGTATCAGGGCCATAGGCACCGCCTGAGGGATTGCGGCGCAAATTTGCTTTTTGATTTTGTTTACGCGCCAATGTGCGTTCGCCAGGCGTCACGCAAGCTGTGTCATCAACAAAAGCCTCGCGCCACACAAATCCAGCACGACAAGTGTCCGCACCATAAGCGCCTTCAGCTTGCGCTGTGGATGATAGATTTACGGTTGCACTCAAAGCAATAGTCGCCGCAAATCCACCGAGCTTCACAAGTGATAAAACAGTCATGATAAATCTCCGTTTGATGTGAGGACCACAATGGTCCATCGATGTTTTAGCTTATGAAATTCAGTGTGAACTGAGGCTGAACGAGGCGTGCGGGAATTATTCAGGAAAATTGGGGCAAGTGCTCCATCTGTGCTCTAGCAAATCGGCGAATTCTTGCTACTTGATAAAGTATGGGTTTTAAGTAGGAATGACAACTTGATATTTCTTGGGTAACGACTTGATGAAATTTATTCTTTGTCGCCCGCAGGGCGGGCTGAATGACATTTTGGTTCAAATTGAGAAATGTTGCCAATACGGCGAACGCTTTGGCCGCAAAGTTGTCGTTGATACAGAGTATGAACATTCCTACACTTTTCGTGAAAGATTTTCCACCTATTTTGAATCGAAAAGTGAAAATATTGTTCTCGATGCAACCGAATATTTGCAAAGTTTTGAATCACTTTCGGTCTATCCACAATGTTTACAAGGAAAACTCAGCGAATACAGGGCGCATTGGCAAAACATCAACGGCTATTTTGTGTTTGCCGAGAGTGAAACGGCCACCCCAACTCAGTTTGATTTGAACACCGCGTTTGAAGAGGACTTACTTGTACACCATCAGGGGGGTGGAGGACACCAGTCCTCACTTCTCGGGCATAGGCTTAAACTCACACAAAGCATGTTTGATGAATTGGCACATCGGTTGGATCTAATTGGAGGTGAGTTTGACGCGGCTCATGTTAGGCACACTGATATGCAATCAAACTATTCGGAAGCAATTGATAAATTGCGAAATTTGAATTTTACCAAACTGTTCATCGCAACAGACAACAAAGTGATCTTGGAGATCTTCCGAAGCGCATTTCCAGACAAAAATATTATCTCGTTCTCGCACTTACCTGAAATAGTCGGACAACCAATTCATTTCGGGCACGCCGGTGTTCCTATCAACATTGCGAACAAGGAAGCGATCTTGGATTTGTTCACTTTGGCTTTCGCTAAAACACTCACACTGTGCCGCGCTATGGATGTACCTTACTCAGAATATTCCGGTTATTCGATGCTCGCCAAAAATCTGCATGAGGATCGCGCGAAGCTGATTGCTTTTTTCCAAAGCAAGAGTTTGTAGATTGGCTCACTAGAAATTTTGAGTGGCACGCCGCACGGCGTTTTGCGCCTCAGCTGGCAGAAACAAACTCGTATCTCCACCCATCTTGGCAATCTGTTTCACCAGCGAGGATGAGATCATCCGCGTGGCGGGTGATGCGGCCATGAATACTGTTTCTATATCCGGCGAAAGTGCGCCATTCATTTGCGCCATTTGCACTTCATAGTCGAAATCACTCGCATCGCGCAGGCCACGGATGATCACTCCGGCATGAGCCTTGCGGGCGGCATCCACGGTTAGGCCATCAAACGTCACCACACTGATTTTCACACCCGCATGTTCGGCGATGGGCTTCACCACCTGCTCAATGAGCGCCACGCGCTCTGCTCCAATCAGCAGCGCTTGTTTGCTGCCATGGGTGCCAACGCCGATCACCAGTTTATCAACAATGCGGGCCGCTCTGGCGATCACGTCTAAATGGCCATAAGTAATGGGGTCAAAACTGCCGGGGTAAAAACCTGTGCGCATCATTTGCCTTTCAACACCATCCAAGCGGCACCGCCCACAAGGCAGCAACCGCTGATAATTTCAATGCCACGAATGCGTGTTCGCGAAAGCCAACTGCCTGCCCTGCCCGCCAGCAAGGCATAAGTTGTGTCACCCGTAACTGCTATGCCTGCAAAAATGAGGCCCAACATCAAAGTATATTTTGCAACATCGCCACCTTGCGGAATGAAAGGTGGAATGAGTGCGCCAAACAGCACCAGCATTTTCGGGTTGCTCATAATCACCACAAAGCCCTGCAGAAAAAAACTTCCATGCGGGCGCGCACGTTCGGTGGCCACGGCTAAATCACCCTTGGACATGAAAAGTTTAATGCCCATGTAAACCAAATAAGCCGCACCAACATAGCGCAACACATCAAACCACACACCCATCACTTTAATGGCAGCTCCTAAGCCCAGCGCCGCAATGGTGAGCCAGATGACCACACCCGCCTGCGTGCCCAGCACATTCATCAGGCCAGCCCGCGTGCCGTGTTTCAAGCTGTTGGCAATGATAACTGTGACGGTTGGGCCCGGAACCAAGGCCAGTGCAGTGGCGGCTAAGAGAAATGCAAAAAGGGAGTCTGTTGTCATTAAAGCACTCTATCCTGAAAATGAGGTGGCGGGCAACTCAGGTTGCGGCTGATATGGTGTGGGTCTGGCGCGTGGCACATAGACCCATGGGCGATCACCCTGCATGCCCTTCACCGTTTCAATATGCAACTCGCCATTGGAAATATAAACCGCATGCGCCCCACGCTTCCATACATCAAAGCGATCAATGCGAATGGGAATATCTTTGCAAGCATGGCGCAGTGGAAAATCGGTGATCAGAATATCAACGGGCGGGCATGGCCAATCTTTGCTTTTCTGCTCATGCACATAGGCCACCGATTTTGCGGCCAAATCAGTAAAGCACATGCCTTCAACACAAGACCAGCCGGATTTGGCGGCAGCATCCTTAAGTATCGAAATTTCGCCATTGCTTTTCAGCCATTTATCCGCCGCGAATTTGCCTTTGCGGGCATCAGCAAAAACGTAATTTCCACTAGCGTCCAACACCGCAACATTTGAAGCGCGTTCCTCAATCAAAATTTGCGGGCGCACAGCACTCTGCCCAATCATCACACCCGCCACCATTGCAACAACACCCAGCCAGCGCATGCGCCCCGCTGCGATACACAGAACGGTTGCTCCAAGAACGGTGATCACCACGCCCAGTAGACTGGGTTTGGGGATAATCACATTTGCACCAGGCCATGTGGACACTAAATCAGAAATCCACATGGTGGCCCACAAGCCAAGCTCCATCAGTTTCAAGGGATAATATTCTAAGCCAAACGGCATCACCATGGCGCTGGTGAGGGCGGCGGGCATGACCACAAGACTGACCACAGGTAGCGAGAGCCCATTGGCAACCGTGCCATAAGGGGCCATGCGGCCGAAATGATAAGCAGCGGCAACGCTCGATAATCCGCCAGCAACAACTGTCGTTAAGATAGAACCCACCGCCACTCGCCAAGTGTAACGAATGGTCCGAGCCAAACGTGATGAAGCCAAATGCTTCACATCAATGGGCCTGTGGTTCCACCATTCAAAAAATGCGGCAAGGCCCATCACTGCAAGGAAGGACATTTGAAAACTAGCGCCCATGCTTTCTTCGGGGGTCACCAGTAAAATAAGCAGTGCGGATATGGCAAGGTTGCGAAGTGAGACCGCAGGCCGATCCACCAGCATGGCAAAGAACATAACGGCGATCATAATGTATGAGCGTTCAGTGGCCGAGCCTGAATCCGCCAACAACATATAAATCAGGCCCACAAATAACGCTGCCACTGCCGCCCATTTTTTGATGGGGTAACGCAAGACGAGTGCCGAAAACAATGCAAGGAACGCCCGCACCGCCCAGAACACACCACCCGCAACAAGCGACATATGCAAACCAGAAATAGAGAGAATGTGAGCAAGCCCAGAAATTTGCAAACTGGTGTTCATGTCTTTGGGAATTGCCGCGCGTTCTCCCGTAATCACGGCATTGGCAAAAGCCCCAAGCGGCCCTGGAATTACCGCCGTAATCCGAGCGCCCATTGAACTGCGTAAACTGTGAAAAAATCTGCGCACCACAAATTTCGCAGGCACATCGCGCATTTCAATTTTGGGTTCACTTTTGCTGGTACCCATGGCCCCGATCGATTGGAAATAAAGATCGCGGCCATAGTCAAACGCGCCGGGCTGAACGGGCATGGGCAGCGGATTTAACCGCGCCCGCATGCGCACATAATCACCGATCAAAACATCTGGCGCATGGTAAGTTGTTATCCGCACACGGCGCGGGGTCTCGCCTTTGGGAATGTTGCTGGCTTCATCAAGTTCAATCACCAAAACGCGGCGCTTGCCACCACGATTATCGGCATCAGCCACAAAGCCTGCAATATCACTTTCCACCACCGCAGCCCGCAGCAACGGAGTTTCCACAATCACCTGCCTAAATTTTGCAACAGAAAATCCAAGCAGCACCATGCCAACTATCAGGCTGACAGTAGAAACCCGCGCAAAATAGAACAGCGCGACCGCAACCAAAGCCAGTGCGATCACCGCCACTCCACTAGGCTCAACACTCAAATTGAAATAGGTCCAAATGCCCGCAATCAAAAACACCGGGGACCACAACATAATGCGGCTGGCTTGCAGCGCCACACTGTCGCGCACAACCCCTTTGATGCGTCCCGCAGCTGTGCTATCCGGCTCCCCAAGGGCCATTGGCCTCTCCCTTAATTCTAAGCTACAAGGAAAATGGCTTATATGTCATCCCCCGTTACCCGCTTTGCCCCCTCGCCCACCGGATATTTGCATATTGGCGGTGCCCGCACCGCTTTGTTCAATTGGGCTTATGCAAAAGGCAATGACGGCAAAATGCTGCTTCGCATTGAAGACACTGACCGTGAACGTTCAACCGATGCTGCAACAATTACAATTCTCGAAGGCCTCACATGGCTTGGCCTGAATTGGGATGGCGATGCGGTATCCCAACACGCCCGCATGGCCCGCCACGCTGAAGTGGCGCATGAGTTGCTTGCCAAAGGCCAAGCCTATTATTGCTATTGTTCGCCATCCGAACTCACCGCCATGCGCGAAAAGGCCGAAGCCGAAAAGCGCCCCATTCGTTATGATGGCACTTGGCGCAATCGTTCCGCTGGCGATGCTCCGGCTGGGATAAAACCAGTCATTCGATTTAAGTCTCCGCAAGAAGGTGAGACTGTTGTTAATGATCAAGCGCAAGGCCGCGTGGTTATTCCCAACAAAGATTTGGATGATCTCATCATCTTGCGTTCGGACGGCAACCCAACATATAATTTGTCCGTAGTGGTTGACGATCATGACATGGGTGTCACCCATATCATTCGCGGTGTGGACCATCTCACCAATGCCGCCCGCCAAACCCAAATCTATTTGGCAATGGGCTGGGCGGTGCCGAGCATGACGCATGTGCCTTTGATCCATGGCCCTGATGGAGCCAAGCTTTCAAAGCGCCATGGTGCGCTTGGCGTGGAGGCTTATCGTGCCATGGGTTACTTACCAGCGGCCTTGCGCAACTATCTCGCAAGGCTTGGGTGGAGCCACGGCGATGATGAAATTTTCTCGACTGAAGAATTGGTGCGCTGGTTTGATTTGGATGGCATTGGCAAATCCGCCTCGCGCTTTGATTTTGCTAAATTGGAAAATTTGAACGGCCATTATATCCGCCACACGCCAGATGCGGAATTACTGGAGCTTTTTTTGGGCTTCCTGCCCCATGCTGAAAATGGTGCCGCCATGCTGGCAAAAATTGATGGCGGCATGAAAGCCAAATTGCTCAAGGCCCTGCCCGGTTTAAAGGATCGTGCAAAAACTTTGGTGGAGCTGCAAAACAGTGCTGCCTATTTATTTGCGGCCCGGCCTTTGGACATGGATGACAAGGCCAACGCCCTGCTTAATGATGAAGGCAAAATAGCGCTTAAAATTGTGCAGGAAATTCTGACGGCAAGTTCTGACTGGACTGCCCATGCCCTCGAAACCGCTGTCAAAGCCAGCGCTGAAAGCAACGGTCTGAAACTTGGCAAACTCGCCCAGCCTTTGCGTGCAGCGCTAACCGGCACAGCCACATCGCCGCCTATATTCGATGTCTTGGAAGTGTTGGGACGTGATGAGAGTTTGGCTCGCATAAAAGATCAAACATGAGCTAAGTTAACTTGAATTAGTGCAGCATCATTGACCTTTTTATTGCGCTGCAATATCATACACTAAAAGGAGCCTCATCATGGCCGATACCGCTAAACTTGAGATTGCTGGAACAACCCACGAGTTGCCCGTTATTCACGGCACCATTGGCCCTGATGTTATCGATATTTCCAAGCTCTACGCAGAAACTGGCGCGTTCACTTTTGACCCGGGCTTCACCTCCACAGCGGCGTGCAAATCTACTATCACTTACATTGATGGCGATGCTGGGGTTCTGCTCTACCGCGGTTACCCGATTGAACAATTGGCCACCGACGGTGACTTTTTAGAAACCTGCTATTTGCTTTATTACGGCGAATTGCCAACCGCCGAGCAGCGCAAAAAATTCGTTTTTGACATAACCCACCACACCATGATCCATGAGCAAATGGCCATGATGTTCCGTGGCTTCCGCCGCGACGCGCACCCCATGGCAGTGATGGTGGCCATGGTTGGCGCACTCTCGGCCTTCTATCACGACTCGACAGATATTGCCGATCCGCGCCAGCGCGAAATTGCTTCGCACCGGATGATTGCCAAGCTGCCAACCATTGCAGCCATGACCTATAAATATCACATCGGCCAACCCTTCGTTTATCCGAAAAATAATTTGAGCTATGCCGCAAACTTCTTGCAAATGTGCTTTGCCGTTCCGTGCGAAGACTATGTTGTGAACGAAGTTCTGGCCCGCGCCATGGACCGTATTTTCGTGCTCCACGCAGACCATGAACAGAATGCTTCAACTTCCACTGTGCGCCTTGCTGGTTCATCTGGAGCCAACCCATTTGCTTGTATCGCTGCTGGAATTGCCTGCCTGTGGGGCCCCGCCCATGGCGGCGCCAATGAAGCCGCGCTGAAGATGCTCGAAGAAATTGGCACGGTCGATAATATCCCAGCTTTCATTGCGAAGGTTAAAGACAAGACTTCAAATGTGCGCCTGATGGGCTTTGGCCACCGCGTTTATAAGAATTATGACCCGCGTGCAAAAATTTTGGCAGCATCAGCCCATGAAGTGTTTGAAGCTCTCGGCAAAAAAGATGATCCGCTGCTCGATGTGGCCCGTGAATTGGAGCGCATTGCTTTGAGCGATCCTTACTTCATTGACCGCAAACTTTATCCAAATGTTGATTTCTATTCCGGCATCATCTTGCGTGCCATGGGCTTCCCCACCAGCATGTTCACCGTGCTCTTTGCACTGGCGCGGACCGTTGGTTGGATTAGCCAATGGAAAGAAATGATTGAAGATCCAAGCCAACGCATCGGTCGCCCACGTCAGCTCTATGTGGGGCCAACGCAGCGCGATTATGTGGCTGTGAATAAGCGCTAAGCTTTCTTCCCATCAATCAGCATTGCGCCAATCTCAGCTTCGGCAACCTTTTTGCCGTCCACATGTGCTTCCGCCCAATATTTCCAAACCGGTGGGCGTTTTTGCAAAAGCTTGACATGGAAATAAACTGAATCGCCGGGGCCAACGGGTTTGCGGAATTTTGCTTTGTCGATCGACATGAAGAACACCAGCTTGCCCGCATTGTCACTGTGATGTTCTAACACCAGTGCACCCGCTGTCTGCGCCATGGCCTCAACCAGCAACACACCTGGCATAACCGGGCGCGAGGGGAAGTGGCCTTGGAAGAACGGCTCGTTCATGGTGACATTTTTCATGGCGATGCCCGATTCTTCGCCATTCAGCTCAGTCATTTTATCGATTAACAGAAATGGATAGCGGTGCGGCAGCAGCTCCATGATGCGTAGAATATCAAGAGTCTTTTTTGGTGCGGCTGCGTCAGTCATTATCGGTTTCCTCAAAAAAATGTGGCGGCTGAAAACTCAACCGCCACACTTATATTAGCTGGTGATTTCAAAAGGTCTAGAAGCTCGTTCCAATGGAGAAGCGGAACTTTTCAGTTTGATCATAGCTTTGCTTGAGCAATGGATAAGCAAATTCAAACTTGAGTGGACCAAAAGGCGATGTCCACACAATGCCAGCGCCGACAGAGGCGCGGAAGCCCATAGTGTCGAGAACTGAACAAGTGCCACCAAATGTAGGGACGGAATCGCAGCCAGGATCACCAGTCAATACATCTTTCTCACCCGAATTAAACACCGTACCAAAATCCGAGAACACTTCGCCCTTGATGCCAAAGGCTTCAGGGAGGCCAAGTGGGAATGTGGCTTCCAATGTGCCAATCGCATAAGTGTTGCCACCAATTGCATCCGTCACACCATCATTACCAATTTGCCGGGGCCCAACACCAGATTGCGCAAAACCACGGAATGAATCAGCACCTTTGAAGAAGCGATCTTGCAACGGCACACCATCATTGCTGAAGGGTTGAATGTGGCCAGCATTGCCTTCCAATTTCACCACAACTTTATCGTCAAAGAAGGGCATGAAATACCAACCATGGGCTTCAAACTTGGCAAATTGCGCAGTACCACCAAGGCCAGCAATTTCCGTGTTCAATTGACCCCGGAAGCCAGTTGTCGGTGAGTTCGGGTTATCAATGGTGTCATATTGGTAATTAACCGAAACCGCCGATTTCCAGCTATCACCTTCTTGAGCAATAACAGCAGGTGATGCTGTGGCAGCATCAATGCCAGAGATGTTGCGGTACGCGAGGTAGTATTTCAGACCAACAGTTGAATATTCATCAAGATGGAAGCCCGTGCGCAAGGCTCCGCCAACTTGTTCACTGGTGTAAGAAGATATGGATTGATTATCGGTTTTAGTAGCGAACACATCAAAGCCAGCAGACATCGGCATGCCGAGGAAATAGGGATCAGTGAAGCTGAAATCAACGCTTTGCTTCTTAAAGCTCAATGATGTGTTGAGATTAACTTGCAACCCTCTGCCGAATAAATTGCGTTCAGCCAGTGAAACTGAGCCCACTACAGTTTCAACTGAAGAATAGCCAAGGCTGAAGGTTAAAGACCCAGTGCTCTTTTCAGCAACATCAACAACCAGAACAATCTTGTCAGGCGCAGAACCTTCAGTTTCTTTGAAATCAATACGCTCAAAGAAATCCAATGCCGTCAACTTGCGGCGGGCACGTTCAACAAGGGCGCGGTTAAACGCATCCCCTTCAAACAAGCGCAGTTCGCGGCGGATCACTTCATCACGCGTGCGGGTGTTGCCGGTAATATCAATACGTTCAATATAAGCTCGTGTGCCTTCGCTAATATTATAAGTGATGTTGATTTTTTGATTTGCCGGATCACGGTCAACTTTTGGTTCAACCTTGGCAAACACAAAGCCTTGCTTACTGGCTTCGAGAGCGAGATTTTCAACAGTCTTGTCAACTTTTGAAGCGTCATATGTATCGCCAACGCCAGTTTTAACAACTTCTGTAAGGGCCTGTGGGTCCAAACTGGTATTGCCAGTATTCACCGACACATCTGCAATTTCGTAACGTGGGCCTTCATCAACTGTGATGTTGATTTCAAATGTATTGCCATCAGGTGTCAGATGCGCATCAGCTGAAACCACTTGAATATCGGCATAACCATGCTTCAAATAAAACCGACGGATCAGCTCTTGGTCATAGTTCAAGCGATCAGCATCATAAGTGTCATTGCGCAGCAAGGGGTTCCACCACGTCTTTTGCTTGGTGATCATCTGGCCGCGCAAAGTGCCACTGCCAAACACATTATTGCCCGTAAAATTAATGGCTGAAACAATAGTTTTGCCATTTTCGGAAATAACAAAAGCCAAATTCACGCGGTTTTCCGGCAAGCGAATAAGCTGCGGCGAAACGCGAACATTGTAAAAACCTTTGGTTTGATAAAGCGCCAAAATGCGGCGGGTATCGCTCTGCACACGGGCCTTGGTGTAAATCATGCGTTCTTTAACATCGACTTCCTTAAGAAGCGTGTCATCATCAATTTCGCTGTTGCCTTCAAAGTTCACCAAATTGATTAATGGGTTTTCGACAATTTGAACAATGAGCGCCGAACCGCGCTTTACAATGCGAACATCAGAAAACAAACCAGTTTGGAAAAGCGCCTTAATCGAGGCGTCAATTTTTTCAGAGTCGAACTGATCGCCTGGCTGAATTTGCATGTAAGCTAAGATGGTTTCGCGATCAACGCGCTGGCCACCTTCGAGCAAAATCTGAGAAACTGTTGCAGAATAAGCACTTGCCGCAACAAAGCCCGGCGCACCCAACGGGGCAACCACTGAAAATACTAACAAGAGGAGGCCAATAAGCCCTAAATTTTTACGCATGAATATAAGCCAACCTCAAACTAAACGAGCCGTCCTCGAACAGTACCTACCGCCGCGTGTCGTTTTAACCATTTTATCTTACATTGCAAATGAAGAATAAGTGTTAATTTTCAACCAAAAAAGCGCATTGCCGCAAATCTGCCAAGATCGTTCGTGGTCACAAAAATCATGAACAATAGAATTACGGAAAGTCCGATTCGAAAACTCCATTCTTGGGCCTGCGGGCTCACGGGTTTTCCAAAGATTCCTTCAATGAAATAGAACATCAAATGCCCACCATCCAGCATTGGCACAGGAAATAGATTTACGAGACCAATGCTCACGCTGATAAGGCCAATAAAAGTCACAAAGGCCCAAACTCCGGCTGAAGCATAATCGCCTGCAATTTTAGCAGCACCCAGCGGCCCATGAAGTTGATTAGATTTTTCAGAACCCAATATAATTTTGCCTAAATAGCGCAAGGTGGTTTTACCAATGAAATAAGTGCGTTCAATTGCCCTGCTGAAGGCTGCAACTGGATTGAGCTTTTGCGAAACAGCAACATCTTTTGCGCCATCATGGGTAACGCCGATGAGGCTCATGCGAATAGTACTGCCAAAACCATCCGGCACATCTTTAAGGCGCGGCGTAATGGTAACATTTATCGGCTCGCCACCACGATCAATTTCCAATGCCACAGGGTTTTCGCCGCGCAGAATCATTTTTTCTTGAATGTCTTGGAAGCTGGCCACCTTCTCGCCATCCACTTTGCGAATGTAATCGCCAGGCAAAAGGCCAGCAGCTTTTGCAGCACCATCAACCGTCACATCATCAATGCGCGGCTCGCTAAGCGGAATACCCACAAACATAAAAGCAAAAGCAAAAATAAAAATGGAAAGTGCAAAATTGGCAAACGGTCCCGCCGCAACGATGGCAATGCGTTTCCACAATAATGCAGCTTGCAAACTATTGGGCTGATTTGCCCCTTCGCTGCTGGGCAGGCTTGCTGCATTGGCATCGCCGGCAAAACGCACATAGCCGCCCAATGGAATCCAACAGAATTTCCAGCGCGTGCCATGGCGATCATAAAAGCCAAAAATTTCTTTACCAAAACCAACTGAGAAGGTTTCAATAGCAACACCACACAGGCGACCCACATAAAAATGGCCAAGCTCGTGGATAAACACAATGACGATCAGTGCCAATAAATATGGCAAAACATAAAAAACAACAGCAATAACAGGTGCTTGCAAGATCGACATATAACTCATTCCGGTTCCCCGCCCTCAGTTCTGGCCACAACTTTTATAATTTACCAATTTTTAACCACAAAGCGGCGGATTTACGTCAAGTTTTCGATAAATATGGTTACCAGCGTAAAAGTCCGGCTGCTGGCATATCTGGGTTGTGCAGGAATCCCACAAGAGCGGCCACCAGAACCACCAATAATAAGCCATCCACCCGGTCTAAAACGCCGCCATGGCCGGGGATCAGATCGCCAGAATCTTTCACGCCATAATGGCGCTTGAGCGCACTTTCAAAAATATCGCCGCCCTGCTCCACAACAGCAAACTGCATAGCAAGTGCGGCCAGCGGCACATAACTCAATTCAAACACCTTCGAACAAACTAATGAAGCCAAAGCAGCACCCACAATGGCCCCACCCATTCCAGCCCAAGTTTTCTTTGGGGAGAGTTTTGGGGCCAATTTTGGCCCGCCAATAATACGCCCAGCAAAATAGGCCAAAATATCGGCAGCCCACACAATCACCAAACACCAGATAAGTGCTTGCAAGCCCCGAATTTCATCAGCGCGCAAAACTGAAAATGCCAGAATGGGCAAAGCGATATAGGGCACGCCTATAAAGCTCCAGAGCGATTTGGGCTGGTTGCTGGCAAGCACCAACGCAATTGAAACCACGGCAAGCACAGCAATCACTGTAAGTTCAATCGGGCCAAGAGCCGTTGCCGCAAGCAAAGCTGCCGCAGCATGAATGAGAAATTGTTTTGAATCGCCGCCGTGAACAATCATGGTCCATTCACGGGCAATTAGAATGCCGAGCAGAATGACAAACACCGAATACCAATAGCCACCCGCCCACACGGCCCCCAATACCAGTGGAGCAAGAATGAGAGCAGAACTACTACGCACCAAAAGATCAGACCATTTTGAGGGAGCAGCCCTCATGCCGTTTGCGCCTTCACGCCACCAAAGCGACGGTCGCGCGCGGCAAATTCATCAAGAGCGCGTTTGAAAATTGCAGCATCAAATTCAGGCCAAAATTCCGGCACGAATACAAATTCGGTATAAGCACATTGCCACAAGAGAAAATTTGAAATGCGTTGTTCGCCGCCTGTGCGAATGAGCAAATCCGGATCAGGAATATCCGCAGTATCCAAAGCTTTGGCAATAGTTTCAGCGCAAATGTCTGAAACATCCAGTGCACCAGATTTAACTGAAGCCGCAATGGCTTGCGTGGCCCGCAGAATTTCTTGGCGGCTGCCATAGTTGAAGGCTACGACTAACTTCAGTTTAGAGTTTGCAGCTGTCAATTTTTCTGCATCATCCAACATGGCAATCATCGAAGTTTCAAGGTCTGCACGCGCACCAATGATTTTGATTTGAACACCAGAGGCGTGAAGCTCGGCCACATCTTGCCGGATAAAACGGCGCAGCAATTCCAACAAAAACGTAACTTCAGTTTTTGGGCGCGACCAATTTTCAGTGCTGAACGAATAAATCGTGAGGTATTCAATACCAAAATCAGAAGCCGCTTTAACAGCACGGCGCAGCGCATCAATTCCGGTTTTATGACCAGCTGACCGTGGCAACCCACGCGCAGCTGCCCAGCGGCCATTGCCATCCATAATTAGGGCAACATGGCGTGGGGCAGCGACAAGGTGTTGCGTGGTCACTTTCGGGAGGCCTCAAACCTGCATAATTTCGGCTTCTTTGCCCTTCAATGAAGTTTCGATATCTTTAATTGTATCGTCAGTCCATTTCTGCACTTCAGTAGATTTGTCTTTTTGTTCGTCTTCGCTCAACTGTTTATTTTTTTCGAGCGCTTTCAATTGGTCCATCGCATCACGACGCACATTGCGCACCGCCACGCGGGCCTTCTCAGCATAGGTGTGAGCCACCTTCACAAGTTCTTTGCGGCGATCTTGGGTCAAGTCTGGCATCCGCAAACGAATGGTTTGGCCTTCAGTTTGCGGGTTCAAGCCTAAGTTTGATTGTTGAATAGCTTTTTCAACAGCGATCACCAACCCCCTGTCCCACACGCTAATTTGCAACATGCGCGGTTCCGGCACAGTGACTGAAGCGCATTGTGCCAAAGCCATTTTGGCACCATATGCATCCACCATAACCGGATCGAGCAAGGTGGCCGAAGCCCGGCCCGTGCGAAGCCCACCAAAATCATGTTTCAGTGAATCAGTTGCACCTGCCATGCGGCGCTTAATATCGGCGGCGTTAAAATCTGGAAGTTGGGCCATAATTTATTCCTTGGTCACGACTGTATATTGGCCAGAACCTTTGAGCACACGCTCGACATTTCCGGCTTCACGAATGGAAAACACAACTACAGGAATCGCATTATCACGCGCAAGTGCAATCGCGGCAGGATCCATGATGCGCAAGTCTTTTGCAAGAATTTCGCCAAAAGTAATTTTGTCATAGCGCTTGGCGGTTGGCACCTTTTTAGGGTCTGCCGAATAAACACCATCAACACTGGTGCCTTTGAGCAAAGCTTCGCATTTCAGTTCGGCCGCCCGCAACGCAGCACCCGTATCGGTTGTAAAAAATGGCAAGCCCGTGCCCGCAGCACAAATAACCACCCTATCCTTTTCCATGTGGTGAATGCCTTTGGCGGCCGAATAAGTTTCGCACACGCTTGGCATGGCAATGGCAGATAACATGCGCGCATCAACACCTTTGGAATTCAAAACCCCTTGCATAGCCAGCGCGTTCATCACCGTGGCCATAATGCCCATGTGATCGGCTGACACGCGGTCCATACCTTTTGCTGCCCCAGCAAGACCTCTAAATATGTTGCCACCGCCAATCACGAGGGCCACCTGAGCACCAGCATCGGTGCAGGCAATCACTTCATCGGCCACTCGGCCCACCGTGTTCAGATCAATACCAAATGGCTCATCCCCCATCAGCACTTCGCCTGAAATTTTAAGAAGAACGCGCTTATATTTGATTTTGCTCATCATTGCCCCGTAAAACAAACGTCAACCAGCCCATAGAACCATTTGCAATCATAGGTCAGGAATTGTGATTCGTCTCAGGTCAACCAGTTGCTTTATTGACTGGGGCTCCAGCGGCATTATCGTTGAATGCCCGCTGCTCTTCGCCAATCACATGGTCGATCATGGCGCGCCAGCCTTTAGGCAAATCACCCCAATCTGGCATGCCATTGGCACCCGCCTCTAACATTTCATTGCTAGGTTCACGGAGGGCGCGGAGCATGGCTTGCGCGGGCTCCACAAATTCAAGCCAATCACTCGAACCTTGGCTCATCGCCAGTGCCCGTGCAATGCGCATCAAAACTGGGTCTATATTTTCAAAATTTGCCACCGTGTCTCACCTTCATATCCCCCGAAGATGCAGGTGCAGACTAAGAATCTGCACCAACGATTGTTACAATGCCACAATTGGCTAACAGCCGCAATCAACTCTAAATTGATTGTTCTGGTTGTTAATTGCCGCCAGCCATTTTTGCCACTTCATCGGCAAAATCGTCTTCAGCTTTTTCAATACCTTCGCCAAGTTGCATGCGCACAAAACCTGTGAGCATAACGGCTGCACCTGCTTTGGCCGTCAATTCAGCTAGAACTTGTGTAACGGTTTTGGAACCATCATGTACGTAAGCTTGTTCCAACAGACATGTTTCCTTGGCATAAGTTTTGATGCCGGAGGCGACAATCTTTTCCATCACATTAGCTGGCTTGCCGGCGTTCTTTTCTTCAAGAACTGCCTTTTCGCGGGCTAAAACTTCTGGTGGAACCAAATCAAGGCTGAGAGCAACTGGGTTTGTTGCAGCAATATGCATGGAAAGCATGCGGCCAAAACTTGTGAGTTCTTCTTTGTTGCCAGTTGATTCAAGCGCAACGATAACGCCAATCTTGCCCATGCCAGGAGCGATTTGGTTATGAACGTAAGACCCAATTACACCATCAGAAACTGAAAGTGCAGCCGTGCGGCGCACGCCCATATTTTCACCAATGGTGGCAACCATCTCAGCCACATATTCAGCAACGGCATGTTTGGAGCCGGGAAAATGCGCCACTTTCAATTTTTCAGTTGAACCATTGGCATCAATTGCCAATTTAGAAATTTCAGCAACCATGGCTTGGAATTTTTCGTTGCGGGCAACGAAATCAGTTTCCGAATTCACCTCAACCAAAGCGCCGTGCAAGCCTTTAACGCAAAGGCCCACAAGACCTTCGGCGGCCACACGGGTTGATTTCTTGGCAGCCTTGGCCAAGCCCTTGGCGCGCAGCCAATCAATCGACGCTTCCAGATCGCCATTATTTGCAGCAAGTGCTGCCTTACAATCCATCATGCCCACGCCTGTCTTTTCGCGTAAGTCTTTCACCATGCCAGCAGTAATGTCAGCCATGTCAAACCTCATAAATTAAAATGTGAAAATGGGCCTGCAATCATTGCAAGCCCACTTAATCAATCGTGAATTAAGCCGAAGCTGGAATGTCTTCGAGCATTGGTTGCTCAGCAGCGCCAGCATCAACACCTGAATGTTGGCCAGATTGCGAAATGCCTTCGATCACAGCTTTGCTAATCAAATCGCAATACAAAGCAACGGCGCGTGCAGCGTCGTCATTGCCAGGAATTGGGAAGTTAACGCCAGCCGGATCAGAGTTTGTGTCGATGATTGCAATAACCGGAATGCCCAAACGGTTGGCTTCCTTGATTGCGTTGGCTTCTTTGTTGGTATCGATCACGAACAGCAAATCAGGAACGCCGCCCATATCTTTGATGCCGCCCAAAGCCTTTTCAAGCTTAGACTTGCTACGCGCCATATCCAAAACTTCGCGCTTCTTCAAAAGGCTGGTGCCTTGCTTTTCCATGGTGTCGTCGATCTTGCGCAATGTCTTGATCGAAGCTGAAATGGTTTTCCAGTTGGTGAGCATGCCGCCCAACCAACGTGCGTTCACATAATATTGTGCGCAACGGCGAGCTGACTCAGCAATTTCTTGAGATGCTGAACGCTTGGTGCCCACAAATAATACACGGCCACCCTTGGCCACAGTATCAGTTACCAATTGCAATGCGTTATGCAGCAATGGAACAGTTTGTGAAAGATCGAGAATATGGATGCCATTGCGCACACCGTAAATATATGAACCCATCTTTGGGTTCCAGCGGTGAGTTTGGTGTCCGAAATGAACGCCAGCTTCCAAGAGCTGACGCATGGTGAAATTGACCGTGGCCATTGTAACTTCCTTCTCCGGTTAATCCTCCGCAAGTGGTGTGACCGGATTATCCGGCACCGGAAGGAACGTTCTCTATGAGGGGCTTAACGCCCATGAGAGGTTCCAACACCTGCGTGTGGTTTTTAGTAACGTGGGGGCTATAGCGG
>JANLPA010000003.1:0-24682 GCA_031366855.1 Hyphomicrobiales bacterium | reverse complement strand
AAAATTTGGAACACCCAAAAAATTGCACCCTGGCCGCGCACCCGTGAACCCATGTCGCGGTGGCAGCGGGCAATAATATCAACGCAGGCTTCCGCATTGGCCTGCACATCAGCTTCCCCATAAGTGCGCGCCTCAATATAGCGCACCACCATCAATCCTTGTTCTATGTGAAGAACTTCGGGCGATAACCCAGCTTCAAATGCAGCCCGCGAAGCTATGGCTTCGCGCTCGCGAGAGACTTGATGAAACGGATAATCTTCACCCACGCGGGCCACATACTTGCCCACAGAATCGCGCACCGTAAAGCTGGCATTGCTCACGCCACCTTTTAACGACTCAATTAAAACGTCACCCTTCCAAATCGAAAGGCCCCGTACCCGCGCCTCGGCTTTCGCCATCCCAACTCCAAACCCAGTCAAAACCCTGATAAGTTGCCACCGCCGCTGTTACGGCGATTTTCCATTTAGCGTACCGGGGGCGATTGCGCTTCCTGGTAAATCCCCACGCAGGGCTGGGGGTGGCAACTCTCAGATTGTTCCAACCAATGGTGGTCTGAACGCGATTAGAATTGCGCCAAAAGCGACGGGAGTCAATTAATTTTGTGGTTTAATGTTGATATGTGATTACACTGTGTTTATTTCTGTGATATACATCACAAAATTCGTTGATTTTTGGTGATACAGTCATGAAAAGCCACAAAACTTCAAAACGAATGCTCACCATTGTCGAGCATATTCGCCACCATGGCACTGCAACCATCGCGGAACTGGCAAGTGGATTGAATGTTTCAGAAGAAACCATCCGCCGCGATGCAAAAACACTCGAACAAAAAGGCGAGGTTCTCAAACTCCACGGTGCTTTGGCATTGCCGCATTTGGCCGGTGAGGCCCCATTTGAACGCCGCTTACGCGAAAATTTTGAGGCCAAACACGCCATTGGCAAACGCGCTGTGGAGTTTGTTTCCGATGGCGACAGTATTATGATCGACACTGGAACCACCACATCAATCTTCGCTCAAGCACTGCGCGTGAAACGCAATCTCACGATTGTTACCAACTCATCAGATATTGCCCGCACATTGGCCACGGTGAATGGCAACACAGTTTATATGGCGGGTGGCGCTTTGAAGGGCGATAATGGTGCAGCCTTCGGGCCGCAAGCGGTGGAATTTCTATCGCGCTTTCGCGTCAAGCACGCCTTCATTTCTATTGGCGCGCTTGACGCCAAAGATGGCCCAATGGATGCTGATTTATCGGAAGCAGAAATTGCCCACATGGCGCTCACCAGAGCCGACCACCGCGTCATTCTGTCTGATGCGTCAAAGTTCGGCAAGTCTGCTCTTGTCAAAGTCTGTGAGTTTTCGCTAATTAACCGTCTAGTTACTAATGCCAATCCTGATTCCGACTTGGTTGGAGTGTTGGTGGCAGCAGGAGTAATCATCGATATTGTTGCCGCGTGATAGGGTCATGCAAGAATAGCACAGCAATGACAGTTGACCGAGGCCCCTGCGATAGGCCAAACTAAATTGACAAAACAAAATGGGTGAAACGATGCGCTATGAAACACCGTCAACAGCCAAAGAAGCTGTGACATTGATGGCCAAAGAAAAAGGCACTGCCTTTATTCTGGCCGGAGGAACCGATCTCCTCGTTAAAATGAAAGCCGGAATGCTAGAGCCAGATTTGGTTGTTGATATCAAGCGCATCAAAGGCATGGCCGATATTAGGAAGTCTGCCAGTGGTTTTTCTGTTGGTGCCGCTGTGCCCTGCTCTGCCCTCACCGAAAATGCAGCGCTTGTTAAAGCTTGGCCAGGTGTGGTTGAAGCAGCCAACCTGATTGGCTCAAAGCAAGTGCAAGGCCGCTGCACGATGTCTGGTAACTTGTGCAACGCTTCCCCCGCCGCTGATGCAGTTCCAGCCCTTGTGGCAGCTGGTGCAAAAGTTGTGATCGCTGGTCCTAAAGGCAATCGCAAACTTGCCGTTGAAGATGTGCCTGCTGGTGTAGGTCGCACCAATTTGAAGAAGGGCGAAATTATCACGTCGATCGAACTTCCAAAGAAGCTGCCAAAATCAGGCGATGCTTATTTGCGTTTCATTCCGCGCACTGAAATGGATATTGCCGTAGTCAGCTGTGGTGTGAACCTTACCATCGATGCGAAAGGTGTTATCACCAAAGCCCGCGTTGCACTGGGTGCTGTGGCCACCACTGTGCTGCTGGTCAAAGAAGCAGCCTCAGCCATCATCGGCACCAAGCTGGATTCTGATGCAAAAGCTAAACTTGCTGCGGCATGTTCTGCTGCCTGCAAGCCCATTGATGACAAGCGTGGCACCATTGAATTTAGAATTGAAGTGGCAGGCGTTCTTGCCCGTCGTGCGGCTGAAACCGCTTACAAACGCGCCGGAGGCAAACAATGAGTTCTCACGTTAAAACCACCATCAATGGTGATATAGTTGAATTTGTCTGCGCCAATGATGAAAGCTTGCTTGATGTGCTGCGCAACCGCATTGGCCTAACGGGAGCTAAAGAAGGCTGCGGCACGGGCGATTGTGGCGCATGTTCGGTGATCCTTGATGGTCGCCTTGTCTGCTCCTGTCTTGTGCTGGGGGCTGAAATGAATGGCCGCAAACTTGAAACCATTGAAGGCATGGCCGATGGCGCAAAGCTGCACCCCTTGCAACAACATTTCATCGATGGCGCAGCCCTTCAATGCGGCATCTGCACCCCAGGTTTTTTAATGGCAGCCCAAGCGCTGCTGCGCAAAAATCCTGATCCAAGTGAAGAAGAAATTCGCTTTGGCCTTGCTGGCAATCTGTGCCGCTGCACCGGCTATGATAAAATCGTGCGCGCTGTGCAAGCGGCCGCCAAAGACATGAGGGCTTAAACATGAGCATGGATACAGATCTCGTAACCAAGAAATTCAAAGTTATTGGCACACGCCCCGCCCGCCCCGATGGTATTGACAAAGTAACAGGCCGCGCCCGTTATGGCGCCGACGCCACAGCACCCGGCATGTTGACAGCGCTTGTTCTGCGCTCCCCACATCCCCACGCCATCATCAAGAAGATCGATATTTCAAAAGCGGAAAAGCTTGCAGGTGTTAAAGCTGTCATCACATCAGCTGATCTGAAAGACCACACCAATGGTGATCGCGGCATGATGGATTTGCTTGAAAACTGCATGGCCCGTAAAAAAGTTTATTACGATGGCCACGCTGTTGCTGCTGTTGCAGCAGTTGATGCGGCCACGGCCCGCGCTGCTTTGAAGTTGATCAAGGTTGATTATCAAATTCTGCCGCATGTGACGGAAGTTGATGATGCTTTGAAAGCTGATTCACCTTTGCTGCATGAGCATATTTTCACTGAAGGTCCGCCAAAATCTGAGCAGGCCTCAAACTATAATAAATGGACTGAATATGGCCATGGCGATATTGAAGCGGGTTTCAAAGAAGCCGATGTGGTAATCGAAAGATCTTATAAAACTGAACAGACCCACCAAGGCTATATTGAGCCGCATTCGTGCCTAGCTTCAGTGTCACCCGATGGTACCGCTGAAATGTGGGTGTGCACCCAAGGCCACTTTATTTATCGCAACCAATGCGCTGCTTTGCTTGGCATGGATGCCAACAAGCTTCGCGTAACCGCCTCTGAAATCGGTGGTGGCTTCGGCGGCAAAACTCACATCTGGGCTGAACCTTTGGCTCTCGCACTTTCGCGCAAAGCCAATCGACCAGTTAAGTTGACCATGACTCGGGAAGAAGTGTTCCGTTGCACGGGCCCAACTTCGGCATCATCGATTGATGTAAAAATAGGCGCCAAGAAAGATGGCACCATCACCGCCGCTTTCGCAGAACTGCGTTACACGTCAGGTTGCTTCCCATCAAACTGGGCTGAATTTGGCGCGATGACAGCTTGGGCTTGCTATGATTTGAAGAACGTAAAATCAGTAAGCAAGGATGCAGTTTCGAACCGTCCGAAAACTGCGGCCTACCGCGCGCCCTCAGCTCCCATCGCAGCCTTTGCCATTGAAAACGCAATCGACGAAGTGGCCAAAGCAGTTGGCGTTGATCCTGTGGAAATGCGCATTAAGAACGCAGCCCGAGAAGGCACTAAATCTTCTTATGGTCCAGTTTACGGCCCCATCGGTATCGGGCCAACTTTGCAAGCCGCAAAAAACCACCCGCACATGAAAGCGCCACTTGCACCAAACACCGGGCGCGGTGTGGCCTGCGGGTTCTGGTTTAACTTCGGCGGTCAAACTTGCGTTGATTTGAACGTGACCCCTGATGGCACCACCACAGTTGCCGTGGGCACCATGGATGTGGGTGGCTCCAGAGCGTCACTCGCTTTGGCGGTGGCCGAAGAATTAGGCGTGGCTTATGAAGCTGTGCGCGTGATCGTTGCGGACACATCATCGCTTGGTCATAATGATATGACTGATGGCAGCCGTGGCACTTTCTCATCCTCCATGGCCGCAATCTTTGCGGCAAGAAACGCCATCACCGTGATGCGCCAGAAAGCGGCAAAGACTTGGGACATTCCGGTTGATGATATCATCTGGGAAGATGGCCACGCTGTTGCCAAGGGTGCAAGCCATGGCAATCTTGCTCCACTCAGCATTAAAGATTTGGCTGGGGGCGCAGGCTCCACCGGCGGGCCAATTGCTGGCCATGCTGAAATTGTGGCTGACAATGCGGGCGTATCCTTCGGCACCCATATTGCTGATATTCATGTGGACCCTGAAACCGGCCAAACTAAGGTGGTGCGCTACACGGTGATTCAAGATGCTGGCAAAGCGCTGCACCCTTCTTATGTTGAGGGCCAATATCAAGGCGGTGCTGCGCAAGGCATTGGCTGGGCGCTCAATGAAGAATATGTTTACGGTAAAAATGGCCGCCTGCAAAATGCCGGCTTTTTGGATTACCGCATTCCCGTGTGTTCGGATTTACCTTTCATCGACACGCAGATTTTGGAAATTCCAAATCCACACCATCCTTATGGTGTGCGCGGAGTGGGTGAAACTCCGATCGTTCCACCCCTTGCTGCAATCTCAATTGCTGTAACCAACGCCACGGGTGTGCGTCAAACTCACATCCCAATGTCACCACCACGTATTTTGAAATCACTGAAGGCAGCGCGCGCTTGATATGCTTCAAGGCATCGCTGCGCGCTGCACCTCAGCATGAGGGTAAATTAATAACCCTCACCCTGAGAAGCCGCAAAGCGGCCTCGAAGGATAGAACATCGAATGACCATTGAAGTCCATCTCTGGGGGGCGCTGCGGCCAATGGCTGGTGGCGCTCTTTCTATTACGGTTCACGCGACAACCATCCGCGAATTATTCCGTGTACTGACGGAAAAATATCCCGGCATGGAACCCCACATCAAGCGCGGTGTGGCCGTTTCGATCAATGGCCAGATTTACCGCGACCAGTGGGATACGGTTTTACCAAAAGACACAGAAATCTATTTATTGCCGCGCGTGCCGGGCGGATAACACGCTGCAATAATTCATTTCTAAACTGTTCCAAAAGTGCTTGAGTGATACAATGGACTTCAAGTCAATTTTTACCGGACGTTTTTTTGGGCTCACCTACGCAACGATTTTGGCTGTGCTTGCGGTTCCAGCCTTCAGCATTTTCCCAACTCATCCAAATCTTGTCGGTGGCATATTCTTAACGATGGTCATGCTCATTCTAGTGGGCATTCACGACATATTTCAAAAGCGCCACGCGATTTTAAGAAACTATCCAATCATCGGGCATTTGCGATTTTTCTTTGAAAAAATTCGCCCTGAAATGCGTCAGTATTTCTTTGAGGGAGACACAGACGGCAGGCCTTTCCCACGCGAACGCCGCGCCATTGTTTATCAGCGCGCCAAGCGCGAGCTTGATAAAAAGCCATTTGGCACGCAAGGCGATGTTTATAGCGAAGGCCATGAATGGATGCTGCATTCAATCAGACCAGCAGCTTTGTCCAAAGACCTGTTTCGCCTGACTATTGGTGGCCCCGATTGCACCCAGCCTTATGATGCTTCGGTGTTGAACATCTCCGCTATGAGTTACGGTGCACTTTCGGCCAATGCTATTCGTGCTCTGAACCTTGGAGCAAAAAGGGGCAACTTTGCCCATGACACAGGCGAAGGCTCTATCAGCCCCTATCACCGCGAAGCGGGCGGCGATTTGATCTGGGAAATTGGTTCAGGTTATTTCGGCTGTAGAAATGCGGACGGCACATTTTCGGACGAAAAATTTGCAGCCAATGCCAGTGGCCTGCAAGTGAAAATGATTGAAATTAAAATCAGCCAAGGGGCCAAACCCGGCCATGGTGGCGTTTTGCCTGCTGCTAAAGTAACAGCTGAAATTGCAAAAATTCGCGGCATTCAAATGGGCATAGATTGTGTCTCGCCTGCGGCCCATTCGGCCTTCTCAACTCCGCTTGAGCTGGTTCACTTCATTGCGCGCTTGCGCAAACTTTCTGGGGGCAAACCCGTTGGGTTTAAATTCTGCCTTGGCCGCCGTACTGAGTTTTTGGCTGTTGTTAAAGCCATGCTCGAAACCGGCATCACACCCGATTTTATTGTGATTGATGGCAAGGAAGGCGGAACCGGTGCAGCCCCTGCCGAATTCATTGATAATATCGGCACACCCTTGCGTGATGGTTTGGCCTTTGTGAACTCCGTTCTAATTGGTGCGAGCTTGCGCGACAAAATAAAATTAGGCTGTGCTGGAAAAATAATCACTGGGTTTGATATGGCTAGAGCTTTTGCTATCGGTGCTGATTGGTGCAATGTGGCGCGCGGCTTTATGTTTGCGGTGGGCTGCATTCAAGCTCAAACCTGCCACACCGGCCATTGCCCCACTGGTGTTGCAACCCAAGACCCTAACCGCCAGCGCGCCATTGTGGTGCCGGGCAAGGCCGAGCGCGTTAAAAACTTCCACCACGAAACGATCAAGAGTCTTGCGGAAATGTTGGCCGCTGCGGGCATGACTTCTCCGCGCGATTTGAAACCTTATCATATCAGCCGACGGGTGGGATCTGGCCGCGTTTTGAACTTAGCAGAAATGTATCCAACTCTGGCGGAGGGTGCTTTGCTCAGCAGAAACTTTGATGGTCCACTGGCGCAGATCTGGCAACGCGCTGATAGCCGAAAATTCAACTAAACTGCGCCACCACTTCATCACTGCGCTGTGAACCCGCCATCAATCAAAATATCTTGCCCATTGATTAAATCTGAAGCTGATGAAGCGAGAAACAAAATCAAATCGGCAACTTCAACTGTCTTGCCAAAACGCCCCGCTGGAATTTTTGCTTTCATAGGAACGCCCTTCTTGGGGTCTCCCCACACCATTTCACCCATCGGCGTTAAAATCACCGTAGGGCAAACCGTATTGGCCTGAATGTTGTGTTTGGCCCATTCAATCGTCATCACTTTGGTGAGCATGTTAAGCCCGCCTTTGGATGCGCCATATGCGCCGTGATCAGCCAAGGCCACCACACCGGATTGCGATGAGATATTGATAATTTTGCCCATGCCTTGCTTAATCATGTTAGGCGCCAAAGCCTGAGCCAACAAAAAAGGTGCGCGCAAGTTCACCGCATTCACCCATTCCCAATCTTCAACGCCCGTGTCGATGATCGATTTCACTACGGCAACACCAGCATTATTCACCAGAATATCTATGGTTTCAAATTCGGCCAGAGCCTGCGCGGCAGCTGCTTTTGTTTCTTCCACACTTGCAAGATCAGCCTCAATGGCAAGGCAGCGCCGGCCCAACGCTTTAACAGTGGCTGAAACTTCAGCAAGGCCCTTGGCATCACGGCCCACCGCCACAATATCAGCGCCTGCATCAGCCAAAACTTTGCACGCCTCAAAGCCAATGCCTTTGGTGGCCCCCGTAATCAACGCCCGCCTGCCAGCTAAACTGAATCGCTGTTGCCACTCTGCCATAATGATCTCCCATTTATGTTCGTGAGATTTCGCGCAAAAGCCGCAAGTGTCAAGATGAGGCTATTAAGATATTCTCCACAACTCCGTGGGCAAAATGAGCGCGACTTTGGGAGAATTAGACATGACTGCAGGACTTAGAAATGTAGCCGGGCTTGGTGAGCGTGCCCCCCTGTTTGAACTCAAAGGCAGCTTCGCCCGCATTGAGCTTTCTGCCTATGTGGCGGGCTTAAGCTATTTTATTGGCTTGCTGCTGGTTGGCGAACAACGGCTAACGGCCGCCACGCCAGTTGCTCTCATTATTCTAGTGGCTTGCTTTTTGGCATTCTTGATTTCGGTTGTGGTTATTCAAGGCCGCATGGGCTTTGCACCATCGGCCAATACATTCGGCAAGCCGCAACATTTGGTGACGACCGGTATTTTCCAATACTCGCGCAACCCGATATTTGCAGCTTTTTTGCTGCCGCTCGTTTCGTTGTCTTTATTGTCACTAGTTGCGGCGGCCGTGGCAACCGCTCTCTATATGGCAGTGATGACCTTAACCGTGCTGCGAACCGAGGAACGTGATCTGGTCCGACTTTTTGGCCAAACCTATGTGGCCTACGCCGCCAAGGTTCCGCGTTGGCTGTTCTAACATCGGCTGTTCTGAGGTGGGCAAAGCGGCCCTCCCCAAACTGGGAAGGGCCAAACCTGTTTTGGCCGTAGCATAAAGTTGAGCAGAAGCCAGCAAGCTGCGTTCAGCTTCCAGCGCGTGATCGGAATCAAGCGGAAGGGCAATCAACCGCTCCAATTCGTCGCGCATCAATCCAATATCGCGCAATTGATACTCATTGAAATGTCGCATGTGTTTAAGGGTCTTACGCAAGCGCCAATTTTGAAACCTACGCACCAACCAAGTGACTTGGCCATAGGCCCGCCGGGATTGAGCAACATTGATTTCATAATCGCGCATAATAGTCTCCTTAAAACTCCATTTGTATCGATTGCATGGTAGTGAAATGCAGATTTTTCTTGCATAATTCACAAATATATAGATACAATGAACACCAGAGCATAAACAATCGAAATATTGTACCCATGACAATTTGGACACCTACTTTAGACCGCAGCAAGCCGCTTTATCTAGCCATTGCCGATGCCATCACCCAAGATGTTGAAGGCGGCACCTTGACCAAGGGCGACCGCCTGCCCCCGCAGCGTGATCTGGCATGGAAACTGGGTGTCACCCTTGGCACAGTGACCAGAGCCTATAAGGAGGCCGAACAGCGCGGGATTTTGTCTGGTGAGGTTGGGCGCGGGAGTTATATCAGGCAAGGCAATGCCGTCACAGCCATTCCTTCGCTGGGTCAAGAAGCTGAAGACCTGATTGATCTTACCCATGCCATTCCGCCGCCTGTGGTAACAGCGCAAGAATTTGACGCGGCCCTGCATTCCGTTATGCGCGATGCGCGAAAATTAGACCTGCTCGATTATGCGCCGCCTGATGGTTTTGCTCTGCATAAAACCATGGCCGCACGCTGGCTTAAACTCAGCGGCATTGATGCAGGCGAGCGCGATATATTTATTACAGCTGGTGCGCATTTAGGTTTGATAACAGTGCTTGAAGCGCTCACTGACCCTGGTGATGTGGTGATGGCAGAGGCTGTGAACTATGCCTTGCTGCGCGTCACGTTTCAAAATGCTCACGTCACACCCCAAGCTTTGTCTATGGATGAGGAGGGCTTGTTGCCAGAAGCTTTTGAGCAAGCCGCCAAATCTGGCAGATCACGCATTCTTTATATTGTGCCGACTTTACAAAATCCCACCACCAGCACCATGAGCCATAAGCGCCGCGAGGCCATTGTTCACATTGCTCAGCAATATAATATCACCATTATTGAAGATGATATTTTTAGGTTGCTTGATGCCCGCGTTTTGCCACCCACATTTTATGCGCTTGCACCAGAGCGAACCTATCACATCACCAGCCTCTCCAAAACTTTGGCGCCGGGCCTTCGCATTGGCTTTTGTGTAACGCCCCATGGCCAAGACCGCACCATGCGCTCGCACATTCGCACCATGGCCGCACGCACCGTGGGCATAACCGGCGAGATTGCGCGTTATTGGATTGAGACAGACTTGGCGACTACAATTCTCACCCGCACCCGCAATGAATTAGCAGCAAGGCGCGCCACATTTATTGAAGTTTTTAAAACAGCAAAATTCCGCTGTGAACCGGGCGCACCTTACGCGTGGCTTGAACTGCCAGAACATTGGACTCCAGGCCGCTTTGCTTCTGCGCTTTTAGCCAAGCAAATCAAAGTGTCTCCAGGCTCAATGTTTATGCTCGACCGTAACAGCCCCAGCCGCCACATTCGCGTGTGCTTCGGCAATCCACAATCAGGCTGGAAGTCACGGCAGGCATTTGAAACAATTAGGTCACTGATGAATGACCATGATGAGGATGAGTTTACGCCGGTGGCGTGAGGACTCGTGGCGGATGCTTCGAGGCGCGTCCCGCGCTCCTCAGCATGAGGGGGTATTCTACTCCCTCACCCTGAGGTGCCCACTATGCCGCAAAACCCTCTCGGGTTTTTGGCTAAGTGGGCCTCGAAGGGCTGGTAGCTACACCAGCCACACCCGACCATAAGGGGGAATTTGCAGAACGCCTTCAGGCGTTGCAACGCTTGCGTCGCTCAGCGCATCGTGAAACCCACTCACGCCATTAGCTGTGGCAAAGCCTGCAGGCACATTTTGCCAAAGCTCGGTGAAGTTAAACAGTGCTAACAATGGCCCCTCATCGCTCTCGCGTAAAAATGCAAAGATCGCGGCATTGCCAGCATCCAAAATCTGTGTGGGGTTACTTGCAGCGAGATGCTTCACAACCTTGCGTCGCGTGATGATATTTCTTGTACCCGCAAAAATCTTGTCTTGCGTGGATGAGAGTTTGCCCCACTGCATTTTTGGCCGGTGCATCCAACGATTATCATGGGCGTGAGCTGGTTCTTTCACAAAATCATAATCATTGGTGAGGCCGATTTCATCACCCATAAACAAAAGAGGCAAACCGCCGAAAGACGCCATCAAAGCGACACCCATTAAAATGCGATCAATGGCCGTGGCAATTTCCTGATCAGCCTTCGCCGCTTCTAATCCCGCCAAACTGGCAAAGGTGCCGCTGTTGCGCCGATCACCTGTTTCTGCATTCTCTTGAAAAATTTCACCGCGCGCAAATGAGCCTTCGTGTTTTCCGGCATAGAAATCGGCAAGGAATTTTCGGTGCCCCGGCCCTGAAACATTGGGAACAGCGTTCGCATCTTCCTCGGTAATCGCCCAACCAATATCATCATGGCAGCGAATATATGTGGCCCAGCACGCGTTGCGGAAACTTTCCGGAAAATGTTTCTTTAAAGTATAAGTCATTAAGCTCGTATCACGCGCCGCAAGCGACGACCAATAATGCACCATCAAATTATTATGATAAGCGAGATTACCTTCGCGGCCCTTGTGCTTGCCCACACCTAAATACGTCACCAAATCACGCGGAGCCACAATGGCCTCGGCTTTGTGAATGAGGGCAGGTGCCGCGATGCGGGTGGCAGCGCGAAGTGCTTGCAGAATGTCGTGCACCTCCGGCAAATTTTGACAATTGGTGCCAAGCTGCTTCCACATAAAGGCCACCGCATCCAAGCGCAAACAATCAACTCCCTTGTTGGCAAGGTTGAGCATGATATCGACGATTTCTAAAAACACATCAGGGTTGGCCCAGTTCAAATCCCATTGATGTTCATTGAAGGTGGTCCATACATATTTTTTGAAATCAGGATAATAGGTAAAATTCCCCGGCGCATCATTTGGGAAAACTTCCACCAACGTTTTTTCAAATTCCAGCGTGTCAGCTTTCTCATCGAACATATGATAATAGGCTTGATATTTTTTATCGCCGCTCTTGGCCTTGTCCGCCCACGCATGTTCCTTGGCGGTGTGGTTGAGAACCAGATCAACACACACACTCATATTTTTGATGCGCAGAGTTTTAGCAACGGCCTGAAAATCGTCCATGGTGCCAAGCGTAGGATTGACTGCGCGATAATCCATCACGGAGTAACCGCCATCACTATCGCCTGGCCGTGGCTTCAAGCACGGCATGAAGTGAACGTAGGTGACACCTAGGCTTCGTAAGTAATCAATGTGCTGTGCAACACCTTTGAAATTTCCGGCAAAGCGATCAACATAAAAAACATAGCCCACCATGTTTTCTGAGAGGAACCATTCGGGGTTGAGATCGCGGTCTAAATCGAGATATTTCAGTTCAGCAGGGCGTTCGGTCCAGCGCGCCAGCAGCAAAGATTTGAGTGCCACTTCAAATTCTGGACGGTGGCCATAAATGGAGCGCAAGGACCGCAACAAATCTGCCTCACTGCGCTCCCAGCGCAGATCAAACAATTTCTGGTCATTTAGAGATAAAACCATCGGCAAATACCCAAATTCATGGACCAAAGCGCTTTGAATGCCACATCCACAGGAAAAAGCTAGAGGCCATCCACTGCGAAATGCAAGTTGAGCAGTATTCATGGATTGCGGATTATAATATCAGGCGGCATACCAGCGAAAAGGGAGTTCCCAATGTCTGCCATTCTAAATTCTATCACCGAAGAACTGAGTGCCATTAAAGCGGCATCGCTTTGGAAAGCTGAGCGTGAAATTCAAACGGCGCAAGGGCCAGATATTGGCGTTGCTGGTCCCCGTCATGTTCTCAATTTTTGCGCTAATAATTACCTCGGCCTCGCCAATCATCCAGCTTTGATCGCCGCTGCTAAACAAGCGCTCGACAGCCACGGCTTCGGCATGGCGTCAGTGCGCTTTATTTGCGGCACCACCGATTTGCACCGCGAATTAGAAGCCCGCATTGCTCACTATGTTCAGATGGAGGATTCAATTCTATTCGCCGCTTGCTTTGATGCCAATGGCGCGGTGTTTGAGCCTCTGTTTGGCGAGCAAGACGCCATCATTTCCGACAGCCTGAATCACGCATCTATTATCGACGGCATCAGACTTTCTAAAGCCAAGCGCTATCGTTTCGCCAATAGCGATATGAATGATTTGGAAAAGCAATTGCAAGCCGCCAAGGCCGAAAACGCACGGCGCATTGTGATCGTCACCGATGGTGTGTTTTCCATGGACGGCTATTATGCCAACCTACCCGACATTCGGAAACTGGCAGATAAATATGATGCCTTGATCATGGTCGATGATTGCCACGCCACGGGCTTCACTGGCCCGCAAGGGCGCGGCACTCCGGCGCGCTCGAATGTGAAAGTTGATATTCTTACGGGAACTTTGGGCAAGGCATTGGGTGGCTCTGCAGGCGGTTACATCGCTGCGGCAAAACCGATTGTGGACTTGTTACGCCAGCGCGGACGGCCCTATTTGTTTTCCAACGCTCTGCCTCCTGCAATTGTGGCCGCCTCTACCAAAGCCATTGATCTGGCCGAAGCGGGTGACGACTTGCGCATAAAGCTAACCGCCAACGCCAAAGCCTTCCGCAAAGGTATGAGCGATGCTGGGTTTGAACTTCTTGCGGGCGAACACCCCATCATTCCCGTAATGTTGGGCGAGGCGGAGTTGGCGCAAAAATTGGCAGTCAAGCTTTATGAGAAAGGCATTTATGTTACAGGCTTCTTCTTCCCCGTGGTGCCGAAGGGCGGGGCTCGTATTCGCACGCAAATGTCTGCGGCCCATACACCCGAACACATCAACACCGCTATTGCCGCTTTCACCAAAGCCGGCCAAGAATTGGGAGTTATCTAATGCGTGCACTTGTCAAAGCTGAAGCCGCCGAAGGCCTAACCCTGCGCGATGAACCAACACCGCAAATAGGCATCGATGATATTCTGATCAAGGTGGCCAAGACCGGAATTTGCGGTACTGACCTTCACATTTGGAAATGGGATGAATGGGCGCAGAAAACCATTCCGGTGCCCATGGTGGTGGGCCATGAATTTGCCGGCGTGGTGGTGGATATAGGTTCCCATGTTCGCACCGTTAGAGTGGGAGACCGCGTTTCTGGCGAAGGCCACCTCATCGGCATGAAAAGCCGTATGGCTCGCGCTGGCCATTTTCATCTCGATCCTGAAACCAAAGGTGTGGGTGTGAATGTGCCGGGAGCCTTTGCCGAATATCTGAAAATCCCCGCCTTCAACGCCATCCACCTCCCGCCCGAAGTGGATGATGAAATTGGGGCTATTCTCGATCCGCTCGGCAATGCCGTTCACACTGCGCTGAGTTATGATCTGGTTGGCGAGGATGTGTTGATCACGGGTGCAGGCCCCATTGGCATTATGGCAGCAGCCGTGTGCCGTCATGTGGGAGCTCGGCATGTGGTGGTGACGGATGTGAATGATTATCGCTTGGAGCTTTGCAATCAAGTGGCCGATGCTGTGACTGTGAACGTGGCCAACGAAGATTTAAAATCAGTGATGGAGCGCATTGGCATGCGCGAAGGTTTTGACATTGGCTTGGAAATGTCTGGCGCACCTTCAGCATTCGAGCAAATGACTAAGCATCTGATCATGGGTGGCAAGATCGCCATGCTCGGCATTCCATCGGGCAAAATGCCAGTGGATTGGAACACCATCATTTTCAAGGCGCTCACCATCAAAGGCATCTATGGCCGCGAGATGTTTGAGACCTGGTATAAAATGATCGCCATGCTGCAATCAGGCTTAGACGTTCGCAAAGTAATCACCCACCGCATGAAGGCCGCTGATTATACCACAGGCTTTAACCTGATGAAGCAAGGCAGTTGCGGCAAAGTGGTGTTGGATTGGAACTAGGCGTTACTTTAAATTTCGCGTGAGGGCGCGGGTGGAGGCCAGCACAGTTTTTAAATTTTCACGGAACACCTCAAGTCCTTTAACACCAATAACCTTGGCAAACTCATCTTCCATACGCTTCACTTGATTGGCAACAGTGCTCTGGGCCGACTTGCCCTTTTTAGTGATCACCACCAATTTATCGCGCTTATTATCTGGCACTGGGCACAGATCAACAACGCCGAGTTTGAGCAAGCGCTGCACTCCCATTTGTGTGGCTTGCCTTGTGATACCAAGCTCACGCGCAATATCAGAAATTGTTTGTGGCTTGCGCGCCGCTGTCACAAACAAGCGAATATCAGACGGCCTTACATTTTCATATGCTGTAGCTCGCCTAAACTCAAGAACACGGGTATCTATGGCTAGGCCAAGGTAATAAACTAAACTTCGTATATTATCAGGTGGTGTTTCGAGAGCGATAGTTTTTATATCCATGTCAACACTATTAAATTGCAAGTGCAGTTTGTCAATTAAAACTGAAATATTAGTATCTAAGTACATCGAGACAAAACATCACAATATCTAGTATTCTGTCAATTTAGGTTGACGAAATTAGTGTCCGCACCTAGATGACGAATCGTCAACTTAGGTTGTCCATAAAAGTGGGTTGGTTTGCTTCCCCAGCTGGGTAACGGGTAGCACTGCTAACTGTTGCTTAAAAAAACCAATTCACTTTTTTTGCTTGCCCGGCATATCCACACGGGGGCGCTCTGTGCCGAGCACGTAACTGGCGGTAACTTCGTTGCCGCCAGTTATTGCGCCTCATCAAAATCCTGCGAAATGGTTTTGCGAATATCCAGCAGCATAGCATCGGCCATCGAAGCATGGCCTTCGGCTGATGGATGCATGCCGCCTGTGGTTTCGGAGAAATTTGCTGCCGAAGCCTTCTCATCTATTTTACCGTCACGAGTGATCACCTTCTGATTCAAAACCATATAAGCATCATTAAATGTGCGCACCCAACGCTGGCGCAGCGCATATGGATAATTCTCTGCTGCTGGATTAAAAGGCCGCCAGCCGCTGCCTTTGCCAAAAATGGCAGACTGGCACGAAAGCGTGGGCCGTGAGGCCTTGCCCCAACAGGGGATCATCAAAGCCTCGGCCGGGTCACTCAAGCGGTCTTGGCGTTGCGCACAAAAGCCATGGCCACGAAACGGTTGATCTTCATAAGCACGGCCCGCAAAGGTCCAGCCATTATCTTCAGCAAGCTCGCCCATGCGCCGGTGCAGCTTATCAAGCTGGGCATGGGCCTCATCCAGCTTAGCCTCGCGCACCACCAACCATGATGAAAACCGATCAAGCGACTGATTAGACGCAAACTGATCTTCATCCTGCTTGCCATTGGTAACCCCGGCGCAGGTCTGTCCATTCTCATCCACTAAAATATCTGGATAAGCCGAAAGAATAATCCGCGATGGATCATATTCCAAATTTGAATGCGCCAAAGGAATTGCAATTTCAAATGCCTTGGCCAATTTGGCATATGCGCCTGGCAAAATGTTTTTCATGTTCGCTGCAAAATCATCGGGCGTAACAGTGGCCCCAAACAAGCCAGCCAAACGCGCGGCCAAACCATCGCGCAAAGTGGCCCAAGCCACCAAGTTGGCAAAGCCAATGTCATTGCCACCAATCGACAAAAACACATAATCAACATTGCGCCGGAAATGATTATTGGGGCACACCCAAAATCCATTATCACTCTGCACGCCATCTAAACACATCTCACGCAAGAACCAATAAAGCTGCGTATCTTTGCGCGCACCCTTGGTGGGCTGGCCACGCGATTCAGTTTTCGACGAAGGATCATTGCGGCTTACATATTCCACGTAAGTTTGTGGACCCAATATGCCCTCTTCAACGGCAGCACCCGAACAGGCATAACCCATGAAGGTGACAGCCCCATGCGGGTTTTCCAAAGCCACCTGCAAGGCCGCCCGCGTTTGATAACTGTAAAGTGAACGGTGACAAAGCTGGTCCATCCACTGTGCAGAACCAGACGCATCATTCTGCGCCCGCTTTGCATAAAGATTATCGACGCGCGAATTTTCGGCCAGTGCTACGGGCACATCTGGGTTGCCTTCGCCAGAGGCAAAACTATCGCCAAAACCAACGATCAATAGGTCTTTCACCACAGCCTCAATAGAAATTGGTCGCTCACCTTGCACATTCACAGAAATTGTGGCCCCTGATGGATAAGGTAAATTCGCCGTCACCACGTCATCGCAAGGGGCAGTGATGGCGCCTTGATTGCCCACCCGCCATTCGCAATTATATTCAGAAATCAGGCTGCCGCTTTTAAGTGGCTTCAACTGCATTTCAATTTCATGAAATGTTGGTGTCACATAATTTTCAATGCTGCCGCACGCGGTGTGCCGCCGCGCCTTCTCATCCCAACAGGTGTTATCAACGCCCTTGGCCGCCCAGCCGCGCCAATCAAATTTTGAGCGCGCAATATTGGTGAATGGAATGCGCCGATCATTGAGCATATGTTCCGTGCCCAGCACGGAAGAGTTATAAATCAGCAATGCCGAATCTTCCGTGGTGCCGGAACGTTCAGTCATATGCGTGCCATATTGCCGAAACGCATCCTCATGCATTTTGAACAGCGAAGGATTGCGAAACAACCGAAACCGATTAGAAACTTTCCAGGTGATTTGCACATTGGAGGTGTCAAGTGTTTGCGCTTCCGCGAAGGGAGCCAGCAAAACCAAAATCAATAAAATAAATGCCCGCACAAAAAGCTCCATCCTAATTCAAACCGCAGCATGTGCCGAACAATGTAAACCAAATTGAGGCGGAAGCTATTCTTTAGTCCTTCACTCGCCAAGTTCGAACGATTAACCGCCCAAATGAGAACAGGATACGGAATTGATTGGGCGCAAATCCAAAATAATTCAGGACCATGCTGCCCAACTATGCTACATTTCGTACCGCCGATGTAGTGAGGGTCAGAATGCAAGTTGATCAGGCGATGCCGGCTCCTGAGATGCTCGAAGTAGGTGACGTTGCGTTTCCCTTCGTCTCAACAGGAACAGGCGAACCTGTACTTTTCGTCAACGGCTCTTGGGCCGACCTTCGAGGCTGGTGCGACCTCTGGCTGGACGTGGCGGCCCATCATCGCTTCATGGCCTATACGCATCGGCACTTTGGAACCACACAATGGCCCCAGGACAAACCGTTCTCCCGGGATGTGCACACCGCCGATCTGGTAGCTATCCTCCGGACGCTGATTGAACCCGTCCACTGGTCGGCTGGTCCTACAGTGGAGGCACGGTGCTGCGTGCGGCCTTGGAGATGCCCGGCCTCGTTCGCACGGTGACGGTCTATGAGCCGTCGCTGAGTTCGATCCTTCCCAACACGCTACAGTCAGGACCTATTAGGTTTCGCAACGAGACCGAATGGGCGTGGCTTTTGCCGCCTTCTCGTGGCATGCTCAAAGGCCTATTTCCCCGGCATCAGGAGGTGTCGCCGTGAACTTCGATTACATTATCGTCGGTGCTGGCTCAGCAGGCTGCGTCCTCGCCAATCGCCTCAGCGCGGATTCCTCATGCCGCGTGCTTCTGATCGAGGCGGGCGGCGAGCCGGACACCAACCTCGCGACCATTCCCGGCGCCGCGATGTATCTTCAGAGGTCAAAGCTCGACTGGGCCTACACCACCACCCCGCAGAAGCAGCTCTTTGGGCGGCGGATCGCCTATCCGCGAGGTCGCGCCGTCGGCGGCACCAGCGTGCTGAACCTGATGATGTATGTCCGAGGCAACCGTGGCGACTACGACCGCTGGGAAGCGATGGGCAACCCCGGATGGGGCTACGACGATGTCCTGCCCTACTTTCTCCGGTCCGAGGCAAACGCGGTCTTTGCTGATGACTACCATGGCATCGATGGGCCGATGGGCGTCGAGACGAACCCGCATCGCCATCCCCTGTGCGAGCGTTTCTTGAAGGCGGCGCAGGCCGTTGGGGTCCCCTACAATCCCGACTTCAATGGCGCGGTCCAAGAGGGCTGTGGCTACTTCCAGGCGACGCTGAAGAACGGGCGTCGGTGCGGAAGCAAGGAAGCTTTCATCGACCCGATCCGGGATCGCCCGAACTTTACGCTGCTTCGCAATGCCTTCGTCTTCCGGCTCGTGATCGAGCGGGGACGGACGCGAGGCGTCGAGATCTTTACCGATGGACAGGTCCAGCGGATCGAGGCTGATGTCGAGGTCATCCTAGCCGCTGGAGCGATCGGGTCCCCCCACCTTCTTATGCTGTCCGGCATCGGTCCTGCGGCCCATCTTGCGGCGCACGATATCCTTGTGATCGCAGACCTGCCGGGCGTCGGGCAGGACCTGCAGGATCATATCGGTGGCGGTGCTGTCAGCGCGGTCTTGAAGGAGCCGCTGGACCTGGGCGGCCATGCCACCGACTTTGACGCCGCGCTGGCCGAGTTCGAAGGAATGGGTGCTGGCCAACTCGCCACGCTTCATCTCGATGCTGGTGCCTTCTTGAGACTCGACCCCAGCGACGCTGACCCGGACTTCGAGGCGGTATTCACGCCAAGCCACGCAGAGTTCTATCGTTCGGATGGCCAGCCTGATCGCACCCGCGTCTATCTTGGCGGCTGGGTCAGCCGACCTCTGAGCCGGGGCTCGGTGACGCTCGCCTCCGCCAATCCGTTGGACCACCCCCTGATCGACCCGAACTACTTTGCTGAGCCTCGCGACCTGCGGCTCACCGCGGAAGGTGTGCGGCGGCGGGTGGACATCCTGAACGCGGGGCCGTTCGATGAGGTGAGACTGGGACGGGCCGATCCGGCGGACATGGATGACGCTGCCCTCGAACGCCGGATCCGTCGCGGCGCATCGACCATCTGGCACCCCACAAGCACGTGCCGCATGGGGGCGGACGAACGCGCCGTCGTTGGCCCAGATCTCCGCATCCACGGCATCGCGAACCTCAGGGTCTGCGATGCCTCTGTGATGCCGTCGATGGTTAGCGCGAACATCAACGCGACGGCTGTCATGATAGGGGAAAAAGCATCCGACCTCGTTCAGCAATAGCGGATTGAGCACGGATGCGTCTCAACTGCCGTCGAGCTTTGGTCAGGCTTTACAGCCAGAAATTGACGACATCCGCTAGCGCGCAGATTGGCGAGGTGTCGGACATGGGGGTCCTTGGCAAGCCCGGCCAGAGTTTGTGCGGCTGGTCCCTGACTTCGTGGACCTGAACGCCCGGAGGCCGAGTGCATTATAGGTACTGAGTCAGTAGCTCCTTTAAATCCGCCACTTCCCCCTTGACCTCCCGCTCGCCCTTCCCTATCTAACCGCTTAGCTGTTAGCACTCACACTTGTTAAGTGCCAGCAACCGTCGATTTACAATTATATCAATATCTTACAGGAGACATCTTATGAAATTCCGTCCTTTGCACGACCGTGTTGTGGTAAAGCGGGTTGAGGAAGACACCAAAACTAAGGGTGGCATCATCATTCCGGAAACTGCTCAAGAAAAGCCAATGCAGGGCAAAGTGATTGCTGTGGGCCCCGGTGGCCGCGATGAAGCTGGCAAACTCACCCCGATCGATGTGAAAAAGGGTGATGTGGTTCTGTTCGGCAAATGGTCCGGCACCGAAGTGAAGATCGACGGTGAAGACCTGCTGATCATGAAAGAATCCGACATTATGGGCGTGCTTGATAAGTAAGGGCGCAAACCCTTATCCAAAAAGTCTGCAACTTTTTGGGGGTGTGCTTTGAGCACCTCCCTCTGTTTAACAAATTAAAGGAACAAACAAATGGCTGCTAAAGAAGTCCGTTTTGGTTTAGATGCCCGTGAGCGCATGCTCCGTGGTGTTGATATTCTCGCTAACGCTGTAAAAGTAACGCTCGGTCCGAAGGGCCGCAACGTGGTGATCGACAAGAGCTTCGGCGCTCCGCGCATCACTAAGGATGGTGTTACCGTTGCAAAAGAAATCGAACTCGAAGACAAGTTCGAAAACATGGGCGCACAGATGGTGCGCGAAGTTGCCTCCAAAACCAACGACATCGCTGGTGATGGCACAACAACAGCAACAGTTCTTGCTCAAGCGATTGTTCGCGAAGGTGCCAAGAATGTGGCTGCTGGAATGAACCCAATGGATTTGAAGCGCGGCATTGATATGGCCGTGGCTTGCGCCATTGATGATTTGAAGAAGCGTTCGAAGAAAATTAAGTCGAGCGAAGAAGTGGGCCAGGTTGGCACCATTTCAGCAAACGGCGAAAAAGCCATCGGCGATATGATTGCCAAGGCGATGCAAAAAGTTGGCAACGAAGGTGTAATCACCGTTGAAGAAGCCAAGACTGCTGAGACCGAACTTGAAGTGGTTGAAGGCATGCAGTTTGACCGTGGCTATCTCAGCCCTTATTTCATCACCAACTCTGATAAGATGGTGGCGGAACTTGAAGATGTTTACATCTTGCTGCACGAAAAGAAGCTGTCATCATTGCAAGCTATGCTGCCAATTTTGGAAGCTGTTGTGCAAACCTCAAAGCCATTGCTGATCATCGCTGAAGATATTGAAGGCGAAGCTCTTGCAACCTTGGTTGTGAACAAGCTGCGCGGCGGCCTCAAGATTTGCGCCGTGAAAGCTCCAGGCTTCGGCGATCGCAGGAAGGCCATGTTGGAAGACATTGCAACCCTCACAGGCGGCCAAGTGATTTCCGAAGACCTCGGCATCAAGTTGGAAAACGTCACTTTGGATATGCTCGGCCGTGCTAAGCGTTGCCGCATCGACAAGGAAAATACCACAATCGTAGACGGTGCTGGCAAGAAGGCCGACATTGCAGGTCGCATCGGCCAAATCAAAGCCCAGATCGAAGAAACAACGAGCGACTACGACAAAGAAAAACTGCAAGAACGTCTGGCCAAAATGGCGGGCGGCGTTGCGGTGATCAAGGTTGGTGGTTCAACTGAAGTTGAAGTGAAAGAACGCAAGGACCGCGTGGACGACGCTTTGAACGCAACCCGTGCAGCCGTTGAAGAAGGCGTTGTTGCAGGCGGCGGCGTGGCTTTGCTTCGCGCTAAGAAAGCTGTTGATGCTCTGCACTCTGATAACGCAGACACAATGGCCGGCATCAAGATCGTGTCGAAAGCGCTCGAAGCGCCAATTCGCCAGATCGTTGAAAACGCTGGTGTTGAAGGCTCCATCGTTGTGGGCAAGTTGCTTGAAAAAACCGGCAACTACGGCTTCAACGCACAAACCGAGGAATATGTGGATATGGTTGCCGCTGGCATCATCGATCCAACCAAAGTTGTGCGCGTGGCCTTGCAAGACGCAGCATCAGTGGCATCACTTCTGATCACCACCGAAGCGATGATCGCCGAAAAGCCAAAAGCCCCAGCCGGCGGCGGCATGCCAGGCGGCATGGGCGGCGGCGGAATGGGCGGCATGGATTTCTAAGTCCAAACGCTTTTGTAACGAGACAGAACCCCGGTGGAAACACTGGGGTTTTTTTGTTAACCCCCACCTCGTCATTCCCGCGAAAGCGGGAACCCCGCTTTCTTTGCAAATTGACTCTATGTGGGTTAGCAATAGTTGACTTAATCTTGCACATATCATCGGTTCAGAAGAATCAAATGAGCAAGCGACTTGATGCCATGCGCCGCATTCCGCAAAGTGATTGGAGAATCGCTGATGTGGAAGCCTTGTGTAAAGACTTCGATATTATGTGCGCACCATATCGTGATGGCTCGACACACTATAAGGTCAGCTGCCATACTCAAATAGAGATTTTGACCATCCCTTTCAAACGTCCGATCAAACCCCTATATATCTGAAATCTGGTGAAATTCATTGATGCGGTAAGGAACCTGCAATGAGCCGACTTTCATATCCGGTTGTAGTTCAACCCTTGAAGGATGAAAATGGCAGTGGCTTTGTTGCTACTGTACCAGACCTGCCCGGCTGCATGAGTGACGGCGAAACACCCGAAGAAGCATTGCTCAATGTGCAAGACGCAATCGCCGCGTGGATCGAAGCCGCCCAAGACATGGGCCACAAGATGCCAAAGCCTTCGACGCAATTGGCTATGGCGAGTTAAAGCCCAATTGCGAGCGGCGGCATGCCAGGCGGCGGAAGTGGTGGCGGCAGCATGGGAGGCATGGATTTCTAATCCAAGCTTACAGACGAAGAAATAGAACCCCGGTGGAAACGCCGGTTTTTTTTGGCTGATTGTAACTATTGTTCTTAACTTGTTCCTTGGTAGTAGAATTGATATCCGAACAACATTATGTCCAATTTGGACATTATCTAAAATCTTTTACAAGCATATTTTGCAATATGTCCAGAAATGTCATTTTAATTGCTTGAATTAATGTCGTAGATTGATTTTCGAAAGGAAGCAATCATGCGTACAATAAACTCAAAAGTTCTTCAGGAAGCTCGAGAGATAAAAGGCTTTTCTCACACAACGCTGGCCGAGGCTTCCGGAATAAATGCAAGAACAATTAAACGAATTGAATCTGGCCAATTCCCAAAAAATCGTGACAATGTGATCAAAAAACTTTCGCGTGCTCTGGGCATAGCTGAAGGTGATCTCACAGATGCTGAATATAATGAGTCCGCGCTTCTGAATTTACAGCGAAAAACCAACTCAACAAATCTTGATGAAGGTGAGTTGGCCGCAAAACATCAGACCGACGCTAGAGACGACCTTTGGTCACAATCCCAACTCAACGTGCGAGTTTCAGATCGGGCCAGAAACGCGCTTTCGTTGACTGCGGCTCGCTACCAGGTGAGCTTGTCGCAAGTTGTCGAAATTGCGCCCTTATTGTTTTTCTGGGCTGCGGAACAAAGTTTGCAACAGCGTCGACAAAACATCGAAGCCGTCGCACAGAAAACTAGGGACCTATACTCATTCCAAGAAAGTCAAACACCACATTTAGGCTTTCTATCTTCATATAGGTATGAAGACTTGGTCAACAGTGAACAAAATTCCATTGATAAGTTAGATATATTTGGAAGGATCAGCAATGATAGTATTTTCAAGGATGATTTATCAGACGATCATCCGTCTTTTGACATAGAGAACAATAATCCATTCGCAAGTTTTCTAAGGAAATTGACATCAGACCTCACCAACGCTGAATTGCCACAGAATACCGAAACGTTCGAAAATTGGGAGCCAACTGGCTCGCCTGATTACAATATCTGCCAATCGGAAGCTTTACGTTACTTAGCGGGAAACGTTGAGGCAGCAAGCCATATAGTAGATGGTTATGTGCCCCTTCACAAAATTCCAAAAGAACTTCGTGATGGAGAAAAAGGAGCGGAAAGAGCGAAATGGATTCGCGAAGAAGCGGCAGCGCGTTCGTCAAAATTTGACTTTGAAATCTAGGGAGGAAGGACATTGGAACACTTTAACCTACCAAAACACGCAAGCCTTCGTTTGGCACAGAGAGCCATTTCAAATTCTGATGCCGAAATGATCATAAGCTTTGGAACTGAAGTCGATGATGGATTTATTTTCCTCAATCAAAATTGCGACGCGCTGGAGTCGGAGCTTAAGGCAGCGATCCAACGCGTGCGCAAACTTCGCGGAAAAAGAATTGTTGTCGGCAATGGACAAGTTATCACAGCTTACCGTGCATCAGCCGCAACAACGCGTAAACTAATTCGACATAGCGAAAAAAGACAACAGGAGATTTGGTCATGAACCTCATAAATATCTCGGTTACCACAAATGAGTTGGTAGCGCTTTGGAATTTACGGCACAGTGAAACTGGTCCAATCATTCAGGTCCCATCTGAGCTCATATTGAACATTGTTGCTGAAAAAACACAAGTAAAAGCTACTTTCCCCTTAACACCTCCAAGTCAAGGCAGGTTTCTGTATCAAATACTTGGCGAAAAACGTTCCGCTAAAAATGCAG
>JANLPA010000157.1:0-22928 GCA_031366855.1 Hyphomicrobiales bacterium | reverse complement strand
CAATTGTATTGCCGTTTTTGCTGCATCAAGTTCCAAGCTGGGATAAGCGCGGCATTGATTTTATGATTACGATTTTGATTTACATTATGCTGGGCTGGGGGCTTAACATAGTTGTTGGTCTGGCTGGGCTTTTGGACCTTGGCTATGTGGCGTTTTACGCAGTTGGCGCATATGCTTATGCCCTACTTTCAACGATCTATCTGCCCTTATGGTTTGGCACAGGTGTTTTGCCGTGGGCATTTTATATAATCTTGCCAATTGCCGGCTTGCTTGCCGCCACATGGGGCGTGATACTTGGTTTTCCGGTGCTGCGCTTGCGCGGCGATTATTTGGCCATTGTAACTTTGGCTTTCGGTGAAATGATCCGTTTGGTTTTGATCAATTGGTTTTCATTCACCAATGGTCCCCAAGGCATTAACGTGCCGAAGCCAACTTTCTTTGGTTTGCCATTTAAAGATGAACCGGGTGGATTTGCAGCTTTCTTCGGCATTCCGCATGACCGCATCTATTCATATATTTTCCTCTATTACGTCATTTTGGTTTTAGCGTTGGTCACCTATTTTGCCACCAACCGCTTGCGCCGTTTGCCCATTGGCCGCGCTTGGGAAGCTTTGCGTGAAGATGAAGTGGCCTGCCGTTCACTCGGTATCAATACCACGACAACTAAACTCACCGCTTTTGCTATTGGTGCCATGTTTGGCGGCTTTGCTGGCTGCTTCTTTGCCGCGCGCCAAGGCTTTGTATCACCTGAGTCATTTGTCTATCTTGAATCAGCAATGATCTTGGCGATTGTGGTGTTGGGCGGTCTAGGGTCACAAATCGGCATCGTGTTCTCAGCCATTGTCATTATGGGCGCATTTGAATTGTTCCGTGAATTTGGTGCTATGGGCAGGGGCATACACGATGGCTTATTATGGATTTTGCCTGACGCAGTTGTTTCTGGAATTGGATCGGTGTTTTCAGGAACATTTGGTGCCCTATATGGATTGCTCCCAGAAGCAATGCAAACTTCATTGGCGGGGGCCACAACAGGTATGGACCCCATCCAATTCCGCATGTTGGCCGTTGGCCTTGCGATGGTTTTGATGATGCGGTTCCGCCCTCGTGGTTTGGTAACTCGCAGGCAGCCCACAGTGTTCCTCAAGGAGCGTAAGTCGGTTTCTAGTGATATGGTTGCTGAGGGGCATGGGTGATGCAAGATTGGTCTAAAGATCCTGAGCTTCGGGTTCAGCACCTCACCATGCGTTTTGGTGGTTTGACAGCCATTAACGATTTTTCGTTTGATGCTGGACGCAAACAAATTACAGCTTTGATTGGCCCGAACGGTGCTGGCAAAACTACAGTATTCAACTGCATCACTGGCTTTTATAAACCCACTGAAGGCATGATCAATTTGCGCCATGCTGACGGCACTGAATTTATGTTGGAACGCATGGATGATTTTATCATCACGCAGAAAGCCAAAGTGGCGCGCACCTTTCAAAATATTCGCTTGTTTTCTGGGATGACATTGCTGGAAAATCTGATGGTCGCGCAGCATAACGTGTTGATGAAGGCTTCAGGCTTCACCATTGGTGGCATTTTTGGCAGTGGTCATTTTAAACGCGCTGAAAATGCCGCTCTAGAAAAATGCAAATATTGGCTCAATAAAGTGAACTTGATGGACCGTGCTGACGATCCCGCTGGCGATCTTCCCTATGGTGCGCAGCGCCGTTTAGAAATTGCCCGCGCCATGTGCACAGACCCGCGCCTACTCTGCCTCGATGAACCTGCTGCTGGTTTGAACCCGCGTGAATCTGATGAGCTTAACAAGCTACTCATTTCAATTCGCGATGATCACAATATGGCGATTTTGCTGATCGAGCACGACATGAGCGTGGTGATGGGCATCTCGGATCATATTGTGGTTTTGGATTATGGCCGCAAAATTGCTGATGGCACACCTGCACAAATTAAGGTCGATCCAGCCGTTATCCGCGCCTATTTAGGCGTGGAAGAGGATGAGGAGCCAGGCGAAAACATTGTGGTTGCCCCTGTTCCCAAGGTGATTGCTCCGCGCGTTGCTGTGCAAAAACGCGTGGCAAAGAAACCAGTTGTGAAAAAAGGAGGCCGTAAATGAGCGACATCCTTTTGCAAGGTACTGGCGTTGAGACTTTCTACGGGAAGATTCAGGCCCTGCGCGGAATTGATTTTGAAGTTCATAAAGGCGAAATTGCTACGGTGATTGGTGCCAATGGTGCTGGCAAATCAACCTTGATGATGACCATTTGTGGCACACCACGCGCGCGAAATGGCTCGATTGTGTTTGATGGTGTTGAAATTTCAAAAATGCCAACTCACGAAATTGTGCATCTGGGCATTGCTCAATCGCCCGAGGGTCGCCGCATTTTCCCGCGCATGACGGTTTTTGAAAATCTGCAAATGGGTGCCACTGTTGATAAGTTGCGGCATTTTGATGAAGACCTTTTAAAAGTGTTCAAGCTGTTCCCGCGCCTCGAAGAACGCAGCAGTCAGCGCGCTGGTACCCTTTCAGGTGGCGAACAACAAATGTTGGCCATTGGCCGCGCACTGATGGCCCGCCCTCGCCTGCTGCTTTTGGACGAGCCTTCTTTGGGGTTGGCACCTATCATTGTGAAGTTGATTTTTGCGGCTATCAAAAAACTGAACGAAGAAGAAGGCCTGACGGTGCTGCTAGTGGAGCAAAATGCTTTCCATGCCTTGCGTTTGGCGCACCGCGCCTATGTGATGGTGAACGGCAAAATCACCATGACAGGCACTGGCGCTGAACTGATGAAGCGGCCCGAGGTGCGTGCCGCCTATCTTGAAGGGGGACATTGATATGTCTTTTCTTGCAGAACATAGTTTTTGGGTTTTCCTTGTTCTCACCATAATTGGTGGAGGCGGAGCTGCTTTCATGGGTGGCCGATCTTTGGCTTTGGGCTGGAAACCAATTTTGCTGTTAGTTTTTTACATGCTCATTTTGGGCGTAGGCATTCGATTTATTCATTTCGCGCTGTTTCAAGATACGCTGACCTCTGTCTATTATTACGTCGTGCAAACCGCATTGATCATGGGATTTGCCCTGCTAGGCTACCACACCACTCGCACCAACCAAATGACGCGGCAATATCCGTGGCTCTATGAAAAAACTGGCCCATTGTCGTGGAGACAAAAGTCAAATTAATTAAATTTCCGAAATTGTCGAAGGGAACGCATTTTTTCCTTTCCAATCCTGCGCCTTTGGGCAAAGCTATAGCCCAAGGGGTAGTGTACCCCGACCGACCATCCGGTCATAAAACTTTAGGGAGACTGATCTATGAAGAAACTTATTCTATCCGGTATTGCGCTCAGCTTTGCTGCAGCACTTTCCGCAACAACAGCTTGGGCTGACATCACTGTTGCAACAGCAGGCCCAATTACTGGCCAGCTCGCAGCCCTCGGTGAACAATATAAGCGCGGCGCTGAAATGGCCGTTGCTGACATTAATGCCGCTGGCGGTGTGAATGGCGAAATGTTGAAGTTGGAAATCGGTGATGATGCTTGCGATCCAAAGCAAGCCGTTGCTGTTGCCAACCAATTGGCTTCAAAGGGTGTGAAGTTCGTTGCAGGTCATCTCTGCTCCGGTTCTTCAATTCCGGCTTCTAAGGTTTACGAAGAAGAAGGCATTCTGCAAATTACTCCTGCGTCCACAAACCCAGTATTCACTGATCAAGGTGGTTGGAACGTGGCTCGCGTTTGCGGTCGTGACGATGCTCAAGGCCTCGTAGCCGGTAACTTCCTCGCTAAGCATTTTGCAGGCAAGAAAGTCGCAATCATCGATGACAAATCTGCCTATGGCAAAGGTCTCGCTGATGCAACTAAGGCTGCTATGAACGCTGCAGGCCTCACAGAAACAATGGCTGAATCAATCAATCCTGGCGAAAAGGATTACTCAGCACTCGTTTCAAAGATGAAAGATGCTGGCATCGATGCGGTTTACATCGGTGGTTACCATCCTGAAGGCGCTTTGATCTTGAAGCAAATGCGCGAACAAGGTTCAACAGCACAAATGCTCTCTGGCGATTCAATGAACAACGTTGAATTCTGGACCATTGCTGGTGAAGCTGCCACAGGCATGATCTTCACTTTCGCTCCAGAACCACGCAACATTCCAGAAGCTAAAGATCTGGTTGCTAAGTTCAAGGCTGCTGGTTTTGATCCTGAAGGCTACACATTGTTCACTTATGCTGCATTCCAAATGTATGCCCAAGCTGCAGCAGCAACAAAGAGCCTTGATAACAAAACAATCGCTGCTTGGCTTCGCGCTGGCAACGAAATGAAGACTGTTATGGGTCCAATCAAGTTGGATGCCAAGGGCGACATTATTGGTGCAAAATATGTTTGGTACAAATTTGCCAACGGCACCTATGCTGAAGATCCTACAACAAACTAATTTAGACCTTGTCTAAAGCGAGCCCGCGCAAGTAACATTGCGCGGGTTTTGTTTTTTGGGAATTATGATGCGAGCAGGTATTTGTTTTCTTATTCTAACGTCGCTCACGATTACGGCCCACGCTGAAATTCTCATCGGCGTTGCGGGTCCACTTACGGGCACTTACGCCGCAAATGGTGCGCAAATGATGCAAGGGGTTCAGGCTGCTGTTGATCACTTCAATGAAGCTGGTGGTGTTGAAGGCGAGTTGCTTGAAATAGTCACCGCCGATGATGCGTGTGATAACCGCCAAGCCGAGATTGCTGCGCAGAGTTTGGTGCAAAAAAATGTGAGCGTTGTGATTGGGCACTATTGCTCTAACCCCTCGTTGGCCGCTGCCAAAATCTATGAAGCAGCTGGCATTCCGATGATTGCGCCATCTGCCAGCCTGCCCGCACTGACCGAGGCCGATCTTTCAAATGTCATTCGGCTTGTGGCGCGTGATGATGCGCATGGACGCTATGCGGCAAACCGCATGAAGATTGACTATGCCGCAGATAGCATTGCAGTTGTTGGTGATGGCACACTCACGTCAGAATCGTTGCTTGCGCAATTTGGTGCAACTCCTGCCCTTACATTCGCAATTAAGCCCGACGCTGAAACTGTTGATGATCTCGTTGCAGCGTTACAGTCTAAAAACATTGCAGCACTTTATTGCGCCTGCGCCGCACGTGATGCCGGCTTCATTGCGACGCAAATTTCGGCGGCAAATCTTACAATTAAAATTTTTGGTCCTGATTCTTTATTAGTTCCGCAATTTTGGGAAAAATCTGGCGATTCTGGCGAAGGCACATTTGTGAGTTTTGCGGTCGATCCGCAAGCCAATGCGGCGGCTCGCAAGGTGGTGAAACAATTTACAGATGCCGAGCAAAATGCCGATGGTGCCACATTGCCTTCATATGCAGCCGTGCAATTATTTGCAGCCGGTGCTGAAAAAATGGGAGCAAAAAATGGTCGCGGGATAAGCGCCTATTTGCACTCCGGCGCTAGCTTTCCGACGGTGATTGGCACATTGTCCTTCGATGCTAAAGGGGATGTGCGCGAACCACGATTGGTGTGGTATGTGTGGTCGAAGGGCAAATTTGCCACTGAATATATAGCGAAATAATGAGGACCTAAATGCGCGCCTTTTTTGTGCAAATTAAATGTGAACTTGGAAAATCTTACGACGTGGCAACCGCCATTGCCGATGCGGAAATAGCGTCGGAAATTTTCTCAACCGCTGGCGAATATGATTTGCTGGTGAAATTTTATTTGAAAGACAGTGAAGATATTGGCCACTTCATTGCCAACAAAGTGCAAACACTTGCTGGCATCCGCGACACTTTCACCATTGTGACATTCAAGGCGTTTTAAGGATGCGTTGGCTGATCAGTTTTCTCGTCACGATCTTGAGTATTTCTCTGGCCCATGCAGGCGATGCTGACAAGTTGGCCATTATCGGATTTTCTAAAGACGCATCCTATTTCGCTTTTGAAACTTACGGCGTAGGCGATGGCTCTGGCCTTGGCTATTCCGACATTTACATCATCGATGTTAAGTTAAATTCCTGGGTGCAAGGCTCCCCCATCCGCCAACGAGGCGAAGATGAAAATCAAACTGAAGCTGTGGCCAGAGCGAGTGCGCGCAAACAGGCAGAGCCGATTTTGACTAAGTATGGCATTGATCAGCCTTATGAGTTTTTGGCCAACAATCCAATCACTGAAATTATTGCGGATCGCAAGCATATTGAATTTGATAGTATCCACCGCAGTTACGGCAATTCCACTGTGAAGCCGGGTGAGGCTGCTGATAATCGCTACGTGTTGCAACTCACAGATTTTCCTGTAGGTGCTGATGCCAATTGCCTTTCTGAGGATGGATCACGATACGGATTTTCACTTCAGATTAAGCAAACACTTTCTGGCAAGGTTCTTGAAGCTTTCAAAGATGCCACGGTGCCCAAATCGCGCGGCTGTCCCTTTAATTATGAAATTGAAGCCATTGTCACGCCAAGTGATGAGAGCGGATCAACCAGTTTAATGGCGCTGGTGGCCTATTATACCCAAGGCTTTGAAGGGCCAGACCGGAAGTTTATCGCGGTTCCCTTCACCCTGCCCTAGCCCTTTGGCTTTGGATTTGTTACAGGGGGGCAACATTCAACTTTAAGGCCTGCCCATGATCCCCCGCTACTCGCGCAAAGAAATGACCCAAATTTGGGAACCGCAAACACGGTTCAAAATCTGGTTTGAAATTGAAGCTCATGCCGCTGATCAACAGGCCGAACTTGGCATTATTCCTAAAGCTGCCGCCGCAACCATTTGGGCCAAAGGCCGTGATGCGGTTTTTGATGTGGCCCGCATTGATGCCATTGAAGCTGAAGTCAAACATGATGTGATTGCGTTTCTCACACATCTTTCGGAAATTGTGGGGCCAGAGGCGCGTTTTGTACATCAGGGCATGACATCATCGGATGTGCTGGACACCTGCTTTAACATTCAACTCACCCGTGCTGCCGACTTGCTGATTGCCGATGTGGATGATTTGCTGGCAGCTTTGAAAAAGCGCGCGCTGGAGCATCAAAACACAGTGTGCATTGGCCGCAGCCATGGAATTCATGCCGAGCCTGTGACTTTTGGATTAAAGATGGCTTTTGCCTATGCAGAATTTCAACGAGCACGGGAGCGTTTAGTTATTGCCCGCAAAGAAGTGGCCACCTGCGCCATTTCAGGTGCGGTTGGCACATTCGCAAACATCGATCCATCAGTTGAGGAACATGTTGCTGCCAAGCTGGGACTTAGCGTTGAGCCAGTCTCGACTCAGGTGATTCCGCGCGATCGCCATGCCATGTTCTTTGCGGTGCTGGGCGTAGTCGCCAGTTCAATTGAGCGGCTTGCCACAGAAATTCGCCATTTGCAGCGCACGGAAGTTTTGGAAGTGGAAGAGTTTTTCGCCCCCGGCCAAAAAGGCTCATCGGCCATGCCGCATAAGCGCAATCCGGTGCTCACTGAGAATCTCACTGGCTTGGCACGTCTCGTGCGCTCTGCTGTCACTCCCGCGATGGAAAATGTGACGCTCTGGCATGAGCGTGATATTTCGCATTCGTCCGTAGAGCGCGGCATTGGGCCAGATGCTACTGTACATTTGGATTTTGCGTTGAAGCGCCTTGCTGGTGTTATTGATAAGCTCGTTGTCTATCCAGAAAACATGAAGAAGAATTTGGACAAGCTTGGCGGCTTGATCAATTCGCAGCGCATTCTTCTGGCCCTTACACAAAAGGGCATGAGCCGCGAAGAATCATATTCTGCTGTGCAACGGTGTGCCATGCCCGTATGGCGCGGCGAAGGCCAATTCTTGGATTTGCTAAAAGCCGATAAGGAAGTGGCTGCCCACATGAAGCCTGCAGAACTCGAAGCCTTGTTTGACTTAGGTTATCACACCAAGCATGTTGGAACGATTTTTAAACGGGTATTTGGATAATGCTGAATAAAGCCGAACTGCCGAACATTGATCCAATTACCACAACCGAAGCCTTGGCTGAATTTTGCACCCGCATGGCATCTGAAGAGTTTGTAACCGTCGATACCGAGTTTCTGCGCGAGACGACTTATTATCCAAAGCTCTGCCTCATCCAAGTGGCTGGAGCAAATGAGGGAGTGCTGATTGACCCCTTAGCGGATGGGTTGGACCTCGCGCCATTTCACGCGCTGATGGCCAATGAAAAAGTGTTGAAAGTTTTTCATGCGGCAAAGCAAGATTTTGAAATTCTTTATCTGTTGGCAGGCACCCTTCCCCATCCAGTGATCGACACGCAAATTGCTGCCATGGTGTGTGGCTTTGGCGATCAGGTGGGTTATGAAGCTATTGTTCGCAAACTGGCGGGTGCGGCGATTGATAAATCTTCGCAGTTCACCGATTGGACGCGGCGGCCGCTCACCTCAAAGCAAGCCAATTATGCGCTCTCTGATGTGACGCATCTTCGCACCGTCTATGAAAAATTAAAAATTCAATTGGCCGAAACTGGGCGCAGCGCATGGTTGGAAGATGAATTATCGAATCTCACGGATCCCGCCACTTACACTGTGAACCCCGAAGAAAGCTGGCGACGCATTAAAGCGCGCATTCAAAACAAAAAGCAATTTGGCGTGCTCATGTCGATTGCCGCATGGCGCGAACGTGAAGCGCAAAATCGCAATGTGCCACGCGGGCGCATTTTGAAAGATGAAGCGCTGGCCGAAATCGCCATTCAAATGCCGCAGAAGCCGGAAGCGATAAATGACCTGCGCTTGGTTTCTAAAGGCACTGCGAATTCATCAATGGGCGGTGCAATTTTAAAGGCGGTTGCTGAAGGCTTGGCGCGTGATCCTAAAACCATTCCTGAGTTCAAAGGCCGCAATGATGAAATGTCGGCCGCTGCTCAAGCCGCTGCCGAAGTTTTGAAGCTAGCGCTAAAAGTCGCCTGTGAAAGCGAAGGCATTGCGCCAAAGCTTTTGGCAAGTGCAACAGAGATTGATGCCATTGCCGTTGATGATGAGGCCGATGTGCCGCTGCTGCGTGGCTGGCGGCGTGAGGTGTTTGGCAATCTTGCTTTGGATATCAAGCACGGGAAGGCCTTCATCGGCATGGAGAATGGCAGAGCGAAATTGTTTCGAGGGGAGTGAGAAAGGGACCTCATCAGTCGCGTTGCGACAGCTTCTCCAAAGGAGAAGCGTGAAGTTTTGCCGCTCCCTAAATAACTCTGCCCTTCTCCTATGGAGAAGGTGCCCCAACGGGGCGGATGAGGTCACTTGGCTACGAGGCATGCAACCTTTAAACAATCTCAATCTTCGCTGTTCTGTCCATCTCAAGCGCTAGCCCCGCAAGGCGTTTTTCCACGCGCTCACCTAGCAAGTCTTTCAGCTTTGGCGGCAAAGACAAAGTGAGGGTCTTTGTACCTTCCATTTTCAATTTTATTTTGGGCAACATGCCGGGCATGGCGGCTGATAGAATATAGGCGAGACGGAACATGTTGCTCAATAAGTGCGCGCGGGCTATGTGCGTTTCATCAAGCAACCTTGTGAGGTCATCTTTCATATCTTCGCCTTCATAGCGATAGAACACCGTGAGTGCCAAGAACACGCGGCCCGGATGATCAATGCCTACAAAGGCCGCTTGCGAAATCATGCCTAGTGAACGATCGGCGCGATAATCAGGGTGAGCGCGCCAGCCGATATCAGCAAGCAAGCACGCCGCATAGCGCAGGCGGCGCTCTTCTTCATTTTCGGTCAAGCCACCTTTATCAAAAAGTTGATCGGTCCAATCGCACAGTTCTAACTCATGCGCGGGTGAACGCGCATAACGCCGTGCAAAATCCCAGCAGGATGACAACAAGGCGTCCGATTGCATTTTCTTGCGTGGCAGTTTTGCATAGAGCATGCCTTCTCGTACACCGTAAACTGAGCACACCACATCCTTGGCCTTGCCGTGCACCAACAAGCGGTCCAGCACCATGGCCCCAAACGGCATGGTGTCAGCACGGCTTTTTGACATGTCTTTCACATCTTTAAGAGACGAAGATGTGAGGCCAGCGACCAACTCGGCAATGCCTTCAGCTTGCTGTCTGGTCATCGAGTAATGATGCAACACGTGCAGAGGATAATTGGTTTGGGCCATGTGAATGCGGGCCAAGTTCCGCCAAGTGCCACCCACAGCATAGAATGTGCGGCCTTTTAATTTTTCTAGAATAGTCGTTTTTTGTAAATATTCATCAACAATATCGCGCGCCTTCTGCATCGAGCCACCCGATACATCCATCAGGCGCAATGGGCCAATGGGCAGCGTTATGCCATCATGCAATTTTCCATCTTTAATATCGATCAGTTCCAGCGAACCACCACCAAGATCGCCAGCAATGCCATCAGCCTCTGGCGTGCCAGCCATAACACCAAGGGCTGCAAAGCGCGCTTCCTCTTTTCCGGTTAGCACTTGAATCCCCGCGCCTAAGGCATTCTCGGCTTTGTCAATAAATTGCGAACCATTTTTGGCCTCGCGAGCGGCGGCGGTGGCCACGGCATAAATTGTCTTCACACCGATTTGCTTGGCTAAAGCTTTGAAGCGGCGTAAGGCTAGAAGTGCGCGGGCAATCGCCGCTTCGTTCAGATTGCCGGTTATTGCCACGCCTTTGCCAAGGCCGCAGAGAATTTTTTCGTTAAATATCGGTGCTGGCGAACGGCGCAAACCATCATAAACCACAAGCCGCACCGAGTTTGAGCCAATATCAACCACAGCCACCGGACGATAAGTTGGTGGTTCCGTTCTAAATCCCTTGTGCCAACTCACTTTGATTTTGTCGTCCTTTTTTTCTGAGGCACATCACCAGCCAGCATATTACCCGCAAGCGAGGAGCCGCGTCCAGAAAGCGATGGGTTTTCCATAAAAAATTGGTGGGCGTTGAATGGCTTCTCATCTTTAGTTGGGGTGATGCGCGCCGAGCTGCCGTCCTCCAGCAAACGCCAGCTTTGTTGATTATCGCGCATATTGGCCACCATAATTTGATCAAGCACTTGCTCATGTACGGTTGGGTTTTCAATGGGGATCAAAGTTTCAACTCGACGGTGTAAATTGCGCGGCATCCAATCGGCTGAACCGATATAGACTTTAGCTTTTGGATGAGGGAGGCCATGGCCGGCGCCAAAACACACAATGCGCGAATGTTCCAAGAAGCGGCCAATAATGCTCTTTACACGGATGTTTTCTGACAGACCCTGAATGCCGGGGCGCAAACAGGAAATACCTCTCACCACCAGATCAATCTGCACCCCTTTTTGGCTTGCTACATAAAGTGCATCAATAATGCCGGGGTCCACCAGTGAATTAAGCTTAGCCCAAATTTGTGCTGGTCTGCCCGCTTTGGCGTGAGCAATTTCCTCATCGATGTGTTGCAATAAGCGGTCTTTAAGATTGATTGGAGAGAGTGATATTTTTTCCAAGTCTTCTGGTGGGGCATAACCCGAAATGAAATTAAACAGCCGTGCCGCATCGCGGGCCAAGGCACGATCACAGGTGAAGAACGATAAGTCCGTATAAACTTTCGCCGTGATGGGATGATAATTTCCAGTGCCGAAATGCACATAAGTCCGCATGTTGCCAGCCTCGCGGCGCACCACCATGGAAACTTTGGCGTGGGTTTTAAGTTCGATGAAGCCAAACACAACTTGCACCCCGGCCCGCTCTAAATCGCGGGCCCACTGAATATTGGCCTCTTCGTCAAAGCGAGCTTTGAGCTCCACCAAGGCGATCACGGATTTTCCAGCTTCGGCGGCTTTGGCCAAGGCTGCAACAATGGGTGAATTTCGCGAGGTGCGATAGAGCGTTTGCTTGATCGCCACCACATCAGGATCATTGGCGGCTTGGCGAATGAACTGCACGACCACATCGAACGATTCATAAGGGTGATGCACCACAAAATCTTTTTGGCGGATGGCTGCAAAAATATCGCCAGCATGATCGCGCACCCGCTCTGGAAAACGGGCCAGATAAGGCGTGAATTTAAGGTCTGGCCTCTCATCTAAAATAAGTTGTTCGGTATCAGCAAAGCCGACCAAGCCTTCGCTCATTATGGTCACATCGCCGGAAACATCAAGTTCATTGGCGATGAAATTTCGCAAGGCTGGCGAACAGGCTGCATCCACTTCCATGCGGATTACCACCCCACGGCGGCGCAGTTTTAATGCGGTTTCAAACACGCGCACCAAATCTTCAGCTTCTTCTTCAATTTCAATGTCACTGTCTCGAATGACACGGAACAGGCCTTTGCCCAAAACATCATATCCGGGGAACAGGCGCGGCAGGAAAATGCCCAGCATCGTCTCCAGCAACATGAAACGTAGCTCGGTTCCTGGCAGACGCACGAAGCGCTCTAGCTGTGGTGGAATTGGCAGCAGCGCCTTCATGGCATTGCCATCTTTGCGGCGGCGCAATTCCACCGCCATCACGAAACCGCGGTTGAGAATGAAGGGAAATGGGTGTGCCGGATCAATGGCAATCGGCGTTACGATGGGCAGAATGTGGTCGAGGAAGCGGCGGTCTAACCACACGCGCTCATCATCATTGATCTGATCTGGCTCAATGATGGAGATGCCAGCAATATGAAGTTCCTCTTTCAATTGAATCCAGCGGCGGTCTTGCTCCACCATCAATTCCTGCGCACGCTTTCGGATCAACTCCAATTGCTCAGCGGGAGTTAAGCCATCTTGGCTGATTTCCAACACTTGCTCGCGCATTTGGCCCACAAGACCTGCCACGCGCACCATGAAAAACTCGTCCAAATTATTGCCGGAAATGGAGAGAAAGCGCACACGCTCCAACAGTGGATGAGCTGGATTTTTAGCCTCTTCCAGCACACGCATGTTAAATTCAAGCCACGAGAGTTCGCGGTTAAAGAATCGCGATGGGCTTTCAAGGGGATTCGGCAATGGGGGTTTATCGCTCATACTATGTAGCTTTCCACAAAAACCATCGTCATGAAAGTGGATTGCAACAGTATTGTGAAGGTTCAGATGCCGGTGTCAAATAAATCAGGACTGGTGAAGCCGGCCAGAATGCGGGCCACAAAGGGTCTGGTGATTTCGGCCTTTTCGGCCAAGGCCTGCTGGTCAATTTCAGCAACGATATTGCGCGCCGATTGCAGCGAGCGCGGCATGCGCAGCAACATGTAGTTTAATGTAGATTCATCAACGGCAATTTGCCGATCGAGAAAGAGTTTAACCAGCACACCACGCAACAAAGCATCATCTGGCTGGCCGATCAACACTGTGGGCAGAGCGTTGAGGCGCGAGGCCAAATCGGGAATGGTGATTGGCCAATCAGACAGAGGTTGGTCAGATGTGAAAAGCAGGTTGCGCCCTTCTTGTTTGGCGTAATTCAAAGCATGGAAAATGGCGCGCTCTGGCCATGTAGCTTGCGCGATTATTTCGATGGCCAAAGGGCCTTGTGCCATGAGCGCGGGAATTGCTTCGACAGTCAATGTGTCGGAGGAGCATATTTGCGCATTTGACTTCTGCCGCCAAACTTCAACCAGATGGGTTTTCCCGCTGCCGGGTGGGCCCACAATGATGGCACCATAACTTGGCCAGTTGGGCCACTGATCAATCAGTGCCACAGCCGCTGCGTTAGAGTGTGTCACTAGAAAATCTTCACGGCCAAGCGCTTGGCGGTGCGGCAAATCTAAGGTGAGTTGCTGGGTTTTTTCACTCATTAGCGCTTGCGCTTTGGAGCGATCACTGGTGTTGGAATAGCCGACGGAATGCCGGTGTAAAGCTTGCTCTTCAGATATTTGCTGAAGCCATAGCGCACGAACACGCCCGTTGCCGCTGCCAGTGGCACCGCTAAGAGCAAGCCCAAAAAGCCGAACACATAGCTAAAGGCCAAAAGTGCAAACATCATCCACACCGGGTGCAAACCGATGGAACTTCCCACCAATTTTGGCGACAAGAAATTGCCTTCTAAGAATTGCCCTGCGGCGAACACTGCTATGATGATGAGAACTTGAAACTCATTGGGCCAGAATTGCACCAAGGCCACACCAATGGCCATGATGCCACCGATCAACGCGCCAACATATGGAATGAAGCTGAGCATGCCAGCCGCAAACCCAATTGCCAGACCAGATTTCAAACCCGCAAACGAAAGTGCTGCCGCATAAAAAACACCAAGCAACAGGCAAACTGTGCCCTGCCCGCGAATGAATCCGGCCAAGGCTTTGTCGATATCAGAAGCAATGCCCCGAATTTCTGTGAGGTGATCACGCGGCAACCAGCTATCAACTTTGGCAACGATATTGTCCCAATCCGCCAGCAGATAAAACGCCACGATTGGCGTGATCACCAGCAACGATAAAACATTTACCAAAGCCATGCCACCTGACCACAGCGACGACAGAAATGATGCCAGCCAGCTTGCGGATTTTCCAGCAATGGTGGCAACACTGCCTTGAATATCGGTGCCGGAATTGGCCAGTAAATCTTTCAAGCGCTGCGGTGCTATTTCATTGGCGCGTTCAATGAGCGATCTGACCAATGCAGGAAGGTCACTGGCAAGTTTTACCGACTGATCTGCCAAAACCGGCACAACCATTAAACCCACAAACACGACAACAAGAATTGCAGAAAGCAAAATAAGCGCTGTTGCCACGATGCGCGGCAAGCCAAGGCGTTCCAATCGGTCGGCTACAGGATCAAGAAAGTAAGCCAACACAAAGCCCGCAATGAAGGGCAAGAGGATTGATTGCAGCAACCACAGCAGCAAAATCAATATGGCAAGTGCACCAAGCCAGAAACCAATTTGTTTTTGCAGGGTCATAATTTTTCTCCACTGCCACCCATATGCTTAACCCAATCACGCAAATAAAACGCGCCCGATATTAGGGTAAATCCAGCCACGACGAATGAACCGCCCTTGAGCAGCATATGAGCGTCAATGCTCAATCCTAACGCACCAAGCACCAGACCTACAAAAGCGATTTGCGCCACAGTGTTAAGCTTGCTGATCCACAAGGGTTTCATGGTAAGTGGCTGGCCTATTAACCAAGCAAGCATAACGCCGCCAACAATGAGAATGTCGCGCGTGATTACGATGAGCACCAGCCAAGCAGGGAGAATTTTAATGATTCCAAGAGCTGCAAAGACGGAAACCAGCAATGCCTTATCAGCAATGGGATCAAGGTAAGCGCCAAGCTCGGTTTGGCTTTTGGTTACGCGGGCCAAATAACCATCCACGCCATCGCTGATGCCCGCAATGACGAAGACAACAAAGGCTGCGGCAAATTCTTCTGAGATCAGCAGCCAAATGGTGAATGGCACAAGTAAGATGCGTCCGATGGTTATAAGATTGGGAAAATTCATGGCCTTGCTCAAAGTGCTTCAATCACCCACGTGCCGCCATTGCGCAAGAATTGCAAGCCAGCAGACTGAAATGAATCTTTCATATCTTCAATGCCGCCTGTGTACATAAGCCGTGCTGATGCACCCTGCCCATCAAGCGAGGTTATATCGACGCCAACGACGCCTGGAGTTGATAGGATGCGCGCGCGAATGCCATTCCATTGCGATGGGCCTTGGAAAGGTATTGCAACCGATACAGACTGCGGGCCAGCACTTGCTTGTAGGCCTTCTGCTTTGGCAACGTCTGATTGATATTTATCAACCATCACTTTGTGGAATCTTTGCACAGCAAGCAAAGCTGAATCATGCTCAGTGCCAGAATCAGCAATATAAATTTTATCAAATGTAATTTTTCCAAGCGGAGATTTGCCCACCATGCGCGCATGAACACCACCGCCTTCTGCTGGTTCCGCGAAAGCCACCAACAACGTTTTCACATCATAGCGGCGGCGCAGTGCTTCCAGTTTTACGGGATCATTATTCAAAGCATCCTGTGGGGAAAGTGTTGTGGTGTCATCTTCATCGCCCAAAGGAATTATTATTGGAATTTGCGCTTGCTGAGCATTGAGTTCTTGCCAAGCTTTGCGCCATGGGTTGTCTTCCCACAAAAGTGTTGTGGACTTGCCATCAGACCAAACGGGAATAACCAACATAGCAGGCCCTTGGGCGGCGGGAAGTTGAATGCCAAAGTTGCGGAATAAGGGCTTCACTTTTTCTGGCAAAAAGCGAACGGTGAATTTGCCCTCATAGTGGCCGGGGCTAATTTTTTCTTCTTCAATCGACAAAGATTTAAGCATGGGAACCACATCTTTGGCCTCCAGTTTTGCCATCTCGGCAGCAAATTCGGGCGTGCCCAAGTTCTCTGTTAATGTAGCAAATGCCTTTAATTGAACCTCCACCAAAGCTTTGTCTTTGGCAGCAGCGGCGTTGGTGTCGGTCACGTCAACTTCTACACCCTGCACTGAAAATACGCTGGTTTCCACCGGGCCTGCCGCAAGTGCAGAACCTGCAAGCATTTGCAGGCCCAAAAGAGCCAGCCAAAAATGCATTCTCATAACTCGTCCCATTTCAAACCTTCGGGCTTTATTCCCTGCGCTGTTCGGGCTAAGCAGCCCTGACAAATCGCTTAATACAAACATTGAGGCAAACTAGCGGCATGAGCGGCAGCAAACAAGCATTACAAAACGGAATCACTTATGCCGATGCTGGTGTGGATATCACAGCAGGCAATAATCTGGTGGATTTGATTAAACCCTTGGCCAAATCAACACGCCGCAAAGGTGCTGACGCTTCCCTTGGTGGCTTTGGCGGGTTGTTTGATTTGAAAGCCTGCGGTTTTAAAGATCCCGTTCTCGTGGCCGCCAATGATGGTGTGGGTACAAAACTTAAAATCGCTATCGACACAGGTTTGCACAAAGGCATCGGCATTGATCTAGTTGCTATGTCGGTTAATGATCTCGTGGTGCAAGGGGCAGAGCCGCTATTCTTCTTGGATTATTACGCCACTGGTAAATTGGATGTGGCAGCGGCACGCGATGTGATTGCTGGCATTGCCACAGGCTGCAAGCAAGCAGGCTGCGCTTTAATTGGCGGGGAGACCGCTGAAATGCCCGGGCTTTATCATGGCACCGATTATGATCTTGCTGGCTTTGCTGTGGGTGCCGTTGAGCGCAAAAAGATTTTGCCATCTGCCAATGTTGGCCCGGGCGATGTGATTTTGGGGCTGGCCTCATCTGGCCCGCATTCCAATGGCTATTCGCTCATTCGCAAAATTGTTGAACTGAGCGGGGTTTCTTATGACGCGCCCTCACCTTTCAGCAAAGGCGAGACGTTAGCTGAAGCGCTGCTCACACCCACACGGATTTATGTGAAGTCTCTGCTCAAGGTTTTGAAAACTGGGAATTCAGTCAAAGCGCTGGCACATATCACGGGCGGTGGTTTTACTGAAAACATTCCGCGCGTTTTGCCTAAAACCACAGTTGCTGAAATTGATTTGACGTCCGTGCCTTATCTCCCGGTGTTCAAGTGGTTAGCGAAGATTGGGGGCACACCCGAAAAGGAAATGCTGCGCACTTTCAATTGCGGAGTGGGCATGATTGTGGTGGTGAAAGCCAAGGATTCCAAAGCTGTTGTTGCGGCGCTGAAGAACGGTGGTGAGAAGGTTGTGACTCTCGGCACAATTCGCAAGCGCAAAGGCAAAGAAGCGCAGGTTAGTTACAGCGGGGCGCTGTGAGCAAAGAGCCCTCATCCGGCCTGTCGGCCACTTTCCCCCTGAGGGGGAAGGGCAATAATTCTACCCTTCCCCCTCAGGGGGAAGGTGCCCAACGGGCGGATGAGGGCTCTTTCTTTTGACCCGCGCCCGTGTTGCCGTTTTAATCTCCGGTGGCGGCTCAAATATGCACGCGCTGGTGATGGCTTCGCGGGCTGCTGACTATCCAGCGGAAATTGTCTGTGTCGTTTCAAACAAACCAGATGCGGGCGGGTTGAAAATTGCTGCCGGTGAAGGCATTGCCACCCATGTGGTGAACCACAAGGATTATGCAAGCCGCGAAACCTTTGACGCTGCGTTGAATGCCTATCTGCAAGCGCAAAATCTTGATCTCATCGCCTGCGCTGGTTTCATGCGCATTATGACACCCGTGCTCATTGCGCCATGGCAGGGCCGCATGTTGAATATCCACCCTTCCCTTCTGCCGCTCTATAAAGGTCTGCGCACCCATGAGCGCGCCATCGCTGATGGGCAAAAGTTTAGCGGCTGTTCGGTGCATTATGTAACTCTGGAATTGGATGGCGGGCCGGTCATTGCTCAAACGCAAGTGCCAATACTTGCTGGCGATAGCGCTGAGACCTTGGCAGCACGGGTGCTGGTTGAAGAACACAAGATTTATCCGTTGGCTTTAGCAAAAGTAGTAATGAGCCTTAACTAAAGACATCCAATTGCGGCCTGCCGGTTTCTTTGCGAATTTCATCTTGCCATCTCGAAAGCAAGGTTTTGCGGCGCTCTTTATATTTATCCTTCAGCACTTCACTGCCCATCACGCGGTCAGTGCGGAAGCTGCGAAAACCTTGGCGCATTTCGCACCAGGCTATGATAATGCGCTGGGCATCATAATATGAAATGCCGATGGGCCAGATCACGCGCTGCGATTCCGCACCATCTTCAGCCTTGTAATGAATGCTCACTTTGTGCTGTTCGCGGATGGCTTTGCGCAAGGCCGCCACATCAATACGATCCACAGTGTTTTTGATAAAAGGCGAAGCAATGAGCGATGAATCATAGAGGAATGGTTTGAGGTTGGCTGGCAGCACTGTGCCAATTTTCGCAGCCGTATCCATGGCGGCTCTCGCCAAATCAGGATCGCCGCGTTTGGCCACCCAGCGCAAGCCGAGCATCACAGCTTCCAATTCATCAGCTTTGAACATGAGGGGCGGCAGATCATAACCCTCACCCAGAACGTAGCCCACACCAGCTTCACCGCGTATGGGCACGCCATCGGTAATCAAATCGGCAATATCGCGATAGAGTGTGCGTAGCGAAATTTCCAATTCGGACGCCATCACCTGACCCGTCACTGGCCTTCGGTGACGGCGGAGAAGTTGGATCACTCTTAATAGGCGGTCGGCTCTGCGCATAATTTCTTCTATTGCAATGCTACTGACACCATGTTGTCAGCAGTGTGGCAGTAGGGAGAGTGAAACGTCAAGGAGATAAAAATGTTAACACTGAATGTATTCGGACCTCATTTCGGTCTGCCAGACGGCAGCCCATTCTGCATCAAAGCTCTAACAATGATGAAAATGTCTGGTTTGCCCTTCACCGAAGGCCGCATGAATTTCAAAAAAGCGCCCAAAGGCAAAGCTCCTTATTTGACAGATGATGGCAAGACCATTGCCGATTCTCATTTCATCATGCGCCATCTTGAAGTCAAGCATGGTGTGGATTTTTCAGGTGGCTACAAGCCTGCGGAACTTGCAAAAGGTTGGGCCGTGGCGCGCATGTTGGAGGAACATTTTTATTTTTTGTCGATGAACATTCGCTGGCTTAACGATGAGAATTTTTGGAAAGGGCCTTATCAATTCTTTGCCGAAGTTCCTGCTCCCATCCGCCCGCTGATCGCGCGCATTGTGCGAAAGAAGGTACGCAAAACCCATGATTTGCAAGGGCTGGGCCGCCACACGGCGGATGAAAGATTGCAGCTCGCTATTGGCGATCTCAATGCCATTGAAGTGATGTTGGGCCATCAGCGCTTTTTTCTGGGTGACAGGCCTTGCGGCATTGATGCCACAGTGTTTGCATTTATCTGGGCTGGTGGATGCCGTTACTTTAACAGTGCTGTTGGCGAATATATTCGCACGCGCCCCGTGCTTATGGGCTATCTTGAGCGCATGAAGGATTTATATTTTTCGGAGTTTGCCATTTGAGTGAATTTGCCAAAGCAATTTCGATTTATGAACCTCAGGTGCAGACGCGGCTTGTTGAGCTGCGCCAACTTATTCTCGACACAGCAGCTAGAACTGACGGGGTGGGCAGAATTGAGGAAGCGCTGCGCTGGAACCAGCCAAGCTTTCTGACGCCGGAAACTGGAAGTGGCAGCACCATTCGCATTGATGGCTTGCGCAACGCGCCTGAAAAGCTGGCTATGTATTTCCACTGCCAATCGGGTTTGATTGAAATATTTAAGAATCACTATGATTCAAACCTTGTTTTTGAAGGCAATCGCGCCATTATGTTGGATGCAGCGCTGGCCCTACCGAAAGAAGCCTTGGCACATTGCATTTCGCTTGCACTCACGCATCATCTGCGTAAGAAATCGGAAAAAGTGAGTGCCAGAAAAAATGACCCATCCCATTATTATCGATACTGATCCCGGCCAAGACGATGCTGTTGCCATAATGTTGGCTCTGGCCTCGCCTGAACTTGAAGTTCTTGGCATCACCGCTGTGGCGGGCAATGTGCCTTTAGCGCTGACGGAATTGAATGCGCGCAAGATTTGTGAATTGGCCGGGCGGCCAGATATTAAGGTTTTTGCGGGTGCCATTCGGCCGATGTTCCGCAATCTGGTTACGGCAGAACAAGTGCATGGGAAAACCGGGTTAGATGGCCCGGTTTTGCCCGATCCGAAAATGCTCTTGCAAAAGCAACATGGCGTGGATTTTATTATCGAGACATTTATGGCGCGTGCCGCTGGCACGGTTACGCTGTGTACGCTTGGGCCGCTCACCAATGTGGCTTTGGCTTTGGTGAAGGAGCCGCGCATTGCCTCTCGCATCAAACGCATTGTTGCTATGGGTGGTGGATTTTTTGAAGGTGGCAACGTTACACCGACCGCTGAATTTAATATCTATGTTGACCCACATGCGGCGCGCTTGGTTTTGGATGCAGGAATTCCGTTCACGCTTATCCCTCTTGATTGCACCCATCAAGCGCTCACCACAAAGGCCCGTATTGAAAAGTTCCGTGTTATGAAGAACAAATCTGGCCCTGCCACCGCAGAAATGATGGATTTTTTTGAGCGCTTTGACGAACAGAAATATGGCACCGATGGTGGCCCACTGCATGACCCGTGTGTGATTGCATGGTTGTTGCGGCCCGAACTTTTCTCATCGCGCGATGTGAATGTTTCAGTGGAATGCGAAAGCGAGCTTACCATGGGTATGACGGTTGTGGATTGGTGGCGCGTGACCAATCGTAAAGCCAACGCCACAGTTTGCCGTGGGATTAATTCCGAAGGCTTCTTCGATTTGCTCACCGAACGCTTGGCAAAGCTGGCTTAGGCAGCCAGCACTGCCACGGGTGCAAGGATCGCAAGCATTAAGCCCACGGCCAGAAACACCATCAATTTGCGTCCACGTTGCCTGTCATTCTCAGTCATAGGAATGATTGTGGCCCGATTCTGGGGGATAAGAAAATGATTCTTTTCAAGCACTTGCGTCGTCGCCGTCATGGTTAATAACCTCTTAACAAGGTCCATGCCTTGTCGCCGATTGTAAGTAATAATTGCACTTACTGGCGGATGTTCGGCGAAAACTGGACCAAAATATGAACTTGCAGAAAGATTTAGCGCAAAGCGGCTGAGCGTGGACTGAACAGGCCGTTCATTTTTGATTCATGTTGGAGGGCCTTCGAGGCTCGCTAATGCTCGCACCTCAGGGTGTGAGGGCCTAACCCCGCTTCTTCGCTGTCACTTCAATTTCAATTTTCATGCGTGGGTCAGCTAACCCCGCCACGAACATGGTGGCGGCGGGTTGCACGTCCCCCAAATATTTTTTAAACACGGGCCAACAGGGTTCAAAATCCTTGGCATCGGGCAAAAGATAATGCACGCGCACAATATCTGCCAAGTTGAAGCCTGCCTGTTCCATAGCGGATTGAATGTTACGAAAAGTTTGATCAGCCTGTTCCACCACGTCACCTGAAATTTTCATGGTCGCATAATCAAAACCAGTGGTGCCAGACACGAACATCCACTCGCCATCGACCACGGCGCGCGAATAACCGATTTCGGATTCAAATTTGGAGCCAGATGAAATTAATTTTCGCATTGAATATCTCATGGATGAGGCAATAATGAGTAGGAATCCCCCCACTCTAATTTCTTTGCTTGTTTGTAATCTGACTTATCGCGCGATGCAATCTGCTGCACCGTCAGGCCGTTCACGCTACACAGCTCTAATGTGGTGCTGATTTTTGTAGTTACTGGCGGAGCCACAATGCGGGCCTTGGGCAACTCATATTCCTGACGCGATACGGCAATCCAACTGAAGCTCTCATCTTCAAACGGCACCGATGCTGCTTTGGCATGCATATGTTCGCGGCTGCGGGCCAAGCGTTGGGTGAAGTGGCACCAATCCTTACCGCTCATCGGACAAGTGCTCGCGTGGGTGCATGGGCCAATGATATGCGCCCCCGCCGCCACAAGAGCGGCCCGAGCATTGCGGATGCGGGCAAAGCCTCTAGGCGTTCCAGGCTCTATGACCACCAGCATGTGCTCTGCCTGCGCCCAGAGCTTCAATGCCGCCTCGCCTGCCGCACGTTCCTCCAGTTCTGCGAAGACATAAGCGGCGATGATCATCTCTGCTTTGGTGGTGGTGTCGCTCAACTTAGCTTTTATGATGTTTGCTGCTGCGAGGACTGGAATTTCGCTAGCCGCTGCCAGCTCGCCAGCCAAGCCCACAAAGCGCGCATCGGCTTCGATCATCGTAACCTTGGCAATTTCCGGCCAGCGCTGCAAGGCAGCCCAAGTGGCCGTGCCCGGCCCGGCCCCCACATCTAAAATCGACCTTGGGGTGAAGCCTTCAGCAATTGCCGCCACTTGCGAAAACACGCGCCCCAACGCTGCATAAGTGGCAGGCATGCGCGCTGTAAGATAGGCGGCAAGATCAATATGCGCCGAACTTCGGCCATGGCGATAGGCCTCCGTCAGCCGCCCAGCTTTTTCGCGCAGAGCTCCACCATGTTGGGCCTGCAACCAGTTGGCGATGGCACTATCCAGTGCTCCCGGGCGTTCAGAAAATGACACTATGTTTATCCAAGAAACCGTTGCTCCAAAGGCTGCGTA
>JANLPA010000152.1:0-6700 GCA_031366855.1 Hyphomicrobiales bacterium | reverse complement strand
GTCATTGCCATGGAGATTGAATAGGTGTTGCCAGTGCTCACCCAATGCGGAATTGTGTAGGGCATGTGAACGGCATCGCCCGGCTTCAAAGTGTGCAGTGTTGCGCGGGTTTCAAACCATTCTTCGTAATTCTTATTGCGGTGAACCGATGGCGATATTTCCATGGCCTCTTCTGAAATCAAGGCGCGATCATCATTATCAAATGTGCGCACAAATTTATCCCCCTTGATTTGGATTAGAATGTTTTCTTCATTGTCATTGTGAAATGGTGTTGTGGCCTTGGCCGACGATACAAATATGAAGCCTTGCAGATCGGAATATTCTGATGGCTTGCGGCCTGCGGCTTCATTGGCTCCGCGCACAAAGCTTTCTAAGATGGAGCGATATTCCGGATCATTTTCGACGAATTTAATCACCATCCACGCATTGGCTTTTTCGATCGATTTGATCACGGTTTCAATCGGCATATCTAGTTTTGGGACTTCGTTGGGCTTTGCACCAACGGCCACTTTTCCTGAATTATATTCAATTGAGTCGCGCGACTGAGATTGGGCCAGCTTAACCAATCGAGAAAGCGAAAACAGTGGATGATCCGCAAGGGTGTGTTGCAAGCGAAAAGGCTTCTTTAGAAAACTTTCACGCGCCAGTTCTTGATCAACGATGACAATGCTCATGTTCGTTTTTTCCCTCGTGCTTTGTAATAGAGATCGCGGATGCGGCTGCGCCAATGCATTTTCAATTTGGCGAACGCCACGATAAAATTGAATCTCGCTTTTGATATTGTTTCCGGCGCTACAAAAACTGAAATCATCGGCAAACGGTCACGCCAGATGCGGTCAATCAACGGATGATTGGGAACTGCGCGGCTGTCAATTTGGATGATTGCAGGTTCTGCAAAGAATGATTCTGTGCAATCCAAAATGATCAACGCGCCAGGAGAAAATTTTGCGAAATTTTCATCATAAGCAATTTTTCCAAGCCAAGCTTGGGTGCCTTCTACAATTGCAAAGAGGGACGCTATAGACTTGCCGTTGAGTTGCAAACGCCAGAAGCGCAATTTGCCAGCAGTGTGTAAATTACCTAACGCCTCACGCAAAGCATCAGATTTGCTTGCATTGGTTGCAATGGCGGTTCCTTTTTTACCTTTCCAGCCGGAAGCTTCCAAACTTAGAAAATCCTCAACGAAAGAATCGACCGCTTCAGTCTTGCGAAGGCATTCAGTTTTTAAAGTTCCTTGCTCACTCAAGCGATTGCGCAGGCGGTTGAATTCCTTCCGACGTTTATGATCGAAATTGGTTTGCAGCCAATTCTCATAAGTGCCGACAGGACGCAGGCAAGCACGCGACCATGATTCGAGAATCGCATAGTGTCGAGATTGCGATTTGAGGAGGCTGTGGAAAGCACCCTCCGTTGGCAGAGATTTAAACAAGAAAGGCTTAACTTGCACCGACAGAAATGAAGTGAGGGTGGCTTCTTTCACACACTCGGAGAGATGTGGCGTGCCAGCTGCACTGAAAAAACTTGACCAGCTTGAATTGTAAAGTAATCCCTTGTGGAATGGCATGGCAAAATGCAAATTTGTGCCCTGCTGCACCGTGGTTAGATTTGCGGAACCTGTATGTCTCAATATGGGAAGAACTAACTCAGGTGCATTAAAACCAGCAGATTCAAGTGTATGCGTTGAAAGGTTCTGCCATTTGGCCGCGAGTTTGCCCGCTTCTTCAGCGTTCACCATCACAGATTTGAAATTTTGCCACTCGCCAGCCAACATATGCCTTCCCAAGCAAATACTGAGCCAGATTAGGCGGCTTCACCTAAGATGGTTTTGAGAAACGCGGTTAATTCGACAAAAAAAGGACCGGTTAATTCCGGTCCTTTTCATCAAAGCACTAATGTAGAGGTTTAAGCTTCGGTTTTTACATCAAGAACTTGACGGCCGCGATACATGCCGGTTTTCAGGTCCAAATGGTGTGGGCGGCGCAATTCGCCAGATTTCTTGTCTTCGATCCAAGTTACAGTTTGCATCTTTTGACCCGAGCGACGCATACCAATGCGGCTTCTCGACATCTTTTTTCTTGGAACAGCCATAGTCTAAACCTCTGTAATATAATGATTCTTTGAAAACAGCATAAAAACAACTGTTTGTGTTGGGCGGCTTATAGCTGAGGTTATTTTGAGATACAAGTGAGATAGGCGTCCATTCCGCCCATGCGAAATTGGATGCGCGATGCGATGGCTTTGACGCGGCGGGATGGTTTTCCGGCGCTGCGTTTGATCGGGTTTGGCAGAATGGCCGCCAATAAAGCTGCCTCACGGCGGGATAGTTTTGCAGCGGATTTTTTAAAGTGAAACTGCGAGGCTGCTTCCGCGCCATAAACGCCGGGGGCCCATTCAACCGTGTTGAGGTAAACTTCAATCATGCGGCGCTTGGTCCAGATGAAATCCATCCATAAAGCAATGGGCATTTCCAAAACTTTACGCACGAATGAATGGCCATCCCACAGGAATAGGTTTTTTGCAGTTTGCATGGAAATAGTGCTGGCACCTCTGGTGGGGCCTTCTTTATCATCCGTCGCATCGGCAACCGCATCTTGGAATTCCACCCAGTCAACCCCGTGATGTGAGCAGAAGCGTGCATCTTCCGAGGCGACCACCGCGCGATATAGATTTGGCGACATTTGATCAAGCCGCACCCAATCTTTGTGAAGGCCATTGCCGGTAAATAGCCGCAGAATTTGCAGGTTTGTGATGGGAGGCGGCACGATGCCATAAACCAATGTCATCACTATGGGCCAGGCGGTCATGCAGCCCAAAATGCCCAGTGCCCAGCGCTGCCAAGGCACACGCTTTGACCAAAATGCCTTGAGACGAACTGGGATTGCGAATTGCATCATTGAGGTTTCACGTTTACAGATGGCCCTCATAACACAGGATTTTCGCAATTGGCACCTCCAAAGCCTTCAAGTTTTGAACAAGCATTGCGGCGCTCTGCGCACAGTGTTGAAGCCGCTTTGGATGCTGCGTTGCCGATGAATTTGTCCAGTCGTTTACAATCCGCCATGCGCTATGCGCTAATGGGGCAAGGCAAACGCTTGCGACCATTTTTCGTTTTGGAAAGCTGCAAGCTGCACGGCGTTGATAGTAAAATAGCAATGGCAGTGGCCGCCGCTTTGGAGTGCATACACTGCTATTCGCTGGTGCATGATGATTTGCCCGCCATGGACAATGATGACGTGCGGCGCGGGCAACCGACTGTTCATAAAAAATTTGACGATGCGACGGCAATTCTCGCTGGTGATGGGTTGCTCACATTTGCATTCGAATTGGCTGCCGTTGCTGGCCCGCAGATTATTGCGGCACTAGCACGCGCCTCTGGCCCCGCTGGCATGGTGGGTGGGCAGATGCTGGATATTGAAGCGGAGGCACGTGGGTTAAATTCCTACGCCGATATTGCGCATATGCAGAGTTTAAAGACAGGTGCACTGTTTGAATTTGCCTGCACGACGGGACCGATTATTGCGGGGGCGGATTTGGCTGCTCTAAAAGCTTACGCGCAATACATTGGTTTGGCGTTTCAAATTGCTGATGATGTTTTGGATGTGGAGGCAACCCCCGAAATTTTGGGCAAGGCCACGCAAAAAGACAAAGGCAAAGGCAAGGCTACATTTGTTGATTTGCTTGGCTTGGAGCGCGCCAAGAAAGAAGCCTTACGCTTAACTGGTGCTGCGGTTGAAGCGTTATCGCCATATGATCAAAAGGCCGATATTTTGCGCGAGGCCGCTTTGTTTATGGTGACGCGCCAGAAATAATTTTACGCGCTTCTTCATAAGATTGCACTTCATAAACCCAGCCCCGCCTTACCGCATAGAGCCATTTAGGGTTTTGCGATTCTGCAATATCTTGCGGAGAAGTTGCCAGTAAACCTCCTCTATCTTCCGAAGAGATACCTTGTTTGAAAATAGCTTGCGTTGGGTTCATGCCTTGCCTGCGCATGGCTTCAACGAAACCATATTGAATGAAGCCGCTGCAAATGAATTGCGACGGTGCCCAATGCTTCATAATTGAAAAAGGGCGGCCCGTCTTTGCCCATTTGCGGCGTAAGCGGAAAAAAAGTGACAGACCCAAATTTATGGCACGCCCAAAATCGTAGGCGGTTTTCACATAATCGAGCATCAAAGCGCCAACCTGCATGAAATAGGCATAGTCAAAGCCCCTGCCCTTCATGCGCAAAATGGCAATATCTTCACTGGGCCTATTGCCGCCAATGTATGATTTCAAAGTAGCAAGGCCGATGCCTGTTGGCATGCTTTCTAAAATGAAAGTGTTGTTGAAACCGTTCTGTCGTTGCGGCACCAGAAACACCAAGGCTGCATGGCTAAAAAAACCGCCAATGATCATACGAATTAAACGACTTGAAAAATAGTTGCCGCGCGTGAGAATGATATCGCCCCGGTTAAGATAGCGATCAGACTCGGCCAAAAAATCGCTGACGCGCATGGGAAATTTGGGTGGCTCATCCCCAGCGCTGTTTGACATAGTCTTCCACGATTTGTTGAAATTGCGCCGAGATATTTTCACCGCGCAGAGTTTTCACTTTCTTGCCATCGATATAAATTGGCGCAGATGGCAGCTCGCCAGTGCCGGGCAGCGAAATGCCAATATCGGCGTGTTTGGATTCACCCGGACCGTTCACTATGCAGCCCATGACTGCAAGCGAGAGATTTTCAAAGCCGGGATAGGCTTCGCGCCAATCTGGCATTCGGGTGCGTACATAGGTTTGAATATCTTGAGCCAATTCTTGAAATACTGTCGACGTGGTCCGGCCACAGCCGGGGCAGGCAATCACCATGGGTGCAAAAGCGCGAAGACCCATGGTTTGCAATATCTCTTGCGCCACGATCACTTCCTTGGTGCGGTCGCCGCCTGGCTCTGGTGTGAGTGAAATGCGTATCGTGTCGCCAATGCCTTCTTGCAGCAAAACAGAAAGGGCTGCGGTGGAGGCGACGATGCCTTTGGAGCCCATGCCCGCCTCGGTGAGGCCAAGATGCAGCGCATGATCGGAGCGTGCCGCCAGCAGGCGGTAAACAGCGATCAAATCCTGCACTTCAGAACATTTTGCAGAGATGATAATTTTATCGCGGGGCAAGCCCAGCTCTTCAGCATAAAGCGCTGACTGGATTCCAGATTGCACAATGGCCTCATGCATCACAGCTCTTGCTGGCAATGGTTCTGCCAGTTTTGCATTCGCGTCCATCATGCCAGCCAACATGGCTTGATCAAGCGAACCCCAATTCACGCCAATGCGGACGGGCTTATTATGTTTGATCGCCACTTCAATCATGGTGGCGAAGTTGCGGTCTTTCTTTTCTTTAAAACCCACATTGCCCGGGTTGATGCGATATTTCGCCAAGGCTTCGGCGCAAGCTGGATAGTCTGTGAGCAACGTGTGGCCGTTATAATGAAAGTCTCCTACCAAGGGCACATTCACGCCCATCTTGTCGAGCATCTGGCGGATGGCGGGCACGGCGGCGGCGGATTCTTTGCGGTCCACCGTGATGCGAACCAGTTCTGATCCAGCCTTGGCAAGCTCAGCACATTGGCGGGCCGTGCCTTCTGCATCAGCAGTATCAGTGTTGGTCATGGATTGGACAATGACGGGAGCGCCGCCGCCTACCTTCACATGGCCAACATTAACACCGACAGACATTCGCTTTGAATTTATCGCTGAATAACTCATGTTGCTCTAATTGCGTTGTGGCGTGGCCAAGGTCAAGACGAAGATTAAGCTGGCGCAGAGAACCACCGATGGTCCGGCGATTGTGCCCCATAAAGCTGACATTATCAAACCTGCGACCACGGCAATTCCAGCAAAAAGACTAGACCAGATGGCCATGGCTTCGGGCGATGCTGATATGCGCCGTGCGGCGGCGGCGGGGATGACGGTGAGTGCTGTGATGAGCAGCAGGCCCACTATCTTCATGGCAAAGGCGGTCATGGCCGCCATGGTGAGCATGAAAACCAGTTCCACCCACGGCACATTTATGCCCTCGGCTTTAGCTAAATCTTCATGCACAGAAATGGCAATCAAATCGCGCCAGAGGTAAATGATAACGGCCAATACTGCGAGTGCCCCTGCCCACACGATCAAAACATCATGGCTAGACACGGTGAGAATATCGCCGAATAGAATATCGAGGTGCCCACTTACCGCACCCGTAACGAGGCCCACGGTGATCAGCCCTAAAGCCAAAGCTGTGTGTGATAAAATGCCAAGCAAGGTATCAACGGCGATTTGGCGCTGGCGCTTTAGAGCAAGCAATAATAGCGCCAACAGCACGGCAGACGCCACTGCACCCAACGTTATGTTGATATTGAACAACAACCCGAAGCCAACACCCAGCAAGCCAGCATGGGCAAGTGTCTCGCCAAAATAAGCCATGCGCCGCCATACAATGAAACAACCGATGGGACCAGCGATGAGCGCAATGCCGAGGCCTGCGAGCAATGCGCGGATGAAGAAGGGTTCGGTGAGGATGCTCATTTATGGAACTCGTGGGAAGAGCCCTCGTCCGCCCTTCGGGCACCTTCCCCCTGAGGGGGAAGGGTAGAATTCTCGCCCTTCCCCCTCCGGGGGAAGGTGCCGACAGGCGGATGAGGGCTCTTTGCTTGATGAGAATTACCCATGCCCATGGCTTTCGTG
>JANLPA010000098.1:0-23487 GCA_031366855.1 Hyphomicrobiales bacterium | reverse complement strand
TGCGGGCAGCCATGGAAGCAGCGAGTTTAATCGCGGCGATTAAGCTAGATGGGTTGGCTTTGCCCGTGCCCGCCAAGCTGAGGGCAGTGCCATGATCAGGCGAGGTGCGGATAAAGGGTAAGCCCAAAGTTACATTCACGCCACCATGAAAATCTAAAGTCTTGGCTGGTATTAAAGCTTGATCGTGATACATGCACAGAATGGCATCATAAGTGGCCCGCGCCTCGGCGTGGAATGCAGTGTCGGCGGGAAGCGGCCCCAAAACAGAAATGCCAGCGCCGCGCAACTCTAAAACCGCTGGCAGCACAATGGTTCGGTCCTCATGGCCCATCGCGCCATTTTCACCCGCATGTGGGTTAAGGCCAGTCACCGCAATGCGCGGGTGAGCAATACCAAAATATTTCTGCAAAGCGGCGGCAACAATTTTACCCTGCGTAACGATTGCCTTGGTTGTCAAAACCTTCGGCACTTCCGTGAGTGGAATGTGAACCGTCACCGGCACAGCACGCAAATCCGCCCCCACCAGCATCATCACATCCTGGCCAGAACAACTAGCGAGATGCGCTAGAAAATCAGTGTGACCTTGAAACTTAAAACCCACATCATAGAGAGCTTCTTTTTGAATGGCGTTGGTGACAATGCCAGAAGCCTCACCCGCCAAACACAGCGCCACAGCTTCTTCAATGGCCGCAATAACCCACGGCGAATTTTTGGAATTTAGTTTGCCAGCAACGCAAGTTGAGGGCAGGGGGCGATGCAACACCGGAATTGCAGAGGCAAAAACGTCAGCCGCTTGCCCAAGACTCTCTACGCACTGATATGTGCCGCCGCGCGATGCAAAATAATCCGCATCACCAATCAAACAAAACGGAACGCTGCCCCGAAGTGCGGCCCAAGCCGCTGCAGTAATCTCAGGCGCTATCGAAGCAGGTTCGCCGGGGGTGAGCAGCAGCGTCTTGGTCATTGCGCGTAGGACTGATCTTTATATTCAATCACCGCATGCTTGCGCATGATGGCGATATATTTCTGCTCCACCGCTCCATAGCGCTCATTCAAAACCGCATTTTCAACCTGCTGGCGCGAGGGCATTTGTGCGGTGGGTTTTGGCGGGGTAATTTTTTTCGTGCCACAATAGGCCACAACTTGAATGCCGCTGGGCGAGCGCATAGGACCATAAGCATTTCCCGGGCCTTTGCTGTCAAACATCGCTTTCAGTTGCTTGGGTAAGCGCCGACCATCGGCTTCAATTTTTTTGCCCACCTTCACATTGAAAATGCCGGATGCAGCTGCTTTGGCACTGCTGCAGCCCTTAAACCGTTGTAGATATTGCCCCGCTTCAATCGCGCGTGATTGCAACAATTGCGGGTCATTGCTTTCAACGGGGAAATTAATTTCCATAATTGAATAGACATTTATCGGCTGCATGCGTGGGTCTGCCATCACCTTAGCAATTTTTCCGTTGATCTCGGCTTTAATGTCCGCCATTTTTTGATCAACGGCAGCAGGGTTCACTTCCACTTTCTCTTTATATTTTGTGCTGAGCAAACGGCCAAAGGCCATTTGTGCCGCAACATAATCACGCAAAGTGGTTATGGAAATGCCTTGTTTGCCAAGCTTAGCTTTGAGCCCCGCCTGATCGGTTTTGAGGCCAGTGGCCATGCGCTTTAGACGATCATCAATGTCAGCTTCGGTTGCATCCATACGGTTGGTCTTTGCTTCGGCAATTTTCACCACATCATCAATGAGATTGTTGGCAATTTTCTTGCGATCAGGCTTAGGCCCACCTTGGCCCAAAATTTCTAACAGGCGAATGCGTTGATCAATATCAAAACTGGTGATCGGCACATCATTGACTGTGGCGATCACTACAGATTCTTGTGCAACAGCAAACTGCGATTGTATAACCAGCAGTGCGCACACAAGCAGTGTGTAAAATCTAATCAAGAGCTCACCATTATCTTTAGAACTTGGAAGAGAAACCCGTTTTGCCCAACGTGGCAAATTCGATGGACATCATAACCCTGTCTTCCGTGGCATGCGAAATTGCATCCTCGGTTCCAGTATAGGACAGTTTGAAGTTCATGCAGTCGCAATCGAATTCCAATCCAGCAGTTTTGCGCGTTAACACATCGTTTTCAAAATCATAACCAACACCACCAAACACATACCACCCTGCGGAGACTTGTTGTCTGGCATTAGCCGAGACCCAGTGTTCAGCCACGCTACGGCCGTAATTGGGTTCAGCACCAAAGTTAAGGTAGCTCACATCGGCTGAAAAACTGTCAAAAGTGAGGCTGGCCGTTGCCTCTTGGCGATTGACTTGGCTGAGATCTTCCTCAACGCGGGCTTGATAAGATAGCGTAAGTCCATCCCATGGCTGCACCGCAACAGCACCCACCAAATCAGATTGTGTGCCATCCAAGCCAGAGCCCGTAGCAAAACTATTCTCGCCGGCCAGATGCACCGACTCGCCAACACTGGCCCGCACATAATTTCCATCATTGCCAATAAAGGCATAGGTCAAACCAAGATTAGCCCGCGTGCCGGCTTCATAGCGATCAAGCCCAGTGAACCTGTCAGAGAGGAACAAGCTGCTGGAATCAAAATTCAATGTGGTGGCATCCTCATTGCCAATTTTATTGGCGTCGCTTTCAGCAGCAGCGGAAATAATTTGGAATACGGGGGAAACAATGCTCTGTCCTGATGCGAAGTTTGCAATGAACGGATAACGCGCATCAACACCAACCGTCGGCAAAACCCGCGTTGTGGTTTCACTATCGCGGAAGGTTCCGGGCACCAATTCATCTGGCACATTATTGGTCACATAAATATCGCTGCGCAATTTTGCAAAAGGCGTAATCACCGTACCAGAATCGCTGATCAATTGCGTTTTCCACTCCACTTCGGCTGTGCCGCGGGTTTGGCTGGTGCCATGGTCGAACTGCAGGTCAGCTTGGTTGCGCTCAATAGCGTAAATATTCCAATTGAATTTGAGATCGCCACCCAAGGCAATATCATCAATAATTTTTTCACCCATCACAAAAGGAAGTGCCGTTGGCAATGTGTCGGCGTTCACACCACTGTCCAGCGCATTGAAGCTCATCGCACGGGCATCAACATAGGTTTGATCCCAAATGCCAGTTGCATAGATTTGGTTTTGCGCAATGTCGCGGCCATCATAATCGTAGTCACTTAGAAATGTGCGATCACTCGTGGCCGTGCCATCCCAACCCCAAGTCCAATCTTGATTGAGAGTGAAGTCGCCCTGCGTGTGAACCGCACCACGCCAAGTTTCACCAGCGACAGGCGGCGCCCTTTGATGGGCTCCATAAGCGTGCACATTATAACTGCCCGTTTCCAAGCGGTGCCGCCACTCAATATCCCCAGCAAGCCCTTGCTTGCTGTTGATCATCGGCGTGAGAGTTAAATCATAATTCGGCGCCAATGCCCAAAAATATGGTGTGGTCACGCTATATCCGTAGGTGCCACCCTTATTAAATTGGGGGGCCAAAAAACCTGTGCGGCGCTTCACACTTGGGTCTGGCTGTTGCCAATAGGGCAGTGCTGCAACCGTAACCCCGCGAATTTTTAAACGCGGGTTCACATGATAAAGATTGTGGGTGTTATTATCATGCGTGGTTTGATCTGTTTCAATCACCCATAATGCGTTGCCATTTGCATCTTCGCAATTCTTGCAAGCCGTATAGGTGGCCCTTTCATAAACCGTAATGCCATCGCTGGTGTGCTCGGCATAATCAGCAGTTATGGTCACATCATTGGTTAACAGTGCACGAACGTGGCTGGCAAAACCAGCCTTAAACTTCTCGGTGATGGCCAGTGTATCAGCTTGCAACACATTGCCATTGGGCTCGCGCAGCTCCACCGAGCCATTGGCCTTAAAGGCACCCGTCAGTTGATTATATTCAACCCGCGTGGCCACCAAAACATAAGGACCATAGGTCATGCGCACCATGCCGGTGGCTGTAGCAACGTGTGTTATAGGATCGTAGCTTATGCGATCTGCATCAACATCTGCAATCTCGCCCATTGCGGGAGCCGACAAAATAGGCTCGATAAATTCTTTTTTTACAATGGCAAAGCTGGGCGTGAATTGTGTTAGAAATGAAACAGTTGCAAGGCCAAGTATAAGGCTGCCACGAGAAAGATATTCTCGTAACGTCAAGCTCCAGATTTTATGGTGCCTCAGAATAGCTATAACCCCACACAAATCACGCAACGTTTCAATTCATTAACGGTTTTTAGCCGTGCCGTGAAGGCTTATCTTGCAGGTGTAAATTAAACCAAATTGAGTCCTTGACGTGCCAACTTAAAAACAGGGTGAACACCATGTTAATGGCAACTGTTGCCGCAATGAAAGCCAGTCGCTATGCAGGGTTCAACATTAAACCAAGGATTCTATGATGAAAATCAACTTCACATCAGCACAATTGTCAAAAACAGGCGCGCTCGTGGTGTTTGCCACGCAAGGCGGCAAACTTAGCGCAGCGGCAGAGGTCGTTGATAAAGCCAGCAAGGGCCAGCTGATACGCGCGATAAAGGCCGTGAAATTTGAAGCCAAGCGCGACTCAATCCTTGACGTAATTGCAGTTGGCCCAAGCTTAGACCGCGTGTTAATCGTGGGCCTCGGCAAGGTGGAAGAACTTGCAGCCCGCGAGATTGAACTTTTAGGTGGAACCATTGCAGGCGCACTTCAGGCAGCAAAACTGCAGTCGGCTGCGATTTCTATTTCTATGCCTGAATTGAAGGGACTTACCGAGGCAGAAGCTGCAAGCCTTATTGCTTCAGGTGCGTCTTTGCGGGTTTATAGTTTTGAGCAGTATAAAACCAAAAAACCAGACACTACAAAGCCATTGGCAACCATCACCATCCATTGCGCCAATGCTGAAAAAGCCAAGGCGGCGTTCGCCCCACTTTCGGCCATTCGCGAAGGCGTTCACTTGGCGCGCGATTTGGTCAATGAACCTGCCAACATTTTATATCCGGCTGAATTCGCCAACCGTGCCAAGGCTCTCACTAAAGCGGGTGTGAAAATTGAAATTCTTGGTCCAAAGGAAATGAAAAAACTTGGCATGGGCGCACTTTTGGGTGTGGCCCAAGGTTCACCCTTTGAAGCCCGCTTGGTGGTGATGCGTTGGGATGGTGGCAAGAAAGATGCACAACCTGTGGCCTTCGTCGGCAAGGGTGTTACCTTTGATACGGGCGGCATTTCAATCAAGCCCGCCGCAGGTATGGAAGATATGAAAGGCGATATGGGCGGTGCTGCATGCGTCACAGGCCTCATGTTGGCGCTGGCAAAACGCAAAGCCAAAGTGAATGTGATTGGTGCCATTGGCATTGTGGAAAATGCTGTTGATGGCAATGCGCAGCGGCCCGGCGATGTGGTTAAATCCATGTCTGGTCAAACCATTGCAGTGTTGAACACTGATGCTGAAGGTCGCCTCGTTCTGGCCGATGTGCTGTGGTATGTGCAGGAAAAATTCAAACCAAAATTCATGGTCAACTTGGCCACATTAACTGGCGCAATTTTAGTGGCCCTTGGCAAAGAACATGCCGGCCTGTTCTCTAACAATGATGAACTCTCAACCCGCATTTCTGATGCTGGCTATGCCACTGGTGAAAAAGTGTGGCGCATGCCGCTGACACCTGCTTATGACAAGATGATTGACAGCGATATTGCGGATATGAAAAACATCGGCGGTCGTCTTGCGGGCTCGATCACCGCAGCGCAATTCTTGCAGCGCTTTGTGAACAAAGTGCCATGGGCGCATTTGGATGTGGCGGGAACTGCGATGGATGCGGAAAAGAACGCGATCAATCAAAGCTGGGGCTCAGGTTGGGGGGTTCGCTTGCTGAACAAGCTGGTGGCTGACCACTACGAAAAATAATGACAGAAGTCTGGTTCTTTCATCTCGATAAGCAGCCCCTAGACCATGTGCTACCACGCATTGTGACAAGCTCACTGGCGCGCGGCTGGCGTATGGTGATTGAAACTGCTGTGCCAGAACGCGTGGCGAAATTATCAGAGATGCTTTGGGCCAGCGAGGACGTGGCATTTCTTGCCCATGGATTTGAGGGAGAGCCTTTGCCGGAACATCAACCTGTGTGGCTTACCACGTCCAGCGAAAACCCAAACAACGCACAAGTGCGGGTGCTGCTTGATGGCGCGAAACCCGCTGATATTTCAAACCTCACCAGAGCAGTGTTGATGTTCGACGGCAATGATGAAGCGGCAATTGAAGCTGCACGCGCCGAATGGAAAATTCAAAAATCCGCTGGCCATGATATTTGCTATTGGAAGCAAGATGAGAACGGAAAATGGCAGAACCAAGCGAAGCAAAATTAAAATACCGGTTGCTCACCGGACCAGGTGACAAAGCCTTTTGTGAGCGCGTGTCGAAAGCGCTAGATGAGGGCTACGAACTCTATGGTTCGCCATCAATCACGTTTAATGGTGAGAAATGCATTGTGGCGCAGGCGCTTGTGTTAAGCCCTGCACCATTTCCCAAACTAATTTAGAATAGCGCGCTGTTCAAAACCAAATGCACCGCAATACTAGCGACGTAGCCAAGCGCCACGGCCCAGGTCCATTTCAAGTGGCTCATAAACGTATACTGGCCTTTGCCAATGCCCATCAAAGCAACGCCCGCTGCAGAGCCCACCGCCAATAAACTTCCACCAACACCAGCAGTTAGAGTTACCAACAACCATTGCCCGTGACTCATTGCAGGGTCCATGGTGAGAACAGCAAACATCAGTGGAATGTTGTCAACTATGGCAGAGAGCACGCCGATGGTGACGTTTGCAATCGTGGGCCCAAATTTGCCATATAAAAATTGATTGGCGCTTGCCAGATAGCCCAGCACGCCAAGCCCACCAACCGCAAAAATAATTCCGAAGAAAAACAGCAGCGTATCCCATTCCACGCGTTCAATTTGTTTGAACGAATCCAATACCATATCGGCATTGTCGTGGCGCTTCCCTTTGCGTTGCAGAAAATAAGCCCAGATTTGCAAGTATCCAAGCCCCAGCATCATGCCCAATGCAGGTTGCAAGCCTATAAAATTGCGGAAACAAACAGCTGTGGCGATAGTCAGGGCAAACAGCACCACCACGCCAATGGCACCAGGTTTCAAACGCAATTTTTCCACTGAAGGTTTTGGAACCTCATTTGGAATTGCAAAATGCATGATGAGTGCAGGCACCAGCCAGTTCACAACGGCTGGCAAGAACAAGTCAAAAAACTCGAAAAATTTAACTTTGTCTTTCTGCCACACCATCAGCGTGGTGATATCTCCAAAGGGTGAAAATGCACCACCCGCATTTGCGGCAACCACAATAGAGACGCAAGAAATTGCGATAAATTTTGGAGAGCCTGCGCCAACCGCCATAACTACCGCACCTAAAATCAGTGCGGTTGTTAAATTGTCGAGAACAGGTGAGAGCGAAAATGCTAAAACGCCGGTAATCCAGAATAATTGTTTGTATGAAAATCCCCGCGCCGTGAGCTTCGACCGCAGCACATCAAACACGCGGCGTTCTTCAAGCGTGTTCACATAAGTGATGGCAACCAGCAGAAATAGAAACAATTCGCCATATTCAAATATCACATGTTGCGCAGCAACCTCGGCAACTTCACTGTGACCAGCAACCGTATAAGCCCAGCCGATCAACAGCCAAATCAACCCCGCCGCAACCAACACCGGCTTCGATTTGCGAAGATGAATGACCTCTTCAAAAATCACCAAAACATAAGACAGAAGAAAAATCGCAATACTCACATATCCAAACCAACTAGCTGTGAGATTGAGGAGAGGTTCGGTCATTGCTGTTCCAACTTAAAATACCCTCATGCTGAGGTGCGAGCACTTCGCGAGCCTCGAAGCACCCCAATTGTGGCTGACCCTTCGAGGCCTTGCAAGTGCAAGGCAACTCAGGGTGAGGAGCACCTTTGTTCACTCACTCAATTCCAGCCATTCGTTTTCAAACGTCTCTAACTCCTTAGCAAACTTGGTGCGCAGTTTGCCGTAGTCGGCAGCTTTTTTGGGCTCGTCTTTATAGATCATCGGGTCAGCCAGAACTTGATCAAGAACAATCAACTTATCCTTGGCCTTCATAATTTTAATATCAAGCTCTTGAATCATTTTCTTGATCATAGGGGCCGCAAGTTTCGGCTTCTGCATGACGGGCGCTGCAATGGCTTCCACTTTGGCAACCTTGCGCGGTTTATTCCTGCCCAAAACCAAATCAGTATACTCATCCATATCGCCATCAAAGGGCTGCACTGTGCCGTTGTTCACAATCCACAAGCGATCAACACACGTTTCAATAATGTGGCGATCATGTGAAATCAAAACCACAGCGCCTTCGTAATCATTGATCGCCATGATCAAGGCTTCGCGGCTGTCTATGTCTAAATGGTTAGTGGGTTCATCCATTACCAAAACATGCGGCGCGTGGAATGTGGCCAGCATGAACAACAGGCGAGCCTTTTCTCCGCCGGATAAAATAGAACATTTTGAATCCGCCAAATACGCGCCAAACCCTACAGCACCAAGCCGCGCCCGGCGCTTGGCAACCGGAGCGTCTGGCATCAATTCTGAAATATATTCAAATGGTGTGCGGTCTTCTGAAAGTTCGTCCAATTGATGCTGCGCAAAATAGCCAATCGAGAGCCGTGGCGGATGCGTCATGCTGCCCGACATGGGTTTTAATTTTCCGCACAGCAGTTTTGCAAATGTGGATTTGCCATTACCGTTAGAACCCAGCAGCGCAATGCGGTCATCAGGGTCCATACGCAATGTGATGTTTTTTAAAACGGGCGGATTATCGCCATAGCCCACCGCAGCTTTATCCCAAGCTACCAAGGGCGGCGCCAATGCTTTTTCAGGATTTGGAAATATGAAAGGGGCAACCGCATTTTCAATCATATCGGCAATCGGTTCTAACTTGGCCAGCGCCTTCATGCGGCTTTGCGCTTGGCGAGCTTTGGAAGCTTTAGCTTTGAAACGATCCACAAACGCCTGCATATGGGCGCGTTGATCATCCTGCTTCTTTTTCATTTTGGTGTTAAGCGCCTGCTTCTCGCGGCGTTGGCGTTCAAAATTATCGTAATTGCCTTGGTATAAAGTGAGCTTGAATTGGTCGAGATGTAAAATTGCATCCACTGAAACATTCAACAAATCGCGGTCATGGCTCACCAGCAAGATTGTATGCGGGTAATCGCGAATATAAGATTGGAGCCAAATGGTGCCTTCAAGATCGAGGTAGTTCGTAGGCTCATCCAGCAGCAACACATCAGGTGCGCCGAACAGCGCAGCAGCCAAAGCCACGCGCATGCGCCAACCTCCCGAAAGAGCCGAGCAGGGGCCATTCATAATCGCTTCGGTAAAGCCCAAGCCAGCCAGAATAACCGCAGCACGAGACTCGGCTGAGTAGGCATCTATATCGGCAAGCCGCATTTGAATTTCAGAAATGCGGTTGGGGTCTTTGGCGGTTTCGGCTTCAGCCAACAACTGAGTGCGCTCAATATCGCCAGCCATAACCACTTCAAGCAAAGTTTCTTTGCCGCCTGGCGCTTCCTGCGCCACGGTGCCAATGCGGGCATTGCGCGGGATTGAAGCTTCACCTGATTCTGGAACTAGCTCGTTCAAAATCAATTTGAGCAATGTGGATTTGCCGGTGCCATTGCGGCCCACCAGCCCAACCTTATGCCCTGTTGCCAGCGATGCCGAAGCATCTTCCAGCAAAACCCGCCCGCCGATCCGATAAGTCATATTTGCAATATTTAACATGGCAGCGGCTCCAAACCACCCTTCTCCCCTTGAGGGAGAAGGTGCCCCGAAGGGGCGGATGAGGGGGTGGTTCCGCGAGTCGATTTAGTAGTGGGGCGCGCTGAAACATTCCCCTCATCCGTCAGCCTTCGGCTGCCACCTTCTCCCTCAAGGGGAGAAGAGGTGTTTACTAACTTGATTCCGTTTTTCATGGCTTCGCTCTACCGACTTACCTATCCACACGCAAACTGACTTTGCGATTGACTCTTGTTATGTTGCACTGCACAAATCAACATATGAACCAGCAATTGCCCGTCAGCATCGAAGACACCAGCTATATCGAAGAAGTCACTGCCATGCTGCGCCAACAGCTGCGCCATGTGATTGGCCAGCGCGAGCCCGCTTTGTTGCCACTTATGGATAAGCCGGAAGCCATTGCCTCAATTCCAGATCCCTTGGTGGAACATGCCCTGCAAACCATTGGCATTTGGTTGCAGCTGATGAACATTGCTGAAGAAAATGCCACCATCCGCAATCGCCGCACCCTAGAAAAGCAAGCAGGGCCAGACGAAGTGGGCGGTTCCCTCAGCCAAGCTCTGGCGGAAGCTGCCAAGGCTGGCGTTTCGGCGGAAACGGTTGCGCATGTTTTGAGCATCCTAGATGTTGGTCCAACGCTCACGGCCCATCCCACCGAAGCCAAGCGCGTAACGGTTTTAGAAATTCATCGCCGGATTTATTTGAAACTGTTTGAACTCGATAACCCACGCTGGACGCCGCGTGAACGCGATACACTGCTGTTCCAACTTCGTAATGAAATTGATTTGCTATGGATGACGGGTGAAATTCGCATTGAAAAACCCACAGTGGAAAGTGAAGTGGCCTGGGGCCTCCATTTTTTCCGCGATGCTTTGTTTGATCGCACCACAGCGGTGTGTGACGTGATTCAATCTGCTTTGATCCGCCATTATCCTGAACTCACCGCGCGCATTAAGCCACCCATTAAATTTTCATCTTGGATCGGTGGCGATCGTGACGGCAATCCCTTCGTCACCGTTGATACCACGCGCCAGGCGCTGCGCGAAAACAGTTTGGCTTCCGTGCGGCGTTTGGATTTGCGTCTGAAAGAACTGGTGGGACACATTTCTGTCAGCTCATCCGAAATGCCAATTCCAGAGGCCTTCAAAATTGAATTGACACGGCAGCTTGAACTGTGTGGCGCTGCCAACGAAATCACCCAGCGCAATCCGTCAGAACTCTTCCGTCAATTCTTCAGTGCGCTGAGATTGAGATTGGCCAAGATTGAACAGCCGGGCAAGGCAGTTGGCTTCAAGAATGTTGACGAGCTGATCGCTTGCTTACATTTTGCTGAATCAACCCTTGCTGAAATGAATGCGGCGGGCCTTGCCACATCATTGGTGCGCCCGGTGCGCTGGGAAGCCGAAGTGTTTGGCTTCCGCACAGCCTGCTTAGATATTCGCCAAAACACCACGGTGATTAACCGCGTGCTCACCGAAGTGTGGGGCAAGATGAACCCTATGGCAAAGTCAGCTGCACCTGAAATTCACTCAGCCGCTTGGAACAAATGGATCGCTTCCGAGCTTGAAAAGCCCATGGGCTTCGTGCCGCAATTCCGCGATATGACGGAAGAAGCGCAAGAGCTTTTGGGCCTCTTGCATCTCATTCGTGAAACGCTGGACGGGCCAGACCCCAAAGCCATAGGCACCTTTATTTTGTCGATGACCCAAAGCGCTGATGATGTGCTTGGGCTTTATCTGCTTGCGAAATATTGTGGGCTGTTCAGCGATCCGTCCTCCCACGAAACTTGCCGTATCCGCGTGGTGCCATTGTTTGAAACCATCGAAGATTTGCGCGAAGGCCCCACAATTATGGAATCGCTTCTGGCCAATTCCGTGGTGCGCCAATCGGTCAATGCCAATGGCGGTGTGCAAGAAATTATGTTGGGCTATTCTGACTCGAATAAAGATGGCGGTTTTTTCTGCGCCAGTTTTGAATTGTTTGAAGCCCAACGCCGCTTGATCCGCGCTGGCCGCAATGCAGGCGTTGAAATGAGCTTCTTCCATGGCCGTGGTGGCTCCGTAAGCCGCGGTGGCGCACCCGCGGGCCGCGCGATTGCCGCGCAACCATCAGGCACTGTGGGTGGCCGCATGCGCGTGACCGAGCAGGGCGAAGTTGTCTCTTCCAAATTCGCCAATCGAGGCACCGCGCTGATCAATTTAGAAACGCTAACATCAGCCGTGTTGTTGCACACACTGAAATCCAGTGCCGAACCTGAGCAACGCCTAAACCCAGAACACCAGCACGCCGTTGAAGAAATTGCTCAGCTTTCATTCAAGGCCTATCAAAAACTGGCACATGATCCGGCTTTGATTACTTATTTCCAAACTGCAAGCCCCGTTGAAGAATTGGCCTTGCTAAAAATCGGCTCACGCCCCGCCCGCCGTTTCGGTGCCAAGGGCCTGTCTGATCTGCGCGCAATCCCCTGGGTTTTCGCATGGAGCCAAAATCGCCATTTGCTCACCGGTTGGTATGGCCTTGGTTATGCACTGGATGATTTCGTTTCCGCGCGGGGTGGTTCTGGTTTGAAACTATTGAAGGAAATGTTTGTCAAATCGCCAGGCTTCCGCTTGGCCATTGATGAAGTGGAAAAATCGCTGTTCCTCGCGGATATGAATGTGGCTGAAAAATATGCAGGCTTAGTTCCCAGTCGCAATGATGCCGAGCGCCTCTTTGCTCTCATCCGCCATGAACACAAGCGCACTTCAAAAGTGATTCTCGAACTCTCCGGCGATAAAATTCTCTGCGAACGCTTCCACAGTTTCCGCCGCCGCTTTGACCGCGTGCGCCCCATGGTTGATCAAGCCAATGAATGGCAAGTTAAACTGCTCCGCGAAACCAGAGGCGACAAACCAACCGAAGCCATGAACATGAGCTTGCTGATGACCATGAACTGCATTGCAGCAGGGCTGGGATGGACGGGATAAGGTCTGAGCGACAGTATTAACAAGTCTCTAATTTTAGTGATTTTCTTTACGCATATTTTTCACTCTCCACCTATAGGATCACCGGGAATATCAGCCTTTCGTCAGTTTAGGTTCGATACTTGTAGTCCTTTGATTCGTAAAATGGAGATCCCAGATGCCATCCAATTTTTCTCAACTAGGTCGTGTTTTTCTTCTAGGCAGTGTATTTGTCTTCGCCTCCGGTACGCTCTTAACCGATGTCGGCTTTAGATACTCCGAAGCAATTGCCGCCAATGGCAACTCCAACGGAAATGGCAACTCGGGTGGAAATGGAAACTCGGGTGGAAATGGAAACTCGGGTGGGAAAAGCAACAATTCTGGTGGTAATAAATCTACTTCTACCGGAAATGCATCCAGCAATAGCGGCGGCAGTTCGACTTCCTCGAAATCAAAAAAGAACACAGTGGATGTTTCAACAAGTGTTGCCTCTCTAAATAAAGGCAATTCGGCCAGCAAGTTGGGAGCCTTGAATGCGGCTCACGCATCTGCCAATTCCTTCGCTCATGCGTCACCCAATTCACGTGTTGGCAAGATCAAGACCTATTATCTGGACAATCTTCTCAGTGTGGCAGCGGCTGGCGCTGTAACGACGGCTACGACTACCAACGATGCAGCACAATTGGCTTTGCAAGCACTCCTCACTTCTGACCCGACTTTTGTTCGGGCAACAGGTTTGGATGCTGCCAAGCTCGCACTTGATACTGCTATTGCGGCGGACCTTGCCGCTCCAACTCCCGCAACAGCACTTGCCGTAACAAATGCGCAAATCGACTATGACGCCTATGCAGCCGCTGCGGCTTTGGCGGATGCTACCGCCGCAGCCGCATCAACTGCCCAAGCTACCGCAGATGCTTTAGCTGCGGCGGCAAACAAGCCTGTCGATGATCCCGCAATAAAGGTGGCACTTGATCTGCTGTTAGTCGGAAAAATCGTGGCGCCATAATCGCGCTTAAACAATTTTATTAGTGAAGATATTCAGCCCGGCCCCAAATGCCGGGCTCCTTTTTCCTTTGCCAAATCCATTTGCCTTTGCCGTTGGCGATTTGAGGCTTTTTGTTTTTCGGTCAATCGATCAGCACAGGCAGGGCAGCAAACACCTTTTTCATATTTCTCACTTGCGCGATCTTCTGCTGAAACCGGGTTCATGCAGCCATGGCACAGTGAAAAATCTGAAACTTTTAATCCATGCTCCACCGCCACACGCTCATCAAAAACAAAGCACGCTCCATCCCATGTGCTCTGCGCTTGTGGCACCACTTCGAGATATTTCAGAATGCCGCCCTTCAGGTGAAACACATTTTCAAAGCCTTCATTCAACATAAAGCTTGAGGCCTTCTCGCAGCGAATGCCACCCGTACAAAACATGGCAACTTTCTTGTGCTTTTGATTATGCAGATGCTCGCGCACATAAGCGGGAAATTCTCCAAAACTTTCCGTATGCGGATCAATTGCACCTTTGAAGGTGCCCACACCAACTTCATACGAATTACGCGTATCAATCAAAATCACGTCGGGGTCATTCACCAGAGCATTCCAATCGGCTGGCTCCACATAAGTACCAACTTTCTCCGTGGGGTCGGCTCTAACATTGCCGATAGTCACGATCTCCTTTTTTAACCGCACCTTCATGCGCTTGAAAGGCATGGTTAAGGCAGTGGCATATTTGGCCTCTATGCCCTTAATTTCTGTAATTTTTTCAAGTTCAATCAATGCTTTGTCAATGCTGGCTGGCAAACCGGCAATGGAGCCATTAATGCCTTCGGCTGCCAGCAAAATTGAGCCTTTAATCCCGTTCTCAATCAAGGCCGCCAGAAGTGGAGCCTGCAAAGCTTCATAATGCAATAACCGAGAAAATTTATAAAATGCCGCAACTTTAAACATGATGACAGCCTCTTAATATGACGCAAGATCTATCACAAGTTCAAATGCCCTCTTGCCGAAGCGCAGCCATTTTGGTGTAGTGTGGTGTAATAAATAGAAATCGGGAGTGTACCAAACCATGAAATTTATAAAACGTGCAGTGTTAGCGGGGGCCACAGTATTTTTAATGGCAAGCACAAGCTTTGCTGCTGATATGATTGGCAATTGTGAAGTTACTGGCAAAAAAGGTGAATTTCCAATCGCCAACCCGGCAAAAGCTGGTCGGCTCACAGTTGAAGTGTCTCTGCCTGCGCCAATTTGGTGGAATGGTGATTCACCAGAATCAATTAAAGACGGCATGGAATATTGCATAGCCGCCGAAATTGCTTGGCGTGCTGGTTACGATAAAATGGAAGTTGTGAATGTGGGCTGGGATGCAATGATTGCAGGCCAAACAGCAGACTTCGATTTGGCCATGTCGGAAATTTCAATCACCGAAGAACGCAAAGCCGTACATGATTTTTCTGTGCCCTATTTTAATTCTGATATTGCCGTATTGACCAGAGCAGATGCTCCCGTAACGGAGGCTACCATTGCCACAGCCAAAATTGGGGTGCAGCAAGCAACTACGGGTGCTGCATTTGTGACCGAAAAACTTGGCATCAGCAATGTGCAGGTTTACCCTGATCAAGGCGACATGTTCTCCGCCTTGCGCTCCGGGCAAATTGATGCCGCTATCACCGATACCTCTATTGTTCTTGCCGAAGAACTGGCCACCAAAGGCGCATCAGTGGCCGTTGGCCAATATCAAACTGGTGAAACCTATGGCGCAATTTATCCCAAGGGCAACGCCAACAACCCAACAATCGATAAGATTTTCCAAGCCATGATTGCTGATGGAACCATTCAAAAACTAGGTGCGAAATATTTAGCTGCTGCTTGGGGTAAAGACCCTGCATCAATTCCTTATTTCAAAAACTAACCAATCAGTGTCTGGTCAAACAAAAAACAGCGGCGCAACGCAAATTGTTGCGCCGCCTTTGCACCAACGCGCTGAACACTTAGCGTGGGGAGCAAATGTCTTCGTGCTTATCTGCGCCGTAGCAGCGTTGTTCACAATACTTCTGGCCCATGATGCCCTTGCCCAACTTGGAGTTTTCACATGGTTGTGGAAACTGATTTTCGGCTTCGCAATGATTGCAGTGCTGGCGCTTTTTTGGCCGGCTTGGCAAGCATGGCATTTGGCAAAATCTGCCCGAAAACAATTGGCAGTCAATGATTTAGTAAAAGCAAGAATAGATACAGCCGCTGCGCGCGAATATGCATTTCTAACATTTGGCTGGGGCTTTTTTGCACTCCTTGTTTTGGCGCTTATTTGTTTTGTGCTGATGAACAATGTGGCGGTGGGGAAAACTTTTTTTTATCTACCTTTAATGCAAGCTAAATGGTGGCTTGTGACACAAAGATTTATTCTGATTAACCTGTTCATATTTGTCGTAGCAGAGGTTTTAGTTTTAGTTTGGGGATTGATCGTGGCCCTTGCACGCCTCATGCCGGGCCGTGCAGGAAAGCCAATCCGCAGCCTTGCAATAATTTATTGTGATCTGTTCCGTGGCATGCCAGCAATCGTAACACTTTATTTGATCGGCTTTGGCATTCCCACATCTGGCCTTTCTGATCTTATCGTGCCGCCAATTTTGGGCCTTTTCACCGATCTCTCAGTGCTCTCGCCCGCCGAATACAAAACTGCAATCAGAGTGCCGGTAAGCTTCTGGTGCATTCTCGCACTTACTCTTACTTATGGCGCCTATGTTGCCGAAGTTTATCGCGCTGGGATTGAAAGCATCCATCAAAGCCAAGTGATGGCCGCACGCTCGCTCGGTCTCTCATACATGCAAACCATGCGTTATGTGGTGGTGCCACAAGCTGTGCGCCGCATCATTGCGCCACTGCTCAATGATTTTATTGGTTTGCAGAAAGACACGGCCTTGGTGCAGGTGGTGGGCCTTATTGATGCCTTCAATCAATCGCGTATTATTGCCGCCAATGCGTTCAATCTTTCGGCGGTTACTGTTGTGGCCATTTTGTTTGTGGTGATTACAATTCCGCAAGCCCGCTTGGTTGATAAAATTATCGAACGTGACAATGCCAAAATGCGGGCAGGGGGCTGACCATGGCATTTTTAGAAATTGATCACGTTACTAAATCCTTCGGAGCAATTCCGGTTTTGCGCGGTATAAACTTGAAGGTGAATGAGCATCAGGTCGTCTGTCTCATTGGCCCTTCTGGATGTGGCAAATCTACCTTACTCCGCTGCATCAATGGCCTTGAAGAAATTCAGGGCGGCGAAATTAAATTGAGCAAAGACCGTGTTTCTGGCCCCGGCGTTGATCTTAATAAGCTGCGCCAGCAAGTGGGCATCGTGTTCCAAAGCTATAATTTATTTCCGCATATGTCGGTGCTGGAAAATGTAACTTTAGCGCCACGAAAAGTTTTGCAACAAAGCAAAGATAAAGCTGAAGCTAAGGCGATGATTTTGCTGAAGCGCATTGGCTTAGAGGCAAAAGCCTTGGATTACCCTGATCGCCTTTCTGGTGGCCAGCAACAACGCGTGGCCATTGTGCGCGCCTTGGCAATGGAACCAAAATTGATGTTGCTGGATGAAATCACCTCAGCACTTGACCCAGAATTGGTGTCCGAGGTTTTGAACATTGTGCGCGATTTGGCAACCCAAGGCATGACCATGTTGCTGGCCACCCACGAAATGGGCTTTGCGCGCGAAGTGGCCTCAAAAGTCTGCTTCCTCTATGAGGGCGTTGTGCACGAAGAAGGCCCGCCCGAACAGATTTTTGGCAACCCCAAACACGAGCGCACCAGAGGCTTTTTGAAACGTATTATTGAGGCGGGGCGGCTTTAAATCCGTTCATCTCCTGTTCATGCGTGTGGCAGGTTTGGCATATTCACACCCTAGTTCTGCCTAACTGATGGAACAAAAGCGCTTCCTAGCAGTTAATGGATCTGCGAATTGAAAAAGTTGGAGAATTGATATGAAATTTAAACTGGGTGCGGCGAGCATATTGGCATTGGCATTGTTTTTGTCTCCTGCTATTGCACAAGAAACGGCAGTGGTAGGTGATCAACCTGTTGCTGAACAACCAGCGGCCGAACAGCCCGCACCCGTTGTTGAGGCGGCAGCGTCTGCACCTGAAGTTCCTGCAGAAATTTTGGCTTTACTGGGTGACAGCCGTCCGGCCACCGAACTTTCCGATGATGAATTGCAAACCTGTGCCAAATCAGCCCGCCGCTTTGCCAAAACTGAAAATCTCACCGAGGAAATGCGAGCTCAACTGGTGAGCATTTTTGAAAAATGCCGTGGTGAAATGGAAAACCGCAAGCAAGCTCAGCAACCAGCTCAGCCTGAACCTCAGGCCCAACCAGAACAGCAAGCTGCCCCCGTTGAAGTTGCTCCGGCACCTGCGGTTGAGCCAGCCGTGCCTGAAGAAATTGTGACCTTCTTGAATGATGGCCGTGCACTTGCAGATATGGATTCCGAAGAACTGAAAGCTCGCGCCAAAGCTGCCCGTCGCTTTGCCAAGATTGAAAACTTACCGCAAGATGTGCGTGATAAATTGAACCTTATTGCGCAAGATGCACGCATTGAATTGACCAAGCGTGAGCAACCACAAGATCAACAACAGCAAGCCCAACCTGCTCCTGCACCAGCACCTGAAACGCCACAGGAACAGCCTGTTATTGTGCAGGAAGTGCCTCCAGCCGTCGATGCTCCACAAGCAGTTGCCGTTGAACCTGCACCACCACCTCCGCCAACCAAGGCCGACGTGCAAGCGTTAGATAACAACGCTGGCAACCCCGAAGCTGAAAAGCAAGCGCGCATTTATCTTGACGACACGACACCGCTTGAAAACCTATCGGATAATGATCTCCGCACGCGTCTTGATAGCATTCGTGATGTGATGGCTAGCAATGAACTGTCACGTGAAACCGAGCGCGCTGTGCGCAAGCGTTTGAAAGAAGAACGTGAGGTTTTGCGCCAGCGTTTGGCGGTTCAAGAAGTTGCTGTTGTGCAAAAACAAGAGCAAGCGGCACCGCCACCTCCGCCGCCACCGTTGGAAGTGAGCGCTGCTGCACCGTTGCCACCTGCGCCGCCGCCACCACCGCCATTGCCGCCCGCCGTTGTGAACAACACAACAGTGAACAACTCCACAGTAAATAATACGGTGGTGATTACCAATGTAACACCAGTGCAAATTGTTCTGCGCGACCCGCGCCCCGCTGAAGAGTTGCAAATTGCTGAATTGCAGCGTCGTCTGACAGTTTATAATGAAGCGCAATTTGACGAAGACTATGATCAAGCCAACCGTGACTATTGGCGTGAATCAATGCTGCGCGACCGCGAAATTTTGCGCCGCCGCATGATCGCTGAACGTCATCGCCGTGAAGAGCAACTTGCCCTTAATGCCAGCAGCGGTGATTTAGACATCACAATCAACATAGATATCTCGAATGATCGTCCGCCACCTCCGCGTTATGTTTTTGCGGCTGAAGTTGACGATCAAGAATTGGAAGATGTGTTGGTGGCCCCGCCACGCAAAAGCTTCAAGAAACGCTATAATCTCGAAGAAATTGCTGTTGAACCACGCCTGCGTGAATCAGTGTCGCGTATTGAAATTGACACAATTCGCTTTGGCACCAATGAAGCCTTTGTGCGCGAAGAACAGATGCAAAGTTTGGATGCTATTGCCGCTATCATCGAGCGCATTGTGAAGAAATATCCAGGTGAAGTGTTCATGATTGAAGGCCACACCGATGCGCCCGGCAGCGATGCCTATAACAATCGCTTATCTAAGTTGCGTGCCGAAGCCATCAAGAAAGCACTGGTGTCTTATTATGTTATTCCAGCGCGGAATTTGCGAACCGTTGGCCTTGGCGAGCGCTTCCTCAAAATTCCAACTGCCGAAGCCGAAGGCGAAAACCGCCGCGTTTCGATCAGCCGCATTACGCAGCTGCTGACCGAAGAATAAGCCACCTCTTGCCGAATGGATGGACCGCCGCTATAGGGCGGTCCATTCACTTTCAATGAGGACTATCATGGCTATCGAACGTACATTTTCTATCATTAAACCAGACGCAACCAAGGCCAACAATACCGGCGCGATCAACGCGATTATCGAAACCGCTGGCCTTCGCATCATTGCGCAAAAGCGGGTGAAGTGGAAATTGGCAGAAGCCAAGAAATTCTACGCCGTCCACGCCAAGCGTCCGTTCTTTAAAGACTTGGTAAAGTTCATGGCTTCTGGCCCCGTTGTGGTTCAGGTTCTTGAAGGCAACAATGCCGTGAAAACCTATCGTGATATTATGGGTGCTACGAATCCGAAGGAAGCAGCAGCGGGCACCATCCGCGCTTCATTCGCAAAATCAATCGATGAGAACTCAGTTCACGGTTCAGACTCACTCGAAAACGCAAAGAAAGAAATTAAGCAAAATTTCAAAGCGAAAGAAATTGTAGGATAATGAGTAAGCTTGCTCGCATCGCTCTGTCGGTTGGGGCTTATATAGCCTTCATCGTGCTCGTTAATGTGTTGTTTGTTCCAGAAACCCTGATTGAAGGCGTAACGCAATGGACCACCAACACTTGGATGGGAACGCTATACCTTGCCAATATCATTGTTGGTTTCGTTTTCGTGTTGCGTGATTATGCACAACGCGAAATTGGCCATAAGGTGTTATTGGCGACAGCGCTTGCAGGCATTCCAGTTTATTATTTTGCAGGTCCTGGCCTTGCCGCCGCCAGCATGATCGCCTTCATCTTGTCAGAAATGACCGATTGGGCGGTTTACAGCTTTACCAAACGCCCCTTACAAAGCCGCATCATTCTGTCGTCGTTGTTTGCAGTGCCAGTTGATACTTTGGCCTTTCAACACCTCGCAGGTTATTTAACGCCAGCAGCTTTTGTGACTGAAGTGGTGAGCAAGGCGATTGGCGTTGCAATTGTGTGGTATCTGCTGAAACTGCGTTTTGGCAATGCTGAAGCACCAGTGGCTGCACATTGAAAGTTTTGACCTTTCTGGCCGGAAGTGATAGCTTCCGGCCATGAATTCAATAATTGTAAAAGCCGAATGGGACCCCGAAGCATCAGTTTGGGTAGCTCAAAGTGATGATGCTCCGGGTTTGGTCGCAGAATCAGCATCTCTTGAAAAGTTGCGGCCGAAGGTACTTGCGATGATTTCTGACCTCATCGAACTTAATAACATGCAAGTGCAACTCTCTGAAATTCCTGTACATATTGTAACTCATAGCCTTGACCGTATGCTGGTTTCTCCTGCTGCATAGGCAATTGTGATCGGCCAATTTTGATTGAAGTCCTCCGTGTACGGAGCTGCTACCTTTTTTGATAGTTGACTTCTGAGTTTCGCATTAAATTCTAGCGAATAACAATGCGGACAAAATAGATTGGCCAACTTAAAGCGAGAACTTCTAAAAATACTAACTGCCGCTGGCTGCACAATTGTCTGCCAAGGAAAGGGCGGCCACGTAATGTGGTATAGCCCGATTTCGAAATTAAATTTTCCAGTGGATAGTGGAATTACGTCACGACACAGTGCAAATGGTATTTTAAAGCAAGCCGGACTTCCAAAACAATTCTGAGGTTCTCATGGGCAAAGGCCGCTTAGAAGCATTTTCCGATGGCGTGTTCGCCATCATCATCACCATTATGGTCTTGGAGCTTAAAGTTCCCCACGGCGCAGAACTTTCAAACCTTTTGGAACTCGGTCCTGTTTTTCTCAGTTATGTTCTCAGCTTCACTTACGTTGCAATCTATTGGAACAACCATCACCATTTTTTCCACGCCGTGAAAAAAGTGAATGGCGGTATTCTCTGGGCCAATATGTTCCTGCTGTTCTGGCTTTCTCTCATGCCTTTTACAACCGGTTGGATGGGTGAAAATCATTTCGCCACATGGCCCGTTGTTATTTATGGTGTGAACTTACTTTTGTGTGCGGTTGCCTACACGTTTATGGTGCGAGCAGTTCTGGGCCACCAAGAAAACCAACATATCATCAATGCGATTGGTGGCGATAGAAAAGGAAAAATTTCGCTTCTCTGTTACACTGCCGCTTTGCCTCTGGCATTTTACTATCCGTGGGCAGCAGGCGTGCTTTTTGTTGCAGTTGCTTTAATGTGGTTCGTGCCTGATCGCCGTATGGAAAAATTGTTCAGCTAAGGCCGTTCAATTTCAATCTGCTTGGTGCGTTCGCGGTAGGAAATATAAATCGCGCAAACAACCAGAATAGCAACACCAACAAAGCTCCACGCGTCTGGAAAATCACCAAAGAAATACCAACCCGCTAAAACTGCATTGATCATTTCAGTGTAACCCAGAGGGGCAAGCAATGAAGCTTCAGCATATTGCATCGCTTTGATGGTGAGGTAATTGCCAAGTGTGCCTATGGCCGCAAGCAAAACAAACATTTCCAATTGATGCAGTGAAGGTGTTTTCCAAAAAAACAATACGACGACACTTGCAAACGCTGCGCCAAATAAGCTGGTGTAAAATGTATTGGCCAAAGCGCTGCTGCCACCGGCCAGCCTGCGTGTTAAGACAAGCGAAATGGCCGAGCCCAAACCAGCACCCAACGACAGGAACACGCCAGGATTTATTGATTGGAAGCCAGGTCGAATGATAATTAGCACACCCAGAAAGCCAATCAAAACCGCAATCCAGCGCCGCAAACCAACATGTTCATTTAACATAAACGGAGCGAGCATGGTGATGATGAGGGGTTGCACAAAATAAATTGCAAGTGTTTCAGCCACACCTTGATAGCGCAAAGCCCCAAAGAACATCATTGTGGAAATCATAATAAAACCAGCCCGCAACATGTTAAGGCGCGGCTCACGCGGGATAAAACTTTGCAGCCCTTCACTGCGCAACAGCAAAGGAGCGGTGATCAACATACCAATCGTCAATCGCGCCCAAACAATTTCAACAACCGGAACACCATCATTCCCCAAAAACTTCGCCACAACATCCAAAAAGGGAAAAACCAACATAGCGCCAATCATCAGCGCTACGCCGAGCAGGGGGTGCGCATGTTGCTCATGCGAAGTGATTTTCTCTGTTTGTTTTAGTGCGGTTTTCATTTGCCGATGGGCCTTTGCTTAGTCTTATGTGTTCAAAAAATCCAATTTACACAGGAATTATTCAGTCATACTGTGTAACTGCCCAAACCGACTATTTCTCCACTCTACATGTATTTCATTGCTATTGCAGTTCGATATCACTCTGGCCCATTTATATTGAATCAACTGGACATCACTCCGCATGACGAACTTGAAGAAATTCTATGCATATTTGAACGCACCAAGCTCTGTGCTTTCGATGGCGGTCTTGCGCGTTATATTCGGCATTTTTGTAATGTGGCAATCCTACAACAAGGGTGTGGAAACATTTATTGGAACTGCTGCGGATGGGTTTGAATTCAAATATCCCTTTTTCGGGTGGGTGCATGGAGGCACGGAATATGCGGGCATCTTAACCATTGCTTGGTTTGTTCTCGGATTGCTATTTTCAATAGGCTTGTTGTTTCGAGTTGTAGGGCCACTATGTCTTTTGTTGACTATGTACTCTTATCTCATCGCCGCGGATCGTTATTTAAACCATGAGTATATGGAGTTAATTTTCCTCTTTCTTTTAACTCTCAGCCCTGCCCATTATAAACTTTCACTTGATAGTTACATATGGAAGCTTCCAAAATTTGCGCCCACTTACTACC
>JANLPA010000094.1:0-13256 GCA_031366855.1 Hyphomicrobiales bacterium | reverse complement strand
TTGCCGAACCTTTGGCTTGAGCGAGACGTGTTATCGTTATGCGCCCAAGCTAAGCGATGAGAACGAAGAGATTGCCGGTCTTCTGATGGCAATCACTGCGGCCCATCGCACGTGGGGCTTTGGCCTGTGCTTTTTGTATCTGCGCAATGTGAAAGGCCATTCATGGAACCACAAGCGCGTGTACCGGATTTATCGCGAATTGGAGCTCAACCTGCGCATCAAGCCCAGAAAACGCTTAAAACGAGAGATGCCTGACGCGCTTATCGTGCCTGTGGCTCCCAACGTCACATGGTCGATGGATTTTATGGCTGACCGGCTTGATGACACGCGGGCCTTCCGCTTATTCAATGTGCTGGATGACTTCAACCGTGAAGGGCTTGGCATTGAGGTTGACTTCTCACTGCCAACCCCACGCGTCATCCGTTCGCTTGATCGCATCATTGCGTGGCGCGGGCGGCCGCTTTCTATCCGTGTCGACAATGGCCCAGAATACATCAGCGAGGCCCTCAAGCACTGGGCGGCAACCAACGGCATAGCGCTGCGCCATATCCAACCGGGCAAGCCCCAACAGAATGCCTATATCGAACGCTACAACCGAACCGTCCGTCACGAATGGCTCGGCCAGTATAACTTCTCAACAATCAACGAAGTACAAGATCACGCCACACAATGGCTCTGGACTTACAACAATGAACGCCCCAACATGGGCTTAGGCGGCATTACACCCGCCCAAAAACTAAACCGACAAATGAAACAACAAATCGCCGCGTGAGCTCTACACCAAAACCCCTGCATTTTTGGGGGGATTACCAAACGACCCCGAGTCCCTCCACTTTTTCCGGGTAAGTCCACATTGGCCACCACACAGAAAGGCACCAAGCCTTGCAGGCGATCAGCGGCGATTTTTTGGGCGAGTGCATCCATGGGCAAACAGAAGTTTTCATCCGATGGAATTTTGCGCAATTGATAGTGTTGAAAGCCTAAAATTTTTAAGCCCTTGGCCACGGATGAATGGGTTTGGCATGAGAAATAGACAGTGGCGTTGGCCGGATTGGTGAGCTGGCGCAACCATTCTATCGTCATCAATTCAATTTGCGCGGTGCCCGATGGGCCAATCCATGCGCCGCAGAAAATATTGAGTGCCGAAGAAATTGCATCAGCCACGGGCGTTGGGTTCAGCGGTAAAGTTTCTTGCAGGCCGCTGCGCAAGTTCGGTAGCGTTGATGGTTTGGTGACAGGCTGGTTGGGCAGGTTAACAAAATGATCGAGGATCATCGTGCCACTTCGGCCGTGATGGCCCGCATTTCAGGTTCGGAAAGGGTGAGAGGTGGAAGGTCTTTCATAGGTTTTCAACCAAATTATGATTCCGAGAACAAGTGCCGCAATTGGCATCACTGTTAGGGCCACCGAACTCCAGCCGAAATGGCTGAGCATTTGGCCACTACTGGCTGAGGCGATTGCCACCATGAGTGACACGCCAAAATTATTGACGGCTTGCACCTTGGCGCGCTCGGCTGGCCTGTACGTTGTGGTGAGCATTGTCGTTCCCCCGATGAAGCCGAAGTTCCAGCCAAGGCCGAGCAGAATGAGCGCAATTGAAAAATGCGGAAATGTGATGCCGAGCAACGCTGCTATGCCAGCGCAGATCAAAATACCCATGCCAATGCTCGTGATCAGATTAACGCCATAGCGCTTGATCAACACACCTGTGAAGAAGCTGGGCACAAACATAGCCAGCACATGCCATTGTATAACCCAGATAGAATCATCAACATTGAAGCCACAAATTTTCATGGCCACGGGAGCTGCCGTCATCATCAAATTCATTAAAGCATAAGACGCAATGGCGGTGGCCATAGCGATTACAAGTTTGGGTTGGCGCAATAATTCTGGCCAACTGCGCTGTGGGCCTTGGATTTCCGCCTCTGTGGGTTTGGCCACTTGCAGCAACGCAAACACGATAAGACTGAGAACTGCGAAGATGATGACAGCGACATAAGTTCCAGCAAATGTAAAGGGCGCGAGCAAATCGCGCGTGTTGCTTGAAATTAAAGTTCCGGCAACCGCTGCGACCACACCGCCGGTGAGCACCCAAGATATAGCAACCGATTTATCATCCGGCCCTGCTGCCTCGGCGGCCGTGAATGCATAAAAGCTGGATGTGGCCTGCAACACGCCTTGAAGTGCTGCACCAATACAGAACAGCGAAAAGTTGCTGTGATAGATGGCCCACACCGAAATGAGTGCACCAATGATGCTGGATAATGCACCAGCCACAAAAACCGGCTTGCGGCCATAAATTTTCATGAGGTATGACGCTGGCCACACCGCTAACATGGAGCCCACGACGAAGCTGGTCACAGGCCATGTGGCATAGCCTTGATTGGGGGCCAACATGAGACCCACCAAAGGTCCCGTCGCAAAAACAGTGATGACAGCACATGAGTAGAGAGATTGCGCGATGGCCAGAAGCAGAATGGTGGTGCGGGGCGCTTGCACGATCAGCTCACGAATTCTTCGGGGCGGCGTTGGCGGGCTAAGTTATTGAGCACGGCATTAGCGAAGTTTTGCTCTTCACCATCAAAGAAAGCTCCCGCCACATTCACATATTCATTGATGGCGACTTTAGCTGGCACGTTTTCTTTGAACATAATTTCAAAAGCCCCGGCCCGCAGCACGGCGCGCAATGTGGCGTTAAGGCGGTGGAGCGGCCAATCCTTGTCGAGCAACTTATCAACTGTGGGGTCGATTAGAGCTTGCTCGCGCACAGCACCTTCCACCACTTCGCGCAAGTGCTTGTAATCCGCTGGCCCACATTGGCCATCATTAAAATCGTCACCAACAACCCGCGATGAAAATTGGGCCAAGGTTTCACCCAAATCCGCAGTGGCAATATCCATTTGATAGAGCGCTTGCACTGCGCCCAAGCGGGCAGCAGAACGGGCAATGGGGGCTTTGCGTGGGGTAACCATGGTGTGGCTGTAGCGCGGCGCTTTGAGGATTACAATGTCACACTTGCATAGCAGATAGGACTTGCTCTGCAAGCGCACTGCCCTTAAAGGTGCCGCCGCCGGAATGTTCCGGTAATTCTCAGGGCGGGGTGTAATTCCCCACCGGCGGTATAGCCCGCGAGCGCTCTGGCAATTCTTACGAATTGCTCGAGGTCAGCAGATCAGGTGTAACTCCTGGGCCGACGGTATAGTCCGGATAAAAAGAGAATGTTGGATTCGCTTTGCGCTCGCAGAGCGTTTTAACATGTCGTCCTGATTCATGTAAGCGCCAATGCTTAGCATTGCGCATTGAAAAGGAGACGACACATGAATCAGACCCTTAATAAAAATCTTGTGGCAGGTGCTGCCTATATGGTGGTGGCGGGCATTGCCTTTGCTGTCATCAACGTAATCACGCAAACTGTGACAGGTTCAGCCGATTTTGGTGGGCTTGGCTTTAAACCCACTTCTGATGCGTTCTGGCAATATTTCATTGCGCTCATTGTTTCACTTCCGTTTATTTGGCGCAGTGGATTGACCTCTCTCAAAACCGAATTTCCGATGCAACATATCATTCGAGTTGTGCTTTCGGCATTGGGCGTTCAGGCTTTTGTGTTTGGCTTAGCGCATGGCGTACAAATTTGGCAGGTGATTGCACTGGTGATGACATCGCCATTTTTCATTCTGCTGGGTGCTAAATTCTATTTGGGTGAAAGAGTGGGGACCAACCGTTGGATTGCTTCTGCGCTTGGGTTTACTGGTGCTATGATTGTGTTGCAACCTTGGTCAACAGGTTTCAATGCGTGGTCGTTGGCTCCCATTGCTGCAGCAATTTTGTGGGGTGCGGCCTCACTCATCACCAAGCAACTCACTGGTCATGAAAAACCAGAAACAATTACGATGTGGTTGTTGTTATTACTTTCACCAATAAATGCTTTGCTTTCTTTTGGGGCCGGTTTTGAATGGCCATCAGGACAAGTGCTGGCATATTTATTGGCAGCAGGTGCAATCCAATTCATTGCACAATACTGCCTTACAAAAGCTTATTCAAAAACCGATGCTTCCTCCCTGCAACCTTTTGATGATTTGCGTTTGCCCTTCAACATTATTGCTGGTTTCTTGGCGTTTCATTATTTGCCGGAAGGTAATTTATGGATCGGCATTGCGTTGATCTTGGCAGGCTCGGCCTATCTGTTCTGGAGCGAAAGCCAGCGTCAGAAAACTGCATTGGCTGCTTAACAAAATTTAATATCTTCCCTCGTTTTTAACGAGGGAAGAATTCAATTCTGCTTGCAAAATCAGATGGAAACATGCTCAGTTCGCGCCGATTAAACAGGAGCTTTCATGAAATTTTCCACCTACAGCCTGTCCATGCTTGTTGCCTTGGGCATTACGGTTTCAAGCGCCGAAGCGTTTACAATTGTGCACGACACAGCAAAAAATGGCGTATCCCCTTTGGCTATTGAAGTGGACAACACAACGACCAAGAAAAAATCCGTGAAGATGCGGTCGGTGAGTTATGTATCGAGCAAGCTGAAAGCCAAAGGCTATGCGGTGCGCGATGCGCGGCGCAAGGGACAGGTTTATATGTTCCGCTCTTCCAAGAATGGCTTTAATTTGCTCATCTCGGTTGATGCGCGCAACGGCAAAATTGTAGGCGTTAAAATTCTCTCTGCCCCCGCCGGCAAAAAACCGCGTGCACCTAAGTCAGCTGGCAATCGCTTTGTCGATGAAACCTATGAATTCGGCTACGTTGTAACTGAAGCCGACTATTTGACTTATTATGAATTTACATCAGAGGAATATTCATCAACGGAAGTTTACACCTACTATTCAATGGAAACCTCTGAGTTCGTAAGTTACGAAGAAATTTCCACGGAATCGACTGATACATCGATCACCTATGAAGCCGATGATCTTGATCAAGGTGACGCAGGTGACGAGGAAGGTAACACCGAAGCAACGATGGCCGCGGAAGATATGCCCGATGAAGCTGATGCCGAGAGTGTTCCCGCTGATCAGCCGGATGCAGATGCACCAGCGGATGATACAACTAACATTGATTGCCCTCCTGAAGGTGATGGCACTGATGCCTGCCCTTCACCAGAACCTTCGGCTGATGAAAACATTCCAGACGAGCCGCAAGCTGATGAACCGCAAGTTGACGAGCCGCAGCAGGACGAAGCCCCGGCAGATGAGCCACCCCCTGAGGAAGAGACACAGTAAATAGTTTGACGCCGGCGGGCCAGTTATTCTGGTTCGCCCTCTTCATTTGAAAGTTCGCCTAGCAGCTCTTGGAAATCGGCGGCTTCGCGGAAATTGCGATAGACAGAGGCAAAGCGCACGTAAGCCACGTCATCTAAATTCTTCAAACCTTCCATCACCAATTGGCCAATGGTTTCGGATTTGATTTCAATTTCGCCCAAGCTTTCAAGCTGGCGCACAATGCCAGATACCATGCGTTCAATGCGTTCAGCATCCACGGGGCGTTTGCGCAAGGCAATCTGAACCGACCTTGCTAATTTGTCACGGTCAAAAACCGTGCGGCGGCCGGAGCGTTTGATAACGCTTAGCTCACGCAATTGAATGCGTTCAAATGTTGTGAAGCGACCCGCACAATCTGGGCAAGCGCGCCTGCGCCTTATCGCGGTGCCGTCTTCAGTTGCCCGCGAGTCTTTCACTTGCGTATCGGCATTTGAACAGAACGGACAGCGCATTTGGGCGTTCCTTTATGAGTAAATTGGGAACCTTGCCGTGAGAGCCAAAACTTTGCGCTTCACGGCCTTTTCAACTTTAGCATTGCCTTCTTCACCATTTTTCGCAAGACCGTCTAGCACCTCATTGATAAGGTTGCCGATTTCACGGAACTCCGCTTCCTTGAAACCGCGTGTAGTGCCCGCAGGCGAACCCAAACGTATGCCTGATGTTATGGTGAAAGGTGCCGGGTCAAACGGAATGCCGTTCTTGTTGCAGGTGATATAAGCGCGACCCAAGGCGCCTTCAGCAGCCTTGCCGGTTACGCCTTTTTTGCGCAGATCAACCAACATCAAATGCGTGTCGGTTCCGCCCGAAACAATATCACAGCCGCCAGCGATCATTGCCTCCGCCAACACTTTGGCGTTTGAGACAACTTGCTTGGCGTATTTTTTGAAGGCTGGTTTCAATGCTTCACCAAAGGCTACGGCCTTGGCGGCGATCACATGCTCTAGCGGTCCACCTTGCAGGCCGGGGAACACCGAGGAATTTATTTTCTTGCCCAGCGCCTCATCACGCGTGAGGATGAGACCACCACGCGGGCCGCGCAGAGTTTTATGCGTGGTGGTGGTTACAACATGGGCGTGGTCCAATGGATTTGGATGGGCACCACCAGCCACAAGGCCAGCAAAATGCGCCATATCCACCATCAAATAAGCGCCAACTGAATCGGCAATTTCACGGAAGCGTTTAAAGTCGATGGTGCGTGGGTAAGCTGAGCCACCCGCGATGATGAGCTTTGGTTTTTCGGCCAAGGCTTGGGCTGCCACAGCATCATAATCAATCTGCTGGTTGTCTTCGCGCACTTTATACGAAACAACTTTGAACCATTTACCAGATTGGTTGACTGGTGAACCGTGGGTGAGATGGCCACCACAGGCAAGGTCTAGGCCCATGAACGTGTCGCCGGGTTGCAGCAAAGCGAAGAACACTGCTTGGTTGGCTTGGGCACCTGAGTGGGGCTGCACGTTTGCGAAAGTGGCACCAAAGAGTTGCTTGGCGCGGTCTATGGCCAAGGATTCTGAAACGTCAACATATTGGCAGCCGCCATAGTAACGGCGTGCCGGATAACCTTCGGCATATTTGTTGGTCATAATCGAACCCTGCGCCTCAAGCACGGCGAGGGATACAATGTTTTCGGAAGCAATCAGTTCAATTTCATTTTGCTGGCGCTTCAGTTCATTGGCGATGGCTTTGGCGATTTTGGGATCAGTTTTGCCGAGAGTGTCCTTGAAAAACCCGGGGTAGAGTGCGGCCGATTTTGCAGCTTTCTTCACAACTTTCTTTGCGGGTTTCTTTACAGATTTTTTAGCCATGAATGAATCGTCCCTCAACTGATCTGCTCTGCTCTATACAGATTAACAGAATTGGGTCCAGATACAGATTGGCGCAGTCTTAAACTTTTGGCTTAGCGGCGGCCTTTTCTGCTTCCAAAATTGGTTTACAGCCTGCTGGCAATTTGCCATCGGCACCAGCTTTGCACGCAACTGGCTTTACTGGCGCTGCCCCTTTGGCGGCAACCGGTTTAGCTGGTGCATCTAATTGCGGTTCGGGCGGAATAGTGCCGTTGAAAATATCGGTTTTTTTCTTCGATTTCTTTGATGCAACTTTCAGCGTGTCAGTGGCACCTGTTTTGGTTTTTTTGACCAGTTTCTTCGCTTTCTTGTCAATTGGCGATTTGCCCTTGCTTTTGCGATAAGCCTCCCAATCAAAGAGGCCTGAAACTTTCTTGCCGCTGGCCGTGGCTGCTGGCCTGGCTTTGCTGGCAAACAACGAATTTTGCGTGTCACCGTTTGAATTTGAAGACTGCAAGTTTGTGCCAAACAAGCTTTTTTGACCAGATACACTGCCAGCTTTGTTTTTCTTAAAGCTACCAAAATGGAACAAGCTAAAACCTTCAGCCTCAGCTGCATCAATAGGAATTTGCCGAGGTAATGGCTTAAGCACGAAACGCGATCCATCTGGCGCATTTTCGCCAACAGGCATGGGCTGTCCTAAAATGAAGCCTGAACCATCCATTTGATAGATATCTTTGCGAAAGGCAATTGTGCCTTTGGCCGCTGGCCACGCTGTAAGATAGGTAACACGCAATTCTGGTGGGTCCAAAATCAACACGTCAAGGCGTTCTAAGGTTTCTGCCATGGTGGCAATTTTGCTTTCGCCATAACCGTCCTGACCATTTAAAATCCACTGCACAAGCAACGGCATTTGATCAACGCGAATGCAGCCTGAACTGTAAAAGCGATTGCTGGTTTTAAACAATTGACGCTCTGGCGTGTCATGCAGATAGATGCCGAAAGGGCTGATGAATTCCACTTTGGCGGTGGCCATGGCATTCTCTGGCCCAGGCTCTTGGCGGAACTGATAATTATCCGGCACAGCAGAGGCCCAACTCACTGAACGTGGGTCAATCTCTGGGCCGCCAACGCCTTGGAACACCTTGATGTTCATATCCTCTAAAATCTGTGTGCCTGAGCGCAGCTTGGGGATAATATCGCGCTCCACAATTGAAACGGGGGCGTTCCAATAAGGGTTGAACTTCACGGTTTCAAGCGACGTGATAACCACAGGTGATGGGCGCTCTGGCCTGCCCACGATAGCATTGTGGCGTGAATAAACCCGGCCATTGGTGACGGTTTCAATTTGCTGGGCTGGTACGTTCACCACCAAATAACGATCACCCAATTTCTTTTCATAGACTTCGAGGCGAGGAATATTGGCGCGGATGGTCGCAAGGCGCTCTTGCACAGGAATGTTAAGAAAATATTGGGTCAACTGGTCGACTTTGCCTGTCACTGAAATGCCCATGTTGCGTTGGAAGCGACTTACGGAATCTTCGGTGGCCGTTGTGTAAAGCTCAGCATATTCACCTTGGGTGCCTTCCACGCGGAGATAACCCTCCATAAACAAGCGCTGATTGAGAGCCGCAACGGCGGGGCCTTTGGCGCCCTTCTTCAAACTTGACTTTGTGATTTTAGGAAAGCCACCACGGCTGGCAATATCAGCATAGCGTTGTTCGGCAGCCTTCATCAAAGCATCGGAATTTTCTTGAAGCATTGGAGGTTGGTTTTGATTCACAACCACTTCGGTTGTGGTTGTCGCAGGGCCATTGTTGGTTTGGGTTGGGGCTCCAAAGGCTGGCACAATGCGAAAATCTGGCGATGAAATGTCTGCCATTTCAGCCATTGCAGGTGCTGCACTCATTGATATAGCACAGGCAATAACTGCAAGGTACTTCACAAAACTCTTATAGATCATCATGTTGCCTCAATAAACCCAACCGCCGCTCACTCTGCATTTATACAGTGTGTGCATATTATCAGCCCTGTTCCGACTCGTCAAAAGGCGGAACTTGGCGCTGTGAAACACTGAAATTACGGCAAGAATCAAGTTTTCACAGCGAGATAAAGGCATTGCGGAAGAAAAATTTCCATTGCGGTATTTCAGCCACAGATTTTGCTGCGACAAGAACATCAGAGGCTATTGCAGCCTTGCGATGTTAAGTAAGGCTGTTGAACCCTGATGTGCTGGAAACAAGATTTATGATTGCAGAAATTGGCCACTTTGCATTGCTGCTTGCCTTTATGACCAGCTTTGTTCAATCGAGCTTGCCGCTCTATGGCGCGCACCGACAAGACCGCGGATTAATGGCACTTGGCAGCGCTAGCGGGGTTGCTTCATTCCTGTTGGTGGCGCTGGCTTTTGTTGCACTTGCGGCATCATTTGTGAATGATGATTTTTCGGTAAAGCTGGTGGCAACTGGATCGCAGATTGCTAAGCCACTAATTTATAAAATCACTGGTGTGTGGGCGAACCACGAAGGCTCAATGTTGCTGTGGGTTTTGATTCTGGTTTTATTCGCAGCGCTCATTGCAGTGTTTGGAGTGAACCTTCCCGCCCCCCTGAAAGCCCGGGTGTTGGCCATTCAAGGAATGATCGCAACGGCGTTTCTCGCCTTTTTGGTTTTCACGTCTAACCCATTTGAACGCTTGATCGATGCACCCGTCGATGGCAGTGGCATGAACCCAATCTTGCAAGACCCTGGCCTCGCCATCCATCCGCCTTGCCTCTACTTGGGTTATGTTGGGTTTTCCGTTGCTTTCGCTTTTGCGCTGGCCGCTTTGATCGAAGGCAAGGTCGATGCCGCTTGGGCGCGCTATGTGCGGCCTTGGGTGCTCATTGCATGGTGCTTTCTCACGCTCGGCATTACACTTGGTAGTTTCTGGGCCTATTATATTTTAGGCTGGGGCGGCTGGTGGTTTTGGGACCCGGTTGAGAATGTGTCCTTCATGCCATGGCTCGCTGGTACTGCTTTGTTGCATTCAGCTTTGGTTGTGGAACGGCGACATGCCTTGGTATCGTGGACAATTCTTCTTTCTATTCTCACTTTCTCGCTCAGTTTGATTGGCACATTTGTGGTGCGCTCTGGCGTGCTTACCAGTGTGCATTCCTTCGCAACGGACCCCACGCGCGGCACATTTATTTTAATGATCTTGATGGTGGCAACAGGTGGCGGGTTGTTGCTCTATGCATTTCGCATTCCGGCCGTGCGCCAAGGGGCACCTTTTGCCGCTATCAGCCGCGAGAGTAGTTTGGTTCTCAACAATGCCTTGCTGGTGGTGGCTGCGGCGACGGTGTTTATTGGCACATTTTATCCACTTTTGATTGATTTGATTGGCCGCGATAAAATTTCAATCGGGCCTCCTTACTATAATAAAACTTTTGTGCCGTTGTTCATTCCGCTTCTGATCACCATGGTTGTCGGCCCTTTTCTGAAATGGAAGCGCGATGATCTTGGCCCGGCCCTCAAGAAACTCAATGCTCCACTTGCTGTCTCAGTGATCGCCATTGCCGCCCTCGCGGTGTGGACGCTCGGCACACATATTTTATCGGTGTTGGGCATTGGTCTTTCGGTGTGGATTGTTGCAGGCTCGTTCTGGGTTTTGGCGAAACGGGTGAAGCTGGGGCAAGTTCCAGTCGCACAATCGTTAGGCATTTTGCGTTCAACACCGCGCGCCTATATCGGTTTGTTTCTAGCCCATATGGGGCTTGGCTTTGTGGTTGGTGCCATTGCAACCGTTACCACGTGGCAGCAAGAAAATATTCTGGCGATGAAAGTTGGCGATAAGACTGTGATTTCAACTTATGGCGTGCAGCTTGTTAAAGTAGAAAATATTGCCGGCCCAAACTATGATGCCGAGCGCGGCACATTTGAACTCTCATCAGGCGGCCTTGCCTTCAAAGTGTTAACTGCGGAGCGGCGGTTTTATCCCTTGCAGCAAATGCAAACCAATCAAACTGGCATTCGCACCAATCTTATTTCTAATATTTATATTGCGATGGGCGATGCTGACAATTCTGGTGGATGGACAGTCCGGATTTATTATCACCCCCTGGCGCCGTGGTTGTGGATTGGCGGCTTTACGATGGCGCTTGGCGGGTTTGTTTCACTATCAGATCGTAGGTTCCGCGTGGGTGTTGGCAAGATGAGCGCGCCATTGCCTCCTCACGCGATTGAGGCTGGTGTGTGATGGCAAGAATCCTCCTAATTTTCTGTTGGGTGATAGCAGCGCTTGGGCCAGCCTTGGCTGTATTGCCGGATGAAGTTCTTAAAGACCCCTTATTGGAATCACGCGCACGCATCATCAGCCAAGACTTGCGCTGTCTGGTTTGTCAAAATCAATCCATTGATGACTCGAATGCACCGCTTGCTAAAGATTTGCGCATCATTGTGCGCGAACGTCTCACTGCTGGCGATAGCGATGCGCAAGTATTTGACTATGTGGTTTCGCGTTATGGCAATTATGTTTTGCTGCAACCGCCCTTGCAGCAAGACACTTACTTACTGTGGGCCGCACCATTTTTGCTGTTGCTGTTAGCGCTGGGCACAGCGTTTAACTATTTGCACAAACGTCCGGTGCTTTCTGATGATGTGGAAGAAGATTGAAATGATCCTGTGGTTTTTTCTCACGCTCTTGTGCTGTGCCACGGCGATTGGCATTTCAATGCCGCTGCTTCGTCGATTAGATACGACGCAACCTCCAAACAATGACGCTGCAATTTATGAAGATCAATTGAAAGAGATTGAAAGGGATTTGCAGACTGGTGCGATCAATGCGGCAGAAGCTGAAGCTGCGAAACTTGAAATCACGCGGCGCATTGCGATTGCGAATAAACATGTGGCCGAAGTGCGGCCCATTTCAAATGCCGCGCGCAATGCCGCTCTCGTTGCATCGGCTGGTTTGGTTATCTTGGGAAGCGTTGGGCTTTACAGTATGATGGGCAGCCCGAACTTGCCTTCGGCAATTTTGCAAGTTGGAGTTAATGCACAATCAGCGCAAGTTGATGCATTGCTTGCCAAGCTGACCACTCATTTGGCAAAAAATCCAGGTGATGCCGAAGGTTGGCGCATGTTGGGCTGGTCGCAGTTTAATTTGCAAAACTATGCTCAATCAGCGGAATCTTATGCCAGGGCCGCAAGCCTTCAGCCCACCAACATGGACTATAAATCAGCCCAAGCCGAAGCTTTGGTGCAAATGGCAGAAGGTGTGGTGACACCCAAGGCGCAAGGCTTAATTGCCGAAGTTTTGGCAAAGCAACCAAAAGATTCACGAGCCCGTTTTTATAATGCGATGGCGCATGAACAATCAGGCGATCAATCTGGTGCGCTTGATCTGTGGCTCGCCCTTTTGGCTGACACACCGCTTGGGGCTGGCTGGCGCGGCGAAGTGCAAGTGCACATCGCAGACTTGGCAAAGGCCACAGGGCGTGATGTGGCTAAAACCATTCAGGCCCTGCCTGAAAGTGATCAGAATGCGATGATCAAAAATATGGTCGATGGACTTGCGACTAAGCTTGCCGACAACCCCAATGATGTGGAAGGTTGGTTGCGCCTCATGCGTTCTTATCAAGTGTTGGGTGAGCCTGTGAAAGCAAAAGAGGCTTTGGCCAAAGCCCTTTCGACGTTTGCCACTGATGCCGACAGCACAGCAAAAATTAAAGCCGCTGCTAACGAGCTGGGCCTAGACTGAAAAAACGAATCTGAGAAGAGTAGTAAGGAAGGGGTTCTAACCCCTTTTTGTAATAACTCTGGCCAGCGTGAAAACTGGCAAGCGAGACAGGGCTTATGCAAGAAAATCAGCAATGCGTAGTGCTCATACTTGCAACAGGGCGTGAACCTGAATACATCTCCATAGGAGTCAACAGGGTTAGATTCCAGACCGACTAAAATCCTCCCGCCAGCAAGGACTCTATAAATAAAATAATTTTGATAAGCAATTAAGTTTGAAGGAACAAAAAAAGTGAGCTCACACGCTGCGCCTGATACAATTAACGACGACGAGAAATTTATCGGCAAAGGGTATCAATCTTGGCTGACAGCAGTTATCGCAATTGCCCCTTTTGTAGCGGTAGAATACTTTGAATTAAAATATGTTTTGGCACTCGGTCTGGGGGCAATTCTGGTACTACTCCATGAGATTGGCGGTCGGCTGCACGACTTGTGCATTCGTT
>JANLPA010000090.1:0-27442 GCA_031366855.1 Hyphomicrobiales bacterium | reverse complement strand
AAACAAGTTCGCAATTGCAATCTTACCAAACGGTGATTTCGCATTTCCCAAAGTTAATTCAGGGGCACCAACAACTCACATTATTAAAGTTCCCCGTCGCAACCATTCTAACGACGCAAGGCTCGAGAATGAAGCACTTCTGCTCTCGAAGAACACCGACATAAAAACCGTACATGCGGAGGTAAGAGTTTTCGAAGATGTTGAAACTTTGTTGATCAAAAGATTTGATCGCGCCTTAAATGCCAACAGGCAAGTGATACGTTTACATCAAGAAGATTTCGCCCAAGCGTTAGGATTGCCACGCGAACTTAAATACGAGCGGGATGGGAAAGCAGGGCGCAGGTTTGATGCGCAGGCAATTGCCAGTGTCCTGAATGAAACCGGAGAACCTGCAATTTCACGATCCCAATTTATCGCCGCCACTTTTTTTGATTTGCTAACCGGTAACGCTGATGCCCACGCCAAAAATCACGCTCTACTCTATGAAGGATATTTACGCCCCAATCTGTCGCCGCGATATGATATTTTACCAACCCGACTTGATCCTGATTTAACTGACGAACTACCCTATCAAATTGGAAATGCCAAAACTTTTGCAACCCTTTCGCAAAATGACATTGATCGTTTCCTAATGACGATTGGAATTGTTACCACCGCTGGTCGTAAACGTTTGACACAAAACGTGACACACAAACTGACCTATGATTTGGCTGCTTCATTAAATGAACTGCAACGACGTGGCCAAAAACTCTTCGCCGATCTCATCGCTTCAAACATTCGAATACTCTGCGAAATTGTTGGTGTTGATATTCCACCACAAGCTCAGAACCGTGACGCGTTTATTTCCCATAACGGTGGTTGGGGTTTGAGCTAATGCAAATCTATATCGATGCTGATGCTTGCCCGGTGAAGGATGAAGCTGCCAAAGTGGCGGCGCGGCACAATCTTATCATCCACTATGTCTCGAACTCTCATATGCGTTTGCCTCTCGGTGAGAATGTGAAACGCGTAGTTGTTATGGCTGGTGCTGATGCGGCGGATGATTGGATTGTGGAACAGGTTGAGCCCCATGATATTGTGGTGACGGCGGATATTCCACTGGCGGCTCGCGCTCATAAAAAAGGGGCCCGCGTAATTTCAAAAAGTGGCAAAGCCTTTACTGAAGATTCAATTCACATGGCTTTGGCCATGCGCAATTTGATGTCTGAGCTGCGCGAAACAACACCAGACATGCGCGGCACCAATGAAGCCTTCACCTCGCGTGATCGGTCGCAGTTTTTGCAAGCTATGGAAACGGCTATTCAACTTGTAAAACGCAGTGTATAGCCCCTTCATGCAAGATTACATCACCTCAGCATTGGCCACACTTCTTGTTGTGGCCGATCCGATTTTTCTCAGTGCAGTTTTTCTTGGCCTCACCAATGGGCTATCAGATAAAGATCGCAGTGAAGTTGCTTTGCGTGGTTCTATTATTGCGTTGGTTATTTTGATTGCTGCAGGATTGGGCGGTGCCAAGCTGCTCTCGCTTTTAGGCATTTCACTTTCCGCTTTTCGTATTGCGGGTGGCTTGTTACTTCTATCAGCCGCCGCTGAAATGGTTTTTGATCGCCGGTCGGCCCGTCTTCAGGACACAGCTAAAACTGCGGTTGATGTTGACCATGTGAAAAACATTGCGGCTTTTCCGTTGGCTATTCCTTTGATTGCCGGGCCAGGTGCCATAACTGCGATGATTTTGCTGGCTGGTAAGACCGATGGCAACGTGGCACTGCTAAGCGCCTTGTTCGCGGTTACGGCTGTGGTCATGCTAGCCTGTTATGTGAGTTTTCGGATGGCAGAGAAAATTGCTAAGACCATGGGCATCACGGGCCGTGCTGTCATTTCGCGGTTGCTGGGTATTATATTAGCTGCACTCGCAGTGCAGTTTGTAATTGATGGGGTCACGCCCCTCTTTCACTGATGTTGCGAGCCAATTAAAAGCAAATCCACAAATCTGTCTAACTCGCTGTCCAATGTTGAAGGCACCAAACCCACAAAGCGATTGTCTAAACTAATTGAAACCACACCATGCACGGCGGCAAACATAGTGCGGGCGCGTTTTGCTAAAACCTCGGCAGAATAATCTGGCCGCAGCAGGGCCAAGGGCTGGGCAATGCGCGCCATCAAATGCGTCAGGCTTTCGCTATACCAATCTGGCGCATCGCGTCCTTCTGGAAGATGATGTTCAAACAAAGCCCGCCACGTTAAGGGGTGGGCCCGCGCAAAAGCGAGATAGGTGTGGGCCAAAGCTTTGAGTTGTTGCGGAGCCCTTGGGTTGGCAGCCACTGCCACATCCATCACGGTATCAATCTCTTCCAAAGTGCGGGCATTCACTTCCAGCACCAAAGCATCAATATCCTCAAACATATTGTAAAGCCCGCCCAAGGCACAGCCAGCTTCGGCTGCCAAATCGCGGGCGCGCAAGTTTGAAAGACCGTGAGAGGCAATTCGCTTTTGCGCCAAGTCAATGATCTTAATGCGCAAAGCATCGCGTTTCTGAGTGCGTTTATCAGCCATTAACCAAAAGTCTTTCTGTTTTTGAACGTTGTTCATTTTAATCTTGAACAATGTTCAAATTCTGCTACGGTGTAGTTGTGAACGATGTTCATAAACGGAGAAAGCAAAATGTTCAAACAAATAGTAACACTTTTCAGAGGCCGAGCTTACGAGACCCAAGAAGCCGTCGTGGATGCTCATACCCTCACGATTCTACGCCAACAAATTAGAGATTGCGCGGAAGCCGTAACCGCCTCGCGCAAAGCTGTGGCCATCGCCATTGCCCAGAATGAACAAGAGATTACGCAATGCGCGAAAATTAAAGCCCGCATCGCCGATCTTGAAGCCAGAACGCTGCAGGCCTTGGAACAAGGCAAGCAAGACCTCGCCCATGAAGCTGCCGAAACTATCGCCATTTTAGAAATGGAACGCGACTCAAGCTTGGCGGCGCAAAGCAATTTCTCTCGTGAAATCTCACGGCTCAAAGGAATTTTGCGCAGCAGCGAAGCCCGCCTCAAAGATATTGAACGTGGCCACCGCATTGCCGCCGTAACTGAGAAAACCCAAAACTTGCACGAGCAAGGTGCAGGCTCAACGCTCAATGCTTTGCGCGATGCTGAAGCTACCTTGGCGCGGCTGCAAATTCGTCAACGCCAAATCGACGTGACTGATGAAGTGATGGCCGAAATGGACAAAGCCGCCGACCCTTCAACACTTGTCGAAAAACTGGCCGCTGCCGGCTGTGGTGCGTCCACCAAAACCGGAGCTGATGACGTGCTCAAACGCCTTCAGCTTCAACTGAAACCAAACACATAAACCCAACTTGAAAGGAAACATCATGTCAAACCAACCCAACCTTGTTAAAAACTCTAACGCTTGGAACACATTCACGCTGCTCTCATTTGGCATTGCGGTGGTGATGAATGCGGGCGGTATTTATTTCTTGGAAGCCAGTTTTGCCGCTAAAGGTTTCTATGCCATGTCGGCGTTGATGCTGGTCCACACGGCAATTTCAGCCACAAAAACTTTGCGTGATGCTGATGAGAGCAGCCGCATGGTCAATAAAATTGAAGATGCACGCACCGAAAAATTGCTGATGGAAATGGGCCGCAGTGGCAGCATTTAACTAAAAAATAGGGGATGAACATGGGCTTAACGCTTTGTGAAACAAAGCCAGCCGGTCCATCCCCTTTATTAGAACAACATATAAGCGCTGCCTAAGTTGCACCAGTTGAGATTGTGGAAATGGGAGGATCCAAATCAGTATTGTGCTACGCAACATACTTTGCATAGACCGTGCCAGATTTTTACGTCATCTCAAAAAATTAATATCCTAATGATTTTATTATATAATTTTGGAATCTGGTAATTTTCCTGAATTTAATGTTTTTGCCAAACGGTAAAAAATTGTGCAGTGCAGCATCTAAAAAGGCAGCACTAAACGGGGTGGCTGGTTTTTAGCCATCGGCCAAACCGCTCTAAACCTTCGGCCAATTGGCTGGGTTCTTTCAAATAGCACATGCGCAAATAACCTTCACCGCCTTGGCCAAAGGTTCCGCCCGGGGCAAAGCCCACATTGGCTTCGTCAATGATGCGCAACGTCGTTGCCATGGAATCTGTCATGCCATCAATGCCGAAGAACATGTAGAAAGCCCCATCAGGAATGGCGAGGCGGATTTGCGGGAATGCTTGCATGGCTTTCACCACTTTATCGCGATTGACGCGGGCCTTGGCCACTTGCTCAGTGATGAAATCATCGCCCTCATCCAAGGCGGTCACGCAACCGCGCTGCAGGAATACTGCCGTGCCGCTGGTGTTATATTGAATGACACGCTCAATGGTGGCGGCCAGTGCTTTTGGGGCTTGCAGCCAACCCACACGCCAACCTGTCATGGCCCAATTTTTCGAAAAGGTGTTGCACAGAAGAAGTTGCTCTTCAGTGTCGCACACGTCCAAGAAGGATGGCGAACGAGCGCCTTCATAATAAAACCTTGAATAGACTTCATCAGCCAAAATCCAAATGCCGGCTTTGCGGGCTGCATCACGAATGTCGATGAGTTCGGCTTTGGTCGCGGTCCAACCCAAAGGATTGGATGGTGAATTGAGACAGATGGCTTTGGTGCGTGGCGTGATGGCGGCAAAAAGTTGGTCTAAATCTAACGTCCACTTTCCGTTGGCGAGAGTCATTGGGACCTCAACAGGCTTCGAGCCTTGAATGCGCAAGGGACCAGCATAATTTGGCCAAGCTGGTGTTGGGATGATGATTTCATCGCCCTCACCTGCAATCATTTGAATGGCGGTTTGAATGGCTTGCATGCCCCCGCCTGTGACCAAAAAATTTGCGGCATCAAATGCGCGGCCAAAATGGCGGGTGTGATAACGCGCCAAGGCTTCACGCAACTCCGGAATGCCACCTTGATAAGTGTAAAATGTTTCACCCGTGAGCAGGCTTTCCGTTGCGGGGCGGCAGAAGGCTTCAGGCGTTGGCAAATTACCCTGCCCAGACCAAAACGGAATAATGCCCGGCTTGGTGAAGCCATGCATGGCAGCTGTAACAATGCCGCTTTCTGGTTCAGCTTGAACTTGCGGGGTGAGGGCTTTGAGAATCTGGTTCATGGTCTCTTATGGCAATAAAAAACCCGGGCGACCAGCACCCGGGTTTCATGGCGATATGCGAAAAAATTACTTCTTCTTGGCAGCAGCTTTTGGCGCGGCAGCTTTAGGGGCCAGTGCATCACGGATTTCTTTCAGCAACACTTCGGATGTTGAAGCAGCAGCTGGTGGTGCTGGTGGCTCGGCTTTCTTCATGCGGTTTGACATTTTCACCAATTGCAAAAGAATGAAAGCAAGGATCAAGAAATTAATCAGCACAGTGATGAAATTGCCGTAGCCGAAGGTGGCGCCTTGCTTGGCGGCATCAGCATAGTTTGTTGCGTTAACAGTTGAGCTCAGGCCCAAGAAATAGTCGCTGAAGTTTATGCCGCCGGTCACCGCACCAATAATTGGCATGATCAAGTCATTGACCATTGAGTCAACAATTTTACCAAAGTTTAGTGCTAATATTAAGCCGATAGCGATATCAAATGCATTGCCTTTAAATGCGAAATTCTTAAATTCAGTCCACATAGGTTTAAACCCCCAAAAAACGCGCTGGCTTCCTGCCAGTTTAGCGTTGAAAGGACTTCTAGCTGATCACTTCCAGTTGCAAAAGCTAAAAGTTAAGGTGGCGTTAACCTTAGTAACCCCGAACGCGGTCCACCAGATTTTCTATCTTCTCGCCTCTTTCAAATTTCTGAATTTGGTGGTGCACATAGCGACAGATCGTTTCAGGATCAGAATCGGCAGCGGCGTGGGGGGTGAGCGTCACATTGACATGCGACCAAAGCGGGCTGGTTGTAGGCAAGGGCTCTTTGCTGAACACGTCCAAAGTTGCCGCATAGAGTTCGCCGTTGTTCAAGCAAGTGAGAAGATCATCTTCCACCTGTTGCCGTCCGCGACCTGCATTGATGAAAATGGGCGCACCGAAGGGGCCGTTGCGCGAGAGCTTTTGGATGAGGCTGCGGTTTATGATGCCATCGGTTTCTGGCGTGGCTGGCAAGAGCGAAATAAGAATATCTGTACCCGATAGAAATTCATCAAGTTCGTTACCCGCAAAACTCTCCACACCTTCAATAGATTTTCGTGTGCGGCTCCAGCCCCACACTTTGAAACCCATCATGGCGAGTTTTGTTGCGGCATCAGCCCCCATCACACCCATGCCCATAATACCGATGGTGAGAGCCGATGCGGCATGGGTTGCAAAACTATCCCAGATTTTATTTTTCTGGTTCGCATCTAAACGCCGTTGCTGGCGGTGGTGCATGAGCACCTGCAACACGATATATTCACTCATACGATTGGTGAGATCAGGATCATTGACGCGCACGATGGGAACATCTTTCGGCAGAGTGGGGTCACTGAGGAGTGCATCAACCCCTGCACCTAATGAGCAGATAAGTTTTAAGTTTGGAAAACTCTTCATCACATTGGCTGGTGGCAACCAAGCTGCGGCATATTTAATATCTTCAATATTGCCCATATTGTTTGGCCAGACGCACACATCTAAATCAGGGGCTTCTTTTTTCATGGCAGCCTTCCACATGTCGGTTGGCCAGGTGGGCAGAACAAAAACAAAAGCGCTCATTGCTTCACAATTCCTTCAGTGGCTTTGAGATTGAGCGAGGCTGCAATCAGAGCTTTGGTATAGGGTGTTTGCGGGTTGTTGAAAATCTCTGCGGTGGGCCCGCGTTCTTCCACCAAACCGTTGCGCATAACGATCACCTCGTTGGCGAGAGCCCGCACCACTTTTAAATCATGGCTGATAAACAAATAGGCGAGGTTGTGTTTCTTTTGCAGACCTCGCAGCAGGTCCACGACTTGCGCTTGCACGGACATATCTAATGCCGAAGTTGGCTCGTCCAACATGATAAATTTTGGTTGAAGCGCAAGCGCGCGCGCAATGGCAATGCGCTGGCGCTGACCGCCGGAAAATTCGTGCGGATAACGGTCCATGGTTGCGGGATCAAGACCCACTTCTTCGAGTGCTGTGGTCACGCGGGCGCGGCGCTCGCTCGCATTCATATTTGGGTTTTGAATGACTAAGCCTTCTTCGACAATTTGCAAAACGGAAAGGCGTGGTGAAAGTGACCCAAAGGGATCTTGAAACACCACTTGCATATCCTTGCGCAGGGAGCGCATTTGCTTTGATTTGAAGTGATCAATGCGCGTGCCCTTGTAAGCAATCTCGCCCTCAGAAGCGATGAGGCGCAAGATGGCAAGGCCGGTGGTGGTTTTGCCGGAACCTGATTCACCCACAATACCTAAGGTCTGTCCAGCCCGCACCGCGAGATCAAGACCATCAACGGCTTTAACATGACCCGTGAGACTTCGGAAAAAACCACGTCGTATTGGGAACCACACTTTGAGATTTTTGGTTTCGATTATTTTTTCTGCGCTGAGATCTACAGGCCCCGGATTGCCTTTGGGCTCAGCGGCCAAAAGCATTTTTGTGTAGGCGTGTTGCGGATTTGCAAAAACCATCTTGGCGTTTCCACGCTCGACAATTTTGCCCCTCTGCATCACACACACGTGATCAGCCATGTGGCGCACAATGCCGAGATCATGGGTTATGAGCAACAGCGCCATGCCAAATTCTTGTTGCAGGTCTTTGAGCAATTTTAGAATTTGCGCTTGCACGGTGACATCAAGGGCCGTGGTGGGTTCATCTGCAATCAACAGGTCTGGTTTATTGGCTAATGCCATGGCAATCATCACGCGCTGGCGTTGGCCGCCTGAGAGTTGATGCGGATAATCTTGCAGCCTTGTTGCTGCTTCGCGGATGCCCACTTTTTCAAGGAGCTCAATAATTTTTCCACGCGCCGCTTGACCTTTGAGGCCTTGGTGCAATTCCAAGATTTCACCAATCTGCTTTTCCACACTATGCAGCGGGTTAAGCGAGGTCATGGGTTCTTGAAAAATCATGGTGATTTTTGCACCGCGCACACGGCGCAAATCGGCCTCATCAGCATCAAGTAAATCTTCGCCATTGAAAAAAATTTGACCTGAAGGATGCGAAGCGGCGGGATAAGCCAAGAGCTTCAAAATTGAAAGTGCCGAGACAGATTTTCCTGAACCTGACTCGCCAACAAGTGCCAACGTCTCACCCTTGTTCAACGAAAATGAAACATGGTCTACTGCGATATTTTTGCCGAAAACCACAGAGAGGTCTTGCACATCTAACAACACATCACTCATGTGAACGTCTTTCGCGGATCAAGCGCATCGCGCACAGCTTCGCCAATGAAGACCAGCAGTGTGAGCAAGGTGGACATGAGAATGAAAATCGTGAAACCAAGCCACGGCGCTTGGATGTTATTTTTGCCCTGTGACACGAGTTCGCCCAAGGATGGTGAACCGGGGGGCAGGCCAAAGCCTAAATAATCTAATGCAGTTAATGTGGTCACTGAGCCTGCGATTAAAAATGGCATGAAGGTGACGGCGGAGATCATGGCGTTGGGCAACAAATGTTTGAACATGATTTTTGCATTGGAAAGTCCAAGGGCACGCGCCGCACGCACATATTCAAAATTACGCGCGCGCAAAAATTCTGCTCGGATGAGACGCACCAAACCCGTCCATGAAAACAATACGAGGATGAACAGCAACAGCCAGAATGTTGGCGTGACGAATGCCGCTATTATGATGAGCAAATAAAGCGTTGGCATGGACGACCAGATGTCGATGAAACGTTGCAATATCAAATCGGTCCAGCCACCATAATAACCTTGCACAGCACCTGCTGCTATGCCGATGATTGACGAGAATAAGGTGAGGATCAAGCCAAAGGCAATTGAAACGCGGTAGCCATAAATGAGCCTTGCCACCACATCGCGGCCTTGATCATCAGTGCCCAGCCAATTCATGTTTCCAGCGGCACATTGCGTATCGGCAATCTTCAACGGATATTTTCCGCAAGCCACATCAGATGAAAGGGTTGAGGCAGGAGGAGAAGGTGCAGGCAGGGGCAATTCAGTGTTGGTGGTGTTGTATGAATAGTGAATGGGCGGCCACAGCATCCAGCCATGTGCGGAAATTTCTTCAAGATTAACGGGATCACGATAATTGGTTTTGGCTAGGAAGCCGCCGAATTTTGCTTCTGGATAATCAATGAAAGTTGGCAAGAGCAATTCGCCTTTATAGAAAGCCAGAATGGGGCGATCATTGGCGAGGATGGGGGCGAGCAGCGAGACTATAAAAAGGGCAGCAAATATCCAGAATGACCAGAAGCCGCGGCGGTTGGCTTTGAAGAGGGCCCAGCGGCGCTGATTGAGAGCGTTCAGTTTGAGCATCACAAATCTCGCGCCTCAAAATCGATGCGCGGGTCAATCCATGTGTAAGTGAGATCGCTGATCAAGGCCACAACGAGGCCAATCAAGGTAAATATATAGAGACTGGCAAAGACCACAGCATAGTCGCGATCTAAAACTGATTTATAGGTGAGGAAGCCCAAGCCGTCGAGAGAGAAGACTTGTTCAATCAATAAAGAGCCTGCGAAAAATGCGTGCAAAAATGCTCCTGGAAAACCAGATATCACCAACAGCATGGCATTGCGAAACACATGGCCATAAAGAACTTTATTTTCGGTGAGGCCCTTGGCGCGGGCGGTGGTTACATATTGTTTTTTGATTTCATCAAGAAATGAATTTTTAGTGAGCAAGGTCATGGTGGCAAAGCTGCCCACGCCCAATGCGACCAAAGGCAATGTCATGTGCCACGCATAGTCTTTGATTTTGCCCCAGAAGCTGAGATCGGAGAAATTATCGGAAGTGAGCAAGCGCAGTGGAAACCAATTATAATAACTACCGCCGGCAAAAACGATGATGAGAAAAATTGCCAGAATGAAAGAAGGAATGGCATAGCCAATGCTGATGACGGCTGAAGTCCAGATATCAAATGAGCTGCCATCGCGCACGGCTTTTCTGATGCCGAGCGGAATTGAAACGGCGTAGGTGATGATGAGAATCCATAGTCCCAGCGAAATTGAGACGGGAAGTTTTTCGGCGATCAATGACAGCACGGATTTGGAACGGAAATAACTCTCGCCAAAATTGAAGGTGGCGTAGTTTTTAATCATCAACAAAAAGCGTTCAGCGGGTGGTTTGTCGAAACCGAATTGTTTTTCCAGCTTTTTTATAAATTCGGGATCAAGGCCTTTGGCGCCGCGATAGGTGCTGGTGTTTTCACCCTTATCAGCTTGAACTTCGCCACCACCGCCGTTGAGCCTTGCATCAACGTCACCGCCATTGCCTTCCATCTGCGCGATGATGCGCTCAATGGGGCCACCCGGCACAAATTGAATGACCGCGAAGGTGAGCAGCATCACGCCCAGCAACGTGGGGATCATCAATAGCAGGCGTTTGAGAATATAAGAGCCCATTAGCCGCCAGAAACCTTTTTGGCCTTTGCCTCATCCCACCACCAAATGGTGGGAAAGCCTATATCAAAGTCCGGGGTCTTTTCGGGTTTACCGAAGCGGTTCCAATAGGCCACGCGCTCATAGGCAATGTACCAGTTGGGCACCATATGATAACCCCAGATGAGCGCGCGGTCTAATGCGCGACACGCTGCGATCAGGCCTTGGCGATCTTTAGCGAAGATCACTTTATCAATCAGTGCATCAACGGCCGGGTCTTTGATACCAGAATAATTTTGCGAGCCGTTTTTGGCAACTTCAGCCGAACCCCAGAAATAGCGCTGTTCATTGCCTGGCGACAGGCTTTGACCATAGGAATTCACGATGATGTCAAAATCATAAGTCTCTTTGGCTTTTTCATATTGTGCCGAATCCACGGTGCGAACGGTGACTGAAATTCCAAGCAATTCGAGCTGCTCTTTATAAGGTAAGGCCACACGCTCGAAGGCTGGCGAGTCGAGCATGATATCGGCTTTGAGCGCTTCGCCCTTGCCGTTCTTTAAAATATTTTTGCCGCCATCTTGGGTGATAGTCCAGCCTGCTTCTTGCAATAGATTTGAAGCTTCGCGCAGGTTTTTGCGCCGTGCTGTGGCATCGGGGTTGGTGGGGTTCATATATTCAGCGGTGAAAACTTCAGGTGGTAACTTATCGCGCAAGGGCTCCAACAAAACGAGCTCTTCGGGTGAAGGGAGACCCTTGGCTTCCAATTCTGAATTGTTAAAAAAGCTGCGTGAACGCGTGTATTGCCCATAAAATAAATTGGCGTTGGACCATTCAAAATCAAAGGCCAGATTGAAGGCTTTACGCACGCGGATATCTTGGAACTGCGGGCGGCGCTGGTTGAGCACCCAGCCTTGCATGCCATTGACTCTTTTCAGCGTGATTTGATCTTTAATCACGCGGCCATCTTTCACGGCCGGAAAATCATAGCCTGTTGCCCAGGCTTTGGAACTAGACTCGCGGTTATAATCATATTGATCGCCCTTGAAGCCTTCAAAGGCCACAACCGGATTGGCAAAATAGATATAGCTGATTTCATCAAAATTATTTTGGCCAATGTTGGCGGGTAAATCCTTGCCCCAATAATCCGCCACCCGCTCCATGACGGTGGAAGAACCTGCCGTCACCGTTTTAAATTTGTAAGGGCCGGAGCCTAATGGAATTTCCAAAGTGGAAGCGGCAATATCGCGCGGCTTGCCATCTGCGCCGTTGCTTTGCCACCAATGTTTGGGCAGCACGGCAAGCTGGCTTACGATCAATGGCAATTCGCGGTTATTTTTTTCATCGAAGGTAAAAGTCACATCGCGCTCACCGGTTTTTTCGATCTTGGAGACGTTCTTGTAATAGGCGGCAGTGGTGGTGAGGTTCTTGGTCTGAACTTCAAAACTCCAGATCACATCTTCTGGTGTCACAGGCATTCCATCGTGAAAGCGCGCTTCGGCGCGAAGCCTGAATGTGGCCGATGAAATATCTTCAGGAAATGAAATGCCTTCGGCCAGTAAACCATATTCAGTTGAAGGTTCATCGAGCGAACGGGTGAAGAGCGTTTCATTAACTGTGGCGACGCGGGCTTCGCCTTTGAGCGAGTAGGGATTGAGTGAGTCAAAACTGCCAAAAGCCACTTGGCGCAATTTTCCGCCTTTGGGGGCATCTGGATTCACATAATCAAAATGTTTGAAGTCGCTTGCATATTTCACATCTTTGAACAGCGTTACAGCATGGGTGAAAACCCTATCCTCGGCCCAAGCGGTGGGAAGGCGCAAAAGGGGAGCAAGACTTGCCATTTTAAGAAGCGTGCGGCGGCTGGTCATGTGGGCTTCCTTCTGATTCGTGTCAGTTCTCTTATCTCAGGTGCAAGCACAAAAGAAAACACCGGAGGCAAGAGGCATCCGGTGCTTAAACTTGGCTATAAACGTGATCAAATTATGGAGCAGGGAAAGGCTTTGGCGCATCTGACAAGGTTGCAAGATAGGCAATAACATCGGCGCGTGTTTGATCTTTCTTCATGCCAGCATAGCTCATCTTGGTGCCAGCTACCATGGCTTTGGGTGCCAGCAACCAGTCATTCAAATGTTCATAAGTCCACTTCTCGGCGGATAAAGCTTTAATGCCATCAGAATAAGCAAAGCCTGGCGCAGAGCCAATTGGACGCTCAACAATATCCCACAAGTTCGGGCCAACTTTGTTAGGGCCACCCTTGGTAAAGTCATGGCAGGCACCACAGGCTTTGGCTGCATCGGCACCTTTAGCAACGTCGGCTTTTGCCAAAAGCAAAGCAATTGGAACGGCTGCTGCTGGTGTGCCACCATCACTTGGGGCTGTAGCATCGGCAACTTCAATAATCATGCCGGGTTTTTCTGGCGCTTCAGTATGAAATAATTCTCCGCCAAAATTCTTGAGACCGAGAACCAGTAGTCCGGTGCCCAAAACTGCACCAGCGATTTTGTTGAATTCAAAGCTATCCATTACGTTAAGCAGCCTCTTGCCTGAAAAATAAGTTCGGGCGGAAACTAATCGTTTCGTGTTCACGTCGCAACACCTATAAGAGTTCACGCGCAATTTGCCGCGCCCCTGGTTAAACGCATGATTGAACAACACAATACGATCATTATTATTCCGGCCCGCATGGCGTCCACCAGGCTGCCTGGCAAACCCCTTGCTGACATCAATGGCGTTCCCATGATCGTTGAGGTGTGGAAACGTGCCGTTTCTGCCAATATCGGTCATGTTTTGGTGGCGGCTGCTGAGAGCGCCATTGCCAGCGCGATCCGCGATGCAGGCGGTGATGCCATGGTGACTGAGCCCCGCCTTCCATCTGGTTCAGACCGGATTGCTGCGGCCTTGGCGCTTCGTGATTCGGCTAAGCGTTTTGACTATGTGGTGAATCTGCAAGGGGATTTGCCGACGATTGACCCATTGGCTGTGCAGCGCTGCCTTGCTGGGCTCACCAATGATAGCGTGGATATTGCAACCATTGCTGCTAAAATTCACGATGATGCTGATGCAGCCAACCCAAATATAGTAAAGGTCATTGCGCATTTAGATGGTGAGCGCGAAGTGGCTTATGCGCGTGATTTTGTGCGGGTTGTGGATGCCGATATGCAAGCGCCGTTTTGGCATCACATTGGAGTTTATGCCTATCGCCGCTCAGCCCTTGAGCGATTTGTTAAATTGCCGGAGAGTGCGCGCGAAAAAGAACGTTCGCTGGAACAAATGCGGGCGCTGGACAATGGCATGAAGATTGCCGTTGTTAAGGTTGACACTGTGCCTTTGGGCGTGGATACGCCAGCGGACTTGGAAATTGCACGGCGGATGCTGAAATGAAAAAGAATAAAATAGCCTTTCAGGGTGAGTTGGGTGCCAATTCGCATATTGCTTGCTTGGAGGTGCGACGCGATTTTGAGCCTCTGCCTTGCCGCACATTTGAAGATGCATTTCAAGCCGTGAAAGATGGTTTAGCCAAGCTTGCCATGATCCCTATAGATAATTCGGTGGCAGGGCGTGTGGCTGACATTCACCACCTGATGCCCGCTTCAAATTTGCATATTATTGGCGAGCATTTTTTGCCGATCCACCATCAATTGGTGGTTGGGCGCGGCACTGCTTTGAGTGATTTGAAATCGGTTCACAGCCATGTGCATGCGTTAGGGCAATGCCGCAAAGTTTTGCGGAAACATAAACTCACAGCAGTTGTGGCCGTTGATACGGCTGGTGCTGCACGCGAGCTTTCTGAGCACCCAGATAAAACCCGTGCTGCGATTGCTTCAAGTTTAGCTGCCGAGATTTATGGTTTGGATATTCTGCTTAGAGACATTGAGGATGAAGATCACAACACCACGCGCTTCATCATTCTTTCAAGCGAACAACAAGACGCGCCAGCCAATAATGGCCCGGTGATGACCAGCTTTGTGTTCAGGGTGCGCAACGTGCCTGCGGCTCTCTATAAAGCCATGGGCGGTTTTGCCACCAATGGTGTGAACATGACCAAGCTCGAGTCATATCAAATTGAAGGACAGTTCAATGCCACGCAATTTTACGCTGATATTGAAGGGCACCCATCGGACAGGCCCGTGAAGTTGGCTTTGGAAGAGCTTGGGTTTTTCACGTCCTATATGAAGGTGCTGGGCACTTATCCGGCAAGCCCATATCGTGCAGAAATTGCGAAGCGGTTGCCAGCCGAGTAAAGTGATGCTTCGAGGCGCGTTCCGCGCACCTCAGCATGAGGGACACCAAACTTCCTCATCCTGAGATGCAAACTCTTCGCGAGCCTCGAAGGATTAACGGAATTATAGCTGCGCTAAAACCGTTTCAGCGCCCGAAACATTCACGCCCGATTTTTCTTCGACGTTCAGCGCTTTGACCACACCATTATCAACAATCATCGAATAGCGTTTGGAGCGCAGGCCCATGCCTGCAACTTCCATATCTTTTTCGAGGCCGCAGGCTTTGGCAAAGGTGCCATTGCCATCAGCCAGCATCATAATTTTACCGTCGGCACCAGAATGTTTGGCCCAAGCGTTCATCACATGCACATCATTCACTGAGGTGCAGGCAATGGTGTCCACACCCTTGGCTTTGATGGCATCAAAATGGTCGAGATAGCCTGGCATGTGACTTCCTGAACAGGTGGGTGTGAAAGCACCAGGCACGCCGAATAGCACCACTTTGCGGCCAGCGAACACCACATCTGTTGCAAGCTTTTGTTGACCATCAGGAGTCATTACATTGAATTCCACGCTTGGAATTTTATCGCCGATGCTGATGGTCATTGCAGTTTCCTTGCTTAAAACACTGCACTTAGGCGAGGGTTATGGCTTGTTCAAGCCCCTGCCCCCCATCATCGGCTGTGATGTGCAATTTTATAGCTTTCAAGTCATTCGAGTCTTTCAAGCCTTTAATGTTAATCCACGCTTTTCCGGCTTCACGGTCAAAATCTGGTTTGGTGAAATAATAACGGTCAGGGCCTTCCACAAAAATATCGGTGAAGGGTTTTGTTAAATCGAGAACTAATGATTTTTCAGAAAGAGTAATGCTCTTTGCGATAGTTCCAAGTTTCGGAACACGTGCTTGCCATGAGGCAATAAGATCAGCATCTGGCTGGGGAGCGCTGCTTGGGGTGAATTCCAATTCACTCTCTATTTTGGCTGGCGTGCACACTTGCTGGCACACGCCGAAAAATGCCTCGAGTTTAACGTGTATTGGTTTAGAAAAATCCTGTGGTTTAAGCAGCACTGGAAATAGCACCTCATCATGATAGCCAATGGCTTCGCCACTGTCATCACTATAGCGCTTGGGTAGAGGAAAGCTAAAAGTTAGGTTCTCGAGGTTGGTTGATGTTATAGCAGAAATTTGCGGCGGAATACCGGTTTCACCCGGATTGCGCCAATAGGTTTTCCAGTCTGGGTCTAATTTGATTAAAAGCCCCGCTTGATAGGCCTCTCCATCAAATTCACCCCGAACAAAGCGCGCGGTCCACGGCAGTGCGGCGGCGAAAGACTTTCTGGCCAAGGGGAATGCCAGCAAACTTGATAAAAAAATTCTGCGATCCATATTTGAACACTAATAAATGTGAAAAGCAAAAGCCAGTCACCTTCCCGTCAACTGGATTTGAGATTAACAAGAGATTATGGTCAAATTTATTTCGTTAAAAGGCAAGCTTCTCATTGCGATGCCAAGCATTGACGGTGATGATTTTCACCGCTCGGTGGTTTATGTGTGCTCGCATAATGCCGAAGGAGCTATGGGTTTGGTGATCAACAAGCCTGCGACGGATATGATTTTCGCTGATCTGGTTGAGAAACTTGATGTGCAATCCAAGGGCAAGTTGGTTGACGAAAGCATTTTGCAAATGCTCATTTTCAAAGGCGGGCCAGTGAAAAAATTTCAAGGCTTTGTGCTGCACAGTGCTGATTATTTTTCAACTGGTGAAAGCCTGAAAATAACCAAAGACATTGTTTTGACGGCAACTGTTGATGTGTTGAAAGATATTGCCAAGGGCCAAGGGCCGAAAGCTTATCGCATTGCGCTTGGTTATGCTGGCTGGTCGCCCGGGCAATTGGAAAATGAGATCATGCGCAATGGCTGGCTGCATTGTGAGGCTTCGCCAGAATTGGTGTTTGGCCACAATTATGATGGTTTGCATGGGGCTGCTCTTCACTCGCTGGGGGTTGACCCGCGTATGCTTTCTGGCGAGACGGGCCATGCCTGATGGTTGCGAAGAATAATCCTTGCCAGTTCATTTATGTTATATTATAACATTACATAAATGGAGGCTTGTGATGAAAAAAATTCTGCTCACTTTACTGCTTACGACAAGTTCACTTCCTGTCTTTGCTGCCCCAAAAGTGGTGGCTTCAATTGTGCCGCTGCACAGTTTGGTGGCGGGCGTGATGGAAGGTGTGGGCACGCCTGAACTTTTGCTGAAGGGCGTGAATTCTGAACATTCCGGCAGCTATTCTCCACAGCAAATTTCTGACCTTACTCATGCTGATGTGGTTTTTATCATCGGTGATAATTTGGAAGTTAAGTTGGGCGAGATCAGCGGCACGGAAACAGTTAATGGCAAGGAATTTGAGAAGTTGGATCTGGCGCCGGATGTGATAACGCACCGTATTCGCAAAGGTGGCAATTGGGATGTGGATTCCGATGAACCCGCCGCTGGTAACAATGCCGACCCACATATTTGGCTGGACCCGGAAAATGCCAAGGCCATGACCACAGCTATCGCTGCAGCGCTCGATGAGATCGATAGCGCGAATGCGCCAAAATATAATGTAAATGCTGCCAAACAAATTGCAGCAATTGACCAACTAGAATCAGAGATTGAAGCTGCTGTAGCGCCTGTCAAATCCAAGCCCTTCATTGTGTTCCATGATGCTTATCAATATTTTGAAAAACGCTTTGGTGTGACAGCCGTTGGCAGCATTTCCGATTATTCGGCAACACCGCCCTCAGCCCAGCGATTGGAAGAAATTCGCACTAAAATAAAAAGCAGCAATGCTGTTTGTGTTTTCAAAGAGCCGCAGTTTTCTGATGCCGCCGTGATTACTGTGACAGAAGGCAACTCCGCCAAGCTGGGTGTGCTTGATCCAATTGGCGCTAAGCTTACGCCCGGCTTAGCGGCATATGGACAGTTGCTGCGCGACATAACCAAAAACCTTACCGATTGTTTAGGCAGCTAACGCTTCACTCTTTTGCCACATAGGCGCATTATCCCACCCTCAGATTCGAGAGGGTGGGATGTTGCGCCAATTTTTTAAACTTGTTCCGTTTGCTCTAGTGCTAAACTCAGGCTTGGCCGCTGCACATCCGCATGTGTGGGTGGAAATGCGCACCGATGTGGTTTTCACTGATGACGGAAAAATTTCTGGCATAAATGTAGAGTGGAGTTTTGATGATGCCTATGCGCAACAAGCCCTTGAGGGCATGGATGCCAATGGCGATGGTGAATATAGTGCTGAAGAACTTAGTGCCCTGACCAAAGAGAATATCGATTCGCTGAAGGACTATGACTACTTCAACAAAATGTGGGGCGCTGATACTGTTCTGGAAAGTGCTGCTCCCATCAATGCTGGGCAGACTTACAGCAACACAAAATTGATGCTGCATTTTACCGTGCCCTTGGTGACGCCCTATGATCCGCGTAAAGGCGAATTTAAAGTGAAGATTTTTGATCCAGAATTTTTTATCGCATTTGATTATGCCAAGGATCAACCGGTGGGCAGTGATGGTAAAATTGCTTCGGCCTGCAAACTTGATCTCAAACCGCTGCCCACAGATGAAGAATTAAATGCCACGCAAGCAATGCTGGCCACCAAAGGTGTAGATTGGAAACCCGAGAATGGCGAAGATTTTGGCTCGATGTTTGCGCAGGCCTTGGTGGTGACATGCAAATCATAATTCGCATTTTATTATTGGTGTTGATGATGGCTTGCGTGCAGCCTTTGCAAGCTCAATCAACTCCAGAAACGCCCACCCAAGTTGTCATTAAAAAAAGCCAGCTTCTGGTGCGCCCACGCGATGCCAATGGTAATATCATTATCACCTCTTTTTGGGAGGATCCGGTGCAATGGGCACGCGACAAGCAGCAGAGTTTTTATGGCACCATGAATGGTGCGCTGCGAGCGATTAAAACTGATGGATCGTTTTTAGCAGCGTGGACTTTGCTGGCTTTGGGCTTTGGTTATGGTGTGTTTCATGCGGCTGGTCCCGGCCATGGCAAGGTGGTAATTTCATCTTGGCTGCTGGCCACTGAAAATGATTTAAAGCGCGGGCTGATTGTGGCGTTTCTCAGCTCGCTGTTTCAAGCGCTTACGGCCATTGTTGTGGTGAGTGTGTTGCTTCTATTGGTGGCCAGTGTTGGTGCCGTGGTGCGCGATGTGACAGGCTATCTCGAGTCAGCCAGTTACGCGATGATTTCACTTCTGGGCCTTTATATGATCTGGCTTGCCTTGCGCAGTTGGGTGCGACAGCCAAAACTTGTCAGTGATTTCAAATTTGAAATTGTGAACCGACATTTTGATCACGGTCATGTGCATGATGAAAATTGTGGCCATGCCCATGCGCCAGAACCCCAAGATTTACGTGGTGAAGATTGGTCGTGGACCAAGGCTTTGTCACTGGCTTTTGCCATTGGTTTGCGGCCTTGCACCGGGGCCATTCTCGTGTTGCTCACCGCCAAGGCTTTGGGGCTTTATTGGGTGGGCATACTTTCGACGCTTGCCATGGGCTTTGGCGTGTTTCTCGCTGTGGGCGCCATTGCGGCCATCACCGTTTATGGCAAAGCTTTTGCCCTGCGCTTGACACGCGGAGACAGCAAACGCTTAGGGTTGCTGGTCCGTGTACTGCGTGTGTTTGGAGGTGCCGTGTTAGCCTTTATGGGAGCAATTATGTTTTTGGGCTCACTGGGCCGCGGCAGTGGAATGCTCTAAGCTTAGTCCTTAGCGCGTTCCACATAAGAGCCATCATTGGTATCAACCACAATGCGGGTGCCCACGTTAATGTGCGGCGGCACGAGGGTGCGCACGCCATTGGTTAACATGGCAGGCTTGAAGGATGAGGATGCAGTTTGATTTTTAATCGCAGGCTCAGTCTCAGTGATTTCAAGTGTGATGCGGGGTGGAATTTCAATCGAGATTGGGCCATCATTGAACATAGCAATTTGGCATTCCATGCCTTCTTGCAGGTAAGGCACATAGTCCCCCACCATGTCGGCAGTCAGCGGCACTTGTTCGAAGCTTTCAGGATTCATGAAAATATAGCTGTCGCCATCTTGATAGAGAAATGTGTGCATGATGGTTTCAACAAAGGCGCGTTCCATGGCATCAGTGGTCTTGTAACGGACAACGGTTTTCACACCATCAGAGATGCGGCGCATATCAATCGTGGTGGTGGGCGTGCCTTTGCCTGGGTGCATGGATTCGGCCTTCAATACGATATAAAGTTTGCCGTCTTCATGTTCGATGACGTTGCCTTTACGCACGCCGCTGGCTATCACTTTGACCACGGATATTCTCTCTTTTTTAAATTTTGCGAATTGATCTGGTGGGGCTATTAGCAGTCAAGCCCACGAAAGCCAACCCCTTTGCAAAATAGTGATTCACCTTGGTTTACGCCTTCTCGTCATGCCGACCGCAGACCGTTTCTGCTCAGGCGAAATCGTATTATTGCAGAAATTCGGGCGTGGTTTGCTGACAAAGATTTTCTAGAAGTGGATTGCCCAGCCTTACAAGTGTCACCAGGCAATGAAGCGCATTTGCATGCGTTTCAAACTTTGATGATTGGCAGTGATGGTGTGGGGGTTCCACGATACCTTCACACCTCGCCGGAATTTTCCTGCAAGAAATTATTGGCTGCAGGTGAAAAACGGATTTTTAATTTGGGCCATGTGTTTCGCAACCGTGAACGCACCCTCACCCATGCGCCAGAATTTACCATGCTGGAATGGTATCGCGCTGGCGAAGATTACCGCGTGATTGTGGAAGATACTTTGGCTTTGGTGCGGCTTGCGTCGCAGGGCACTTTCAAGTGGCGGGGCCGAGAATGCGACCCGCATTTGGAAGCTGAATGGCTGAGCGTGCAAGATGCGTTTATCCAATATGCTGGTGTTGATTTACTCAGTACACTGAACAATCGTGATGCGCTGGCCGCCGCCTCGCCTGTAGCGTTTCAAGAAAATGAAAGTTGGTCGGATATTTTCAGCCGCATTCTGGTTGAAAAAGTAGAGCCCAATTTAGGCAATGGCCTTATGACGGTGCTTTATGAATATCCATCGGTTGAAGCAGCCCTCGCTCGCACCTGTTCTCATGATTCTCGTGTTGCAGAGCGCTTTGAGCTTTATGCTTGCGGTGTTGAGCTGTGCAATGGCTTTGGAGAGCTGACGGATGCCGCCGAACAACGCCGCCGCTTTGAAGCGGAGATGGAGATTAAGCAGCGGCTTTATGGTGAGCGCTACCCCATTGATGAAGATTTGTTGGTAGCGCTTGCGATGATGCCAGAAGCTTCGGGTGTGGCTCTTGGGTTGGACCGTGTGGTTATGCTGGCCACCGGAGCAGCGCGGATTGAGCAGGTGCAATGGGTGCCGATAGGTTAGAGCAGTATGCGGTTAAGTTGAATTTCCAAAATTACTGTCATCCCCGCATTTATTGCGGGGACCCATGTTGGCAACAGGTTCATCGTTCGACTCGTTGCGCGATGGTTCGCCGGAATAGATCCGGCGATGACAAATATAAATAGGGGATCGATCTAAAGTCATTAAGCTCTACCCTTTAAACGGCGCCATGCCCTGCCTTGCCAGTTCATCGGCACGTTCATTGCCCGCGTGGCCGGCGTGGCCTTTGACCCAATGCCAGGAAATTTTATGGCGCTGGATGGCTTCATCTAAGGCTTGCCACAGTTCAACATTTTTAACGGGCTTCTTATCCGAGGTTTTCCAGCCGTTTTTCTTCCAGCCGTGAATCCATTTGCCAATGCCATCTTTCACATAAACAGAATCAACATGCATTTCGACCGTGCAAGCGCGCTTTAAAGCTTTCAATCCTTCAGTGGCGGCCACCAATTCCATGCGATTATTGGTGGTGAGTTGTTCTCCGCCATAAAGCTCTTTGCGCGTGCCGTTCCAATCCATCACCACGCCCCAGCCGCCGGGGCCGGGATTGCCGGAGCAAGCGCCATCAGTATGGATAATGACCGGGCCTTTGCTCATGCGACCCGAAGTTCGCGCGGCAATTTGAATGACACATTTTCTTCGCGTAACACAACCTTCTCAACCGCCACATCATAATGTTCTTTAAAAGCATCAATGATTTCATTGACGAGAATTTCAGGAGCCGATGCTCCAGCCGAGAGGCCGATGGTTTTCAAATTTTGCAAAGTCGCCCAATCCAAATCAGTTGCGCGTTGCACCAGCAGCCCACGCGGGCAGCCATTTTTCTCGCCCACTTCAACAAGGCGTTTTGAATTTGAAGAATTGGGAGCACCCACCACAATGAGCAATTCAATTTTGTCGGCAATCAATTTTACTGCATCTTGGCGGTTGGTGGTGGCGTAACAAATGTCTTCTTTGAGCGGACCTTTGATGGCGGGGAAGCGCTTTTGCAAAACTGCAATCACATCCTTGGTGTCGTCAACGGAAAGCGTGGTCTGCGTGACATAAGCGAGATTGTTCGCATCACGCACTTCAACATGTTCAGCATCATCGGTGGTTTCGATCAGCGTGATGGCACCCGCTGGAAGCTGGCCCATGGTGCCGATCACTTCAGGGTGATTATTATGGCCGATCAAAATAATTTCCAAGCCTTGATCATGGTGGCGTTGGGCCTCCATGTGAACCTTGGTGACCAATGGACATGTGGCATCAATTTGAAACATGGTGCGGCGCTGGGCTTCGGCGGGCACAGATTTTGGCACACCATGGGCTGAGAAAATCACCGGATGATCACCCGCCGGAATTTCATCCAGCTCATCAACAAAAATCGCACCCTTGGCTTTGAGATCATCAACAACAAATTTATTGTGCACAATTTCGTGGCGCACATAGACGGGTGCGCCATAAATTTCGAGCGCGCGCTCCACAATATCAATGGCCCGCACCACGCCTGCGCAGAAGCCGCGCGGCGCTGTGAGGAGGATTTTCAGTTGAGGTTTTGGCATGGATGATGAAATGGCGGGCTCACGTTCTAATGTCAAGCGCACACCATTTTGTGATTGGCATGTTTTCAGATGTGACCGCATTTTGTGGCATTCCGTTTTATACAATCTCAAGTTTTACAGGAGACTTTCATGATCAATCGCCGCCATTTGTTTGCCAGCATTGCCATATTGGCAGTTGCCTCACCCGCCGCCCGTGCTGCTGGAGCAGTGGCATATACGGATGCTGCTTTTGCCGAAGCCCAGAAAGCCGGAAAATCAATTTTAATCGATATCAGTGCGCCTTGGTGCCCCACATGCCGCGCACAAGCGCCAATTATTGAAAGCTTGCTGGGCACACCTGCGTTGAAAAATATGGTAACATTCAAAGTTGATTTTGACTCACAAAGTGAAGTGGTGCGGGCCTTCGGTGCACAGCGGCAAAGCACTTTGATTGCTTTCAAAGGCTCCGCTGAAACGGGACGCTCGGTGGGTGATACTAACCCTGCTTCAATTGAAGCGCTTTTGAACTCGGCTATCTAAGCTCGATGTTTGGCATAGTTGGACTGGCCTTTGTGGCTGGCGCATTAACGATCCTATCGCCTTGCGTTCTGCCTCTATTGCCCATCGTGCTCAGCACCGCTGCCAGCAAAAGCAAATGGGGGCCTTGGGCGCTGGGTTTTGGCCTTGTGCTCTCCTTCGTTATGGTTGGATTGTTTGTAGCGCTCATTGGCTTTTCTATCGGACTTGATGGAGGATTTTTTCGCAAAATTGCTGCCAGTATTTTGATTTTCATTGGCCTTGTGCTGCTGCTGCCAGCACTACAAACCCGTTTCTCGCTGTGGGTTGCTCCGCTCACTGCTTGGGCGCAGGAACGTCTGGGTGGATTTTCGTCCGAAGGTGTTGCTGGTCAATTTGGTGTTGGGCTGTTGCTTGGTACCGTGTGGAGCCCTTGTGTTGGACCAACATTAGGAGCTGCATCGCTTCTTGCCGCACAAGGCAGGGATATTTTTCAAGTGGCGCTCACCATGATTGCTTTTGCTGTGGGTGTTGGCATTCCATTGGTGGTCATTGGCCTTGCTTCGCGCAGTATTATGCAGCGAACGAGGGGCACATTACTTTCGGCAAGTAGAAAATTTAAAGCAGTGCTTGGAGTTATTCTGGTGGGGTTGGGCCTCTTGATTATTACAGGCTATGACAAACGCGTGGAAGCGGCGTTGGTGGATGCTTCGCCAGCATGGCTCACTCAACTTACTACACAGTTTTAAACAGCCAATTGAACTAGCTTGACTTCGCGACGCAATAATCTTCTAATGCGACGCAAGACCACCCCATGCGGGAGAGATTGAACTTTAAGTTCAACGCCGAAGGAGCAACCGCCCCGGAAACTCTCAGGCAAAAGGACCGCTGGTGTGGACATAAAATCTGGAGAGCAGAGGCATAGCTTAGCTAGAGCCGCTCACCGAAGGAGAAAGCTTGGCCGTGTCGGAGTGACGGTTCGGGTGAAAACTCTCAGGTACCTGACAGAGGGGCAAATTGAACGCGAGTTCGATTTTGCAACCTATTGCCAGGAGACTATTTGATGAGTGAAGAGACCCTTCAACGCACCCCACTTTATGAAATTCACCAAGCCCTTGGTGCTAAACTTGTGCCATTCGCTGGTTATGAAATGCCGGTGCAATATCCCACCGGAATTCTCGCCGAACACAAATGGACGCGCGAAAATGCGGGCCTGTTTGAAGTTTCTCACATGGGCCAATGCAGCATTTTTGGCCCCGATTTTGAAACCACGGCCCGGGCTTTTGAAATGCTGGTGCCCGCCGATATTCTCAGCCTAACGCCGGGCCAGCAGCGCTATTCGCAACTGCTTAATATCCAAGGCGGCATCAGCGATGATTTAATGATCACGCGCTCTAACTGGGAAGGCTTGGAAGGTTCGCTTTATGTGGTGGTTAATGCCTCACGCAAGGTTTTTGACTTTGCCCATATCGAAGAAAATTTGACTGAAGGTGTATCACTCAAGCGCTGGAATGATTTGGCTTTAATGGCGTTGCAAGGCCCAAAAGCGGAAGAGGCTTTGGCCAAGCTCATCCCGGCGGTGCGCAATCTGGCATTTATGAACTCTAGCAGATTTAATTTCGATGGCGTTGATGTTCATATTTCTCGCTCCGGTTATACAGGTGAAGATGGTTTTGAAATTTCGGTTAACTCTGCTCATGCAGCGCAAGTTTGGAACAAGCTAACGTCTGATCCCTTGGTAAAGCCCATTGGCCTTGGGGCGCGCGACTCACTGCGCTTGGAAGCAGGTTTGTGCCTTTATGGGCATGACATTGATCGCACCACTTCCCCCATTGAAGCTGGCCTAAATTGGTCGATTGCCAAACGCAGGCGCACCGAAGGTGGCTTCATTGGGGCCCATAGGGTTCAGCGAGAGTTGCTGGCCGGTGTTTCGCGTAAACGTGTTGGCATAAAACCAGAGGGCCGCGCACCCGCCCGCGAGGGCACGGAAATTCAAGATGAGAGTGGCCGCAAAATTGGCGTCATCACCTCAGGTGGGTTTGGCCCTAGCGTGAATGGCCCAGTGGCTATGGGTTATGTGGAAACGGCTTATGCGGCGCTTGATACAAAAGTTCAATTGCTGGTGCGGGGCACGCCGATGCCAGCAATCATAGTTAAACTCCCCTTTGTTCCCAATAATTTCAAACGATAGGAAACACCAAAATGAAATTTTCCAAAGATCATGAGTGGCTCACACTTGAAGGTAACATCGCTACGGTGGGCATCACCAACCATGCGCAAGAGCAGTTGGGCGATGTGGTTTATGTGGAGCTGCCAAAAGTTGGTAGCACCATTACTGCTAATGCTTCTGTTGCCACCGTCGAAAGTGTGAAGGCCGCAAGTGAAGTTTACACGCCAGTTTCTGGCGAAGTTGTGGAAGTCAATGCCGAGCTTTCAGGCGACCCTGCCTTAGTGAACCGTGCCGCTGAAAATGACGGTTGGTTTATGAAAATTAAGCTGAGCAATGTGGGCGAGTTGGATAGTCTCATGGACAAAGCCGCTTATGATAAGTTTGTGGCAGGCTGATATGACACCTGATTTTATCCCCCGCCACATTGGACCCAATGCTGCTGAAACTACATCGATGCTCAAAACTTTGGGTGCATCATCTCTCGACGAATTTATAACCAAAGCCGTGCCCGCGAAAATTCGCAGCACACGAGTCCTTAACTTGCCGGAAGCGCTTAGTGAGCGTGAAGCGCTGTCGGCCATTAGGAAAATGGCCAATAAAAACGAGGTTTACACCTCGATGATTGGCATGGGCTATTACGGCACCACCACGCCGAAAGTTGTCCTGCGCAATGTGCTAGAAAATCCGGGTTGGTACACGGCTTACACGCCTTATCAAGCTGAAGTGAGCCAAGGCCGCCTTGAAGCGCTGCTTAACTTTCAACAGGTGGTGATTGATCTCACTGGGCTTGAAATCGCCAACGCTTCTTTGCTTGATGAAGCCACAGCCGCCGCTGAAGCCATGGCCATGGCTAAGCGTGTTGCTAAATCCTCTGCCAATGTTTTCTTTGTTGATGTTGACACACACCCGCAAACCATCGCGGTGTTGCAAACCCGTGCCAAAGGTTTTGGCATCGACATTGAAATCGGTGATCCACTGAAAGATTTGAAGCCCGCTAAGGTTTTTGCGGCCTTGCTCTCATATCCCGGTTCATCAGGTGCTTTGCGTGATTTCACTTCGACCGCTGCTGATCTGCATGGTGAAGGTGCTTTTGCCATTATGGCCACGGATTTGTTGGCACTCGCCTTGCTGAAATCGCCAGGAGAACTCGGTGCCGATATTGCTATTGGTTCCGCGCAACGCTTTGGAGTGCCCATGGGTTATGGTGGGCCACATGCCGCCTTTTTTGCCACCAAAGATGAATATAAGCGCGTGATGCCCGGCCGCCTCATTGGCGTGTCGGTTGATGCCCAAGGCAACCGCGCCCTGCGCATGGCGTTGCAAACGCGCGAGCAACATATCAGGCGTGACAAAGCCACCAGCAATATTTGCACGGCGCAAGTGCTGCTCTCGGTGATGGCTTCGATGTATGCGGTTTATCATGGACCAGAAGGTGTGAAAACCATTGCTGCCCACGCACACGAATGTGCTGCACGGTTTGCGGCGGCTCTGAAATCATCGGTGGTGAATGAAACATTCTTTGACACTGTAACAGTGCGGTGCGATGCCGAGAAAATTATTGCCGCAGCAAAAGCGAAACGCATCAATATGCGCCTTGTGGATGTTGATCATGTGGCCGTGTCCTTCGACGAAACCACGCGTGAAGACGATTTACAAAATGCGCTCGCGGTGTTTGGTGCAAAGCCTGCAGAGGCTTCGTCGTCCATTCCACAATCGCTGCGCCGTACTTCGAAATATCTCACGCACCCCACATTCAGTTCCTATCATTCTGAAACAGAAATGATGCGATACTTGCGGCTGCTCCAAGGCAAAGACCTCGCATTAGATCAAGCCATGATCGCATTAGGATCCTGCACCATGAAGCTGAATGCGGCCAGCGAGATGATCCCGGTTACGTGGGGCAATTTTGGCAACATGCACCCGTTTGCTCCGCTCAATCAGGCCAAAGGCTATGCGGAATTGTTTGCAAGCTTGGAAGCCATGCTGTGTGAAATCACTGGCTTTGATAACGTGTCGCTGCAACCAAATGCCGGCAGCCAAGGTGAATATGCAGGGTTACTTGCGATTCGTGGTTATCATGACTC